>JAZNJF010000076.1:0-27793 GCA_045577885.1 Thermoguttaceae bacterium | reverse complement strand
GAAGTTGGGGGAACGGACGACGGCGCGTCGAGCGTCGGAACGCGATCGCGGACGGCGACGAGAAGGAAAATCGGCAAAATCGGTTCGTTCGGACGCGTCGCGCGGCGCCGTTCGACGATTCGACGGAGTTCGCCGACTCGTTCTTTCGGGGAAACGGACGCCGTCGCCGCGAACGCCAGCCGAGCGCGCGCCGATAAAACCGCCAACGGACTCAAGTCGAAACCGGCGATTTGAGAGAGCGCCGAAACCGGATCGACGCCGAACGACGTTCGCCGTCGCAAAACGGGCGCTAAAAACGCGCCGTCGCCGCACGTCGGGTCTAAAATCGACGGGAAATCGGCGCTTTGCGCAAATTGCAAGGTTGACGTTGGGAAAGTCGTTTGGGAAGTCGGGGGGGATTGCGTTAAAAAGGAAAGAGCGGAAGTCGCGGCGTTCGGCGACGTTTGAACGGACGACGACGGTCGGGTAAAATGGAAAAGCGCTCGGTCGACGACTTCGGCGACCAACGCGGACGGCGTGTAAAATTCGCCTAAACCGCGTCGCGCTTCGGCTGGAAAAAGGCGAGCGTAAAAGTCGGCGAGGAAGTCGTCGTCGGAGGCAGAAGAGGAAGAAGTTGTCGATTTTGTCGAACGCAACGTTTTTAGCGTTTGGGAAACTTCCGCGTCGAGAAGAGGACGGATCGACGCGCCCCAATCGAACGGCGTCGGGCCGAAAAGCTCCAAACGCTCCGCTTCCGAAAGTTCGAACGCCGAAGAAACGAACGAGAAAATCGTTTGCGCGGCGAACGTCTGTAAAACGAAGAAAAAACGCTCCGCAAAATCGGTAAAATCGGAAGAGTCGGCTTCGAGAAGGGAAAAAAAAGGAAGCGAACTTAGCCGCCGTTCAAAAAAAGATCGCGTCGACGCTTCAAGAGAAGACGCGTCGGAAATCGAACGCCAAATCGAGCGCCAAAATTCAAACGGTTCGAAAAACGTCGCCGGAAAATCGCGAGCGCAACGCTCCGTCGCGACCTTAAACAGAGACGAAGAGACGCCGAAACGTCGAGTCAAAAGGGCGCGCGAACAAGTCGTCGCCGAAAAAGACGTTCGATAAAAAAACATTCGTCGACGCCGTCCGACAGCGTAAAAATCGCGCCCAATTCGACGGAAAAACGACGCCGCGGCGGTCGAGGCGACGACGCAAAAGTCGCGGCAGGACGCTAAAACGCCGTCAATCGCGACGCCGCGAAGGGGGTTCGCAACGACGCGATTTTAAGCAAACGGTAAAAACGGCTAATCTCAAACGCGGTGAATGACGTTTTTAACGACGCCCCAAACGTTCAATTCGCTTTCGTCGTTCAACGAAATCGGCGAGAATTTGTCGTTTTCCGGACGCAATTCGATTTTGCGTTTCGAGATGAAGAGGCGTTTGACGGTGAATTCGCCGTCGACGACGGCGACGACGACGTCTCCGTTGCTCGCGGCGACGCTGCGGTCGACGATGAGAAGGTCGTCAGGGAAAATACCGGCGCCGGTCATCGATTCGCCCGTTACCTTAACAAAAAAGGTCGAAGCCGGGTTTTGAACCAAATAAGAACCCAAATCGAGTTTGTCGACGGGCGCGTCTTCCGCAGGGGACGGATAACCCGCTTGCACTTGATCGTTGTAAAGCGGGAAAGAAAGGCCCTTTTGTTCTATGAAGAGCATGATGCGATCGATCATAGAGATCGGCAGACGAATAGCCTTCGTCGGTTCGCCAAATTTACCGGTTCCTTTCGGACGCCCGGCGCCCTTTCTTTTGCCTCCTCTTGCCATTTTTTTTCTCCTAGCGTTTTGAGGATGATTCGTTTTGACGGCTTAACGCGGAGCGACGCTTACCTCGTCGTTACGCGTCTGTTTGACGTCGTCAAAGTACCGCGAAACATCGCCGATAACCGAAAAGTTCTCGACGGAAAAACGATCGTCTCGCCGCGTTGGGGCGAGCGAGAAACGACCGTCGGCATCGCACGCTAAATTTTCGCCGATCTAGCCGCGATATAAACGCCGTCGACAATCGCAAACGTCGTTAAAAAACGTCGTTTCAAGCGCCGGCGTTTGCGTGTTAGTTTTTAAGTTAACGACGCCGCGTTGGGAAAACGAAAGTTTTCGACAAACGCGACGCAACGTTTCGCTTTGCGCAACAATTAAACGGACGCAAGCGGTTCGGCGTTCGAGCGCGCGCCGCTTTTGTCGCGACGAGAAGAAAAGGAAAAAACGTTAAACTCCCTTTTCCAATTTTCTCCGCTTACCGTATATTATACGGTATCGCTTTAATTTACAATCCTAAAAGACGCATTTTTTATCATTTTTTACAAAATAATCAAAATTCGTGCGCGCAAATACGGAAAAATTGGCTTCAAAACGCTCGAAAACGTCTTCGAGGCGCGCGGCGGACGCGTCAAAATAAGCGTCGGAGCGTTCGGGAGCGTCGGCGCGGGAGCCGATTTTGATTTATTTTTTTTGCGTCGATAATTTGCGACTCGGGGCGTTTCTATTTTTAACGTCGGGTTCGACGGCGCGCCGCCGCGTTTTTTGACGCGTCGCGGGGGAAAAAATTCCCGAAAAGCGTCGTTTTTTTCAAAACGGGGGGGACGGTTGCGGCGCGTCGGCTCCGACGTTCGGGGAAATTGGGGTTCGTTGGAAAAATAGAACGAATTTGTCGAAAAGAGCGTTTTAATGAAATTTATTCGGCGTTCGCGACGGGCGGGCGAGCGGCGCGACAAGGAGCGGACGGCGAATAAAAACGCTCGAAATCGACGGCGAGAGGATTTCGAGCGTTGCGAGCGGCTGGCGAAGGGGCGCGGATTAATGCCAAGCGTCGCCGCGAGCCGTTCCGACGTTGCGACGTTTTTCCGGCGCCAAAAGAGCGAAAAGCGCAAGCGCGAAACCGCCCAGCGTCGCGACGCCGGCCATGACGAGGGAAATAACGCGACGCGATTTCAACGCTTCGTAATTTTCGTAAAAATTGTCGCTCATTTCAAGATCGCTTACCGCGTCTAAATAATGGTACGAGTGAAAGAAGGACATGTTGTCGATCAAATGATCGTCGACGTAGTAAACGCGTTGGTTGACCGGGTCGTCGAGGAAGTAAAAGGAGTAGTCGCGATAATCGATCGGGGAGGAGTCCCGACGCACCGTTTTACCGTCGCCGCTCGCGTATTCGACGCGTTTGTAAAAGACGCCGAGCGGGTTGACGGGGAGAACGTTGCGGCAAAAGAAGAAGGCGCCGACGAGGGTGAAAACGGCGGCGACGACGAAAAGGCCCCAACGTTTGCCCGAGGATTCGGCGGCGTTCGACGCGGCGACGGGCGGAACGGGCGCGGAAGTCGGTTCGAGGGCGGAGGCGGCCTCGGGCGTCGTCGGGAGGGCGTCCGTCGTCGGGGCGTCGGAGCGGTTGGCGTCGCCGTCGTCGTTCCAAGGCGGAAGACGTTTTATCTTGAGCATCGTCGGGACGCGAAGGAGTTCGCCGCATTCGCAGGAAAGCGACTGGCCGGCTTGCGACGTTTCGATCGGGACGCGGCGATTGCAGCGAGAGCAGGTTAGTTGGTAACGCGCGGACATAACGTTCTCCGGAGCGCGACGGTCGGGGGAGCGTCGCGATTAAATTTAATGGGCCAACGAAAACGCGCCGTCGGGTAAAAAGAAACGGCGAAACGAGGTTCGAGGAAAAACGTCGGGCGAAGCGTCGTCGAGCGTCGGGCGTCGAACGCGATTCGGGCGAGCGAGCGTCGCGCTTCGCCGACAATATACTATATATTATATACGACGAGAAAAAATTCGCAAAAGGGCTTCGACGCGTTTTTGGAAACGTCGCGTCGGTAAACGACGGAGGAAAGCGTTAAAATCGGCGGAATGTGAAAAAACGTTAGACGAACGCGCCGAACAAAAGAGGGCGAAATCGGAATCTTCGTAAAAATTGGCGTTCGACGTTGGCTCGGTAAAATCGGAATAAAAGAAAAAACGGTTAAAATCGGCGCCGCGACGAGATTTTCGCGTTTTCCCGAGGGAATGTAAGAACGGCGTCCCTTACCGTGATCGACGGTATAATCGGTAAAATCGGGAGTCTTTCTCGTTTTTTTTGGTTTTCTTGAGTTAAAACGTTGGCTTTTTTTTCAAAACGTGGGTATCATTATAATAAAACGGATTTGTTTGGCCGCCGCGCCGATCGTTCGCAGATCCCGCCTTGGCGCGCGGAGCTTGTTCTCCGGTCTTTGCGTCGTTGTTTGCGTTCGAAAGCGGCGGAACGGTTCCAAACGGTAAAAACGACGGTTGAGGAACGGGTCGGCGCGCGTTCGTCGGGCTTTTAACGGTCGCGACGGTTTTGCGAACGTCGCGGTTCTTAGCGGCGGCGAAAAGCGAGATTTTGCGCGACCGGTCGAAAAGACGGCGTTTTTTTCGCGAGGCGAGCGTCGTTTTTAGCCGATTTATTAGCGTCGCGTCGTAAAAATACGCGTCGCGAGCGGTCGCCGCCTTGCCCCGTCGGGACGGAATAAATTTTGAGTTTGGGTTCGAATTGATCTAGTAGGAGCATAGGTTTTGTACGAAGACGCTTATTTAGACGATTTTGACGATTCGACGAGCCATGACGTCGAGGAACTGGAACTCGAAGAAGTGGACGGCGTTTTCGACGCGGAAGACGACCCGGACGAACGCGATTTGCTCCTTGACTCCGACGACGAAGACGGCGAGGGATACGACGAAGACCTGCTCAAGCTCGACGCCGAAGAAACTTGGTCCGACGACCCGGTGCGCATGTACTTGACTCAAATGGGAGAGATTCCGCTCCTGTCGCGCGCTCGGGAAGTTACGCTCGCGAAGCAAATCGAATTGACGCGGCTGAAGTTCCGCGCCAAGTTGCTCGAATGCGATTACGTCATGCAGCACGCGGTGCGAACGTTGCGGCGCGTTTACGAAAACGACCCGTCGCTCGAACGCTCGACGCAAGCGGACGAAGTCGACGCGGCGGAAAAGCGGCAAATTATCGGGCGCTTCCCGCACAACTTGATTTCGCTCGGCGAAATTTTGAAGCGCAACAAGCGCGATTACGCCGTCGCGACGAGCCTTTCGGCGCCGCCGGAAGTTCGGGCGAAGGCTTGGAAAGACCTGGGCCGCCGTCGTCGCCGCGCCGTTCGGCTGATCGAAGAACTCGGCTTGCGCACGCAACGCATCGAGAGCATGATCGGAACGCTCGAGTCGTACAGCCGCCGCGTCGACGAGTTGCGCCGTTGGATTCGCGAACATAAAGCGAGCGGGCGCCCGGCTTACGAACGTCGTCTTTGGCAGATGGAATACCGCAACATTCTGCAAATGACGCAAGAGTCGCCGACGAGTTTGCGCAACCGCGTCGACGAAATCAAGAGAATTTTCGCGAAGTACCAAGAGGCGAAACGCGGTCTCTCCGAGGGGAACCTGCGCCTCGTCGTGTCGATCGCGAAGAAATACCGCAACCGCGGCCTTAGCTTCCTCGACTTGATTCAAGAGGGGAACGCCGGCCTGATGCGCGCCGTCGACAAATTCGAGTACCGTCGCGGCTTTAAGTTCTGCACTTACGCGACTTGGTGGATTCGCCAAGCGATCACCCGCGCCGTCGCCGACCAAAGCCGAACGATCCGCATTCCGGTGCATATGGTCGAAACGATGTCGAAAATGCGCAACGTTACGCGCCAACTGTTGCAAGAATTCGGGCGCGAACCGACGTTGGAGGAAACGGCCGAAGCGGCGAACGCTCCGCTCGACGAAACGCGCCGCATCTTGGCGATGAACCGTTTCCCGATTTCGCTGGACCGCCCGGTCGGGAACAGCGAAGACAGCCATTTTGGCGACCTCCTTCCGGACGGCGCGGCGGAGAACCCGGCGGTCGGCGCGACGCAGGAAATGTTGCGTCGGCGCATTTTGAAGGTGCTGAAGACGTTGAGCTACCGCGAGCGCGAAATCATCAAGTTGCGGTACGGGCTCGGCGACGGTTACAGCTATACGCTGGAGGAAGTCGGCCATATCTTTAAGGTTACGCGCGAACGCATCCGCCAAATCGAGGCGAAAGCGGTGCGCAAACTGCAACAGCCGAGCCGCAGTCAAGAGCTGGTCGGGTTCCTCGACTGATTGAAGGCGATTCGCTTTTCCGCCGTTGGGAGTTGGTCGGGGTAAGCGTCGGACTTTTCCGTCTTCGGGCGCCGGTCGGGGGGAAGCGTCGGGCTTTTTCGCCGTTGGGCGCTCGACCGACGGGACGAGGCCGGAGCCGATGGGGCTCGGCTTTTTCGACCGTTCGAACGTTGAAAAAGCGCGCCAAAAAACGAAATGAAAAAACGCCGCGTTCTTTGGAACCGGCGTTTTTTTATTTGTCGTTCGAGGTTACCGACGCGACGGCGTCGAGACGGTCGCGTCGGTAAGAAAGAAGACGTTTTGAAATAGAGGCTTGCGCAAGCGTCGGAGCGCGACGACGTTATTCGGTTTGCTCCGCGCCTTTCTTCGGCGAGCGCCTTTTCGGTCTTCTTAATCTATTCGGGCATTAGGAACGGCTCCGCTTTCAAACCGGAAATACCGAGCGTTTCGAAGACGTCGGTCGACTCCGTCGGCGCGTCGTCGTCGGACGACGTTTGAGCGTCGACCGGCGAATGCCCAAAGAACGACGCGGCGAGCGAAGTCGCGAAAATTTCGTCGAAGCGAAGCGTTGTTATATGTTTTCTTATAGTTTCCTCCGTTTAGTTGTTCTTAAACAAAAAGATTTCGGCGTTTTAAGCGCGTCAACGAATTGTTTGCGGTTCTGCGACGCGTTCGACAACGGAACCGTTTTTATCCCAACGCGTTAAAGTAAGGGGCCGAGTGCGAAATTCTTTTTCGAACACGCTGTTAAACAGGCAAACGCGTTCGGCGTCCGTCGGCTTTTTTTTCGACGGACGATTAGGAACGCAAAGAAACGAAGGAGCTTGTGTAAACTCGCTTCGCCTAAAGGTTTCCGGTAAACCGTCGGAGAAAAATGTCGCTTGAATCGCGTCGCGTCGGTCAAAATAAAAGACGTCGATAGCGAAAATTTCACCGGTTTGCCAGTTGCCGTTTTCTTCAATTTGTTCCGATTTTACATACCCGCGCGGTTTCTTATTGTAATGGAACAGAATGTAACCGTCGACATGGCTAACGATAACGACGGCGGAACTGGGCTTGATGCTTGTTCGCATAAGAAATTCGGGGGCTTGATAAACGACGGCGACAAAGCGCGGAACGACGGGCTCGTAGTAGTCGGTCGTTTCCTTGCCGAAAATCGCCTTGGAGTAGGGCTCCAACTTTTGAAGGAGTCCGTCGTTATAATTATTGGCTTGCGCCAAAACGTCGGCGACGCCCTTCAACCCCATATAAAGCTCGCGATCTTCGTCGTTGTGAAAACCGGCCTCGGGAACTTTAATCGTTCGCATTCCGAACATCCCGTCGGGAAGCGGTTTCGCGTAACGCGGGTCGCGGTAAATGGCGTATCTCTCGTCGTTGTAAAACTCGGGAAACTTTTGCTCCGACGTAAGTTGCGCGGCGTCGGCGGATTCGGTCGGTTGAGCGTTGTCCGTCGCAAGCGAAACGGGATTCGCAGCGAGGAAGGTCGCGAAGGTTCCAACAAAGCAGCATAATATCGTAAGTTTTTTCATCGCACATATGTCCTTTTGGTTTTGTCGTTAGATTCTTAGAACGAAAATAGGGGGCATTGTATCAATAGTAAAGAGAGCTATTAATCGTAAAATTACCGCGCGAACCGTTGTCGTTTTTCGTTGAATCTTGGAGATCTTCGCCTAATTGTCCGGGCGCGAGGATCGTGCCGAGCCCGACGACATATCTATTGGTAACATCGATCTGAATGCCTGCTTGAGCGGCGACGGCGGTCGCTACGTTGACGCAGTTACGTTCGCCCAAATGGTAGATTCCCGGAGTATTGCGTAAAGTCGTAACAAAACTGGCGACGTTTAAAAAATTGGCTTCCGGAATCACGTTAACAGAATAGGCGTCAACGTCTTGCATAAGATTCGAATCGTTTTTAATGCAACCGGGCACGCGGCTGAGGGCCAACATGCTGCTTGCCGGATAAAAACCAAGAGGAACGTTAAGACTTGTTCTAATGTCGTTATAAGAATAAGCGCCGTTAATAGAATTAGCCGCGCTATATTGGTTTTGGCAATAGTTTTGAAGACTTGTGGTCGCTTCAATAATCCAAAAAGCATGTCCGGGGTTCAAAGAATCAAGCGGAGTTTTATCCGTAATTTCTGTAATATCGACGCTAAAAATATCGTCGGTTCCAGGATTAGGTTGCTCCACGCACAAAACGAACGAAGCCCAGCCGTAGGTAAAGGAAAGCTGCAACGTGTCGTATTGTTGAGCGCAAGCCGAATCGGTCGCTTTTACCGTCAAGTTAAAATCGTAAGTTTGATTCTCGGGCAACGCTTTCCAAGAAATCTCGCCGGTCGCGGAGTTGATTTCAAAATATTCGGACGACGGCGTCGATTCCAACGAATACGTTACGGCGCGACCGTTCGTTTCAAGGTTAAGGCCCCCAGGTATCGACACGACGTCGCCCACTTCGGGTTTATCGTAAATAAAACCTAAATTTCGAACGTCGGTATTGATAATATTCGCGTCGTTGCCCGTTAAAAATTCAGGCGCTTGACAAATCGTCGCCGTGAAAGAGTCGCAGAGAATCGGCGTCGGGTCGTAATCCGCGCCTCCGCTTTGCATATCGACGAGATAAAATCCCGCGACGACGGTTTCGTTCGACTCTAACACGCTGTCGTTGAGCGGAACGACGCTGTACGACGCCGGGCCGTAAACGTAAATATCGTAACTGCCGTCCGGGTTCGAGCCGCCGGAAACGTAGCTCATATTCGGCGTTACGACGCCGCCTTCGCCGACCGTCGCGCACCTAACGACGTAATCTTGGCCGTAAACGGCGGATCCGCCTTTAAAACGAACGTAAGCCCAGTAACCGCTTGGGATAGCGGACGTGGTAAAACCGAAATAAGGACCGTGGTCCGAACCGCCGCTTCCGGTGAAGGTCGCGGTCTCAAAAATTTCCGTCGAGCCGGAAGTCGTTAAACTGCAATCGTTTGGATCGTCGACGGTAACGCCGCCGGAACCGCCGGAACTACTCGAGCCCCCCGAACCGCCGGAGCCGCTCGAAGAGCCGCCGCTGCGAGGCGTTACCGAATACGACTCCGCGTCGCCGGCGTTCGCGGCGTCGACGTAATAAACGCTTTCGTCGTCGAGGTTTAACGTCGACGCGTCGAAGTCGGCGGCGGAAGAGTCGTAGAAGACGACTTGGCGCGCTTCGGCTTGCGCTTCCGAGACTTGCGTCGCGTCGGTTGCGTCGAGATAAGATAACGACGCGGCGTCGCTTTCGTCGCCTAACGACTCGATTTCGATCATTCCGAGCGATTCCATCAGCTGATCGAAGCTCGGCGGCGCGACCGGTTCCGGCGTTTCCGTTTGAACGCTAAACGACGTTTCGGCAAGGGTTGCGTTGACGCCGGAAACGTCGATAACCTCGGCGTCGGTCGCGAGGACGGACGCCGAAAACGCCGCCGGAGCCGGGTCGGGCCCCCCGCTTTCGCCGACGTCCAAAAACGCCGACGCGCCGAACGCGTCGACCGCCAAAAGCGCCCGATTTTCAAGGGGTTCCATCCGGAGACGACGGCTCTTGGGCGACGTGCGAACGGCGCGTTCGAGAGCGCTCGGACGGTTGGCGAAGAACGGAAAACGGTTCGAAAGGTTGCGGAGGAACAGTCTCATGTTAAATAAAACTCCTTGTTGTGAAACGTTGCAAATGCGAGACTTGCGACGTGAAAAACGACAAGCTCGCGTTGAGGCTTAAAAACTCGATCGGTTCGCGACGGCGCGCGACGTTTAAATCTCTTAATTATACGGCGCCGTTATTGAATATCGGGTTGTTAAATATATTTTACAGTGAAATATTTTACAGTGAAATATTTTACAGTAAAAATGTAAAATTATCCTGTGAATCAAGGGATGTACGACTTTCAGACGAGGCGTTCCAGGGGAGGGCCAAAATAATTTGATTGTGTTGCTTTTATAAATTATTGCACCTGTTTTCAGTGTTAACGTTTTATAAATAAAAAAACATTTATCAAATTTTAATTGGAAAAACGCGACTTGTCAACTCGACGTAGGACGCCAGACGTCCTACGTCGACGAGAAAAAATGAAAAAAAACACATTTGAGGTCGTTGTATTCGTTGTAATCGTTAAAATCTGGCATTGCTTTTAAGGAATCGTTTTTGACTTCCGCAAGGTTCGCAACGCGCCGAAATCGCCGTTCTTCTTGTTTGGACGAGGTTGT
Source organism: Thermoguttaceae bacterium (assembly GCA_045577885.1). GTDB lineage: Bacteria > Planctomycetota > Planctomycetia > Pirellulales > Thermoguttaceae > RUG369. The sequence goes on along the minus strand of JAZNJF010000076.1, from coordinate 17,453 downwards.
GGTGAAAAGACGAAAAAAGCAAAGTCGGCGGAATGAAGACGTAAAGCCGAAGATTCCAAGAATTTGCGCGGCAAACCGTCGTTATTCCGTTTATTCGGAAGTCGCTTCTTGGGCCTCCTTAATCCATTTGGACGTTTTAAACGGCGGCGCTTTCGCGTCGGAAATTCCGAGCGTTTCAGAGAACGGCGCTCGGCTCGGCGACGCGTTCGACGACGGAACCGTCTCGATCCCAAGGGGCGAGTAAAGGGCGAGCGTCGGATAGACGGTTGACGATTTTCAAGGAGAGGCGACGACGAACGCGTCGCGCCGCGCTTTGTTTTTCACCGAAACGGACGGGGACGGCGGCGAATTCGCAACGGCGGAAGCGGCAAGAAGTAACGAACGCCGGAACGCGAACCGAAGAGGCGCGTTTCGGCGTTTGAGGTTGGTTTGGCGACGCGAGATCGTTGTTTGCGCCGTCGCTTTAAGTCGAGCGACGGCGGCGGTTGAAGCGTCAGAAGTCGCGCGGTTTCAGCGCTTGGTAGACGCGTTCGAACTCGTCGTTCGAGTTGAATTGGACGACGAGCTTGCCCTTGCCCTTGTCGTTCGACGTCAGTTTCACCTTCATTCCGAGCCAAGCGCGGAACTGTTGCTCGAGATCGCGAACGCGGGGGCTAACCTCTTGTTTGGCGGGCGTTTTCTTGCCGGATTCGGGGGGCAAAAACTCCGCGCCTTCCAAAAATTCTTGAACGATCGTTTCCGTTTGGCGGACGCTCAACCGTTCGTCGACAACGCGTCGCGCCAGTTCGAGCTGATCCCATTCTTCGAGCGGAAGGAGGGCCCGAGCGTGTCCCTGCGTCAGTTCGCCGCGTCGCACCGACGACTGAATCTCCTCCGGCAAGTCGAGCAGTCGCAACAGGTTAGAAACGGTCGAACGGTCGAGGTCGAGCCGTTTGGCGAGTTCGTCGTGCGTCCCGCCGTATTGGTCGAGGTAATTGCGGAACGCGGCGGCTTTTTCGATCGCGTTTAAGTCTTTGCGTTGAATGTTTTCGGTCAACGCGAGCTCGGCGGTCGTTCGGTCGTCGACGTCGAGGAGGCAAGCCGGGACGTTCGTCCAACCGGCGAGTTTCGCGGCGCGGAAACGGCGTTCCCCGGCGACGATTTCGAAGCGTTCGCCCTTGCGGCGCAAGACGATAGGCTGAATCATCCCGTGTCGCTTGACGCTGGCGGCGAGTTCCTCCATTTCCGTTTGGTCGAAGTCGACGCGCGGCTGGAACGGGTTGCGGTCGATCAGATCGAGCGGGACTTCGGACGCGGCGCGACCGGCGGCGAACGCGTCGAGAACGCGTTCCTTTTCGTCTTCGGCGACGTCGACGGCGGCGCGAGTCGGGCTCGGCGTCGGTTTCGAGGCGGCGGAAGCGGTCGGGAACGGGACGGTCGCCGGAGCGTTGGAAACGGCGGCGTCGAGGGCGCTTAACGTCGTTTCGGCGGGCGCGGAAGCGGCGGAAGTCGCGACGTTCGAAGCGTTTGCGTTCGCGTTCGAGGACGAGGACGAGGACGAGGCGACGTCGGCGGCGGCGCTCGAGCCGAACTCCGACGCGTCGACGGCGACCGATTGCGCGACCGCGACCTTGCCCAAAAGGGCTTCGAGCCCTCGACCTAAACGTTTTTCCTTAGACACGTTCCAAAACCTCCATACAAAGTTCGATGTAAGCGCGCGCTCCTCGCGAACGGGGCGCGTAGTCGACGATCGATTTTCCGTGACTCGGCGCTTCGCCGACGGCGACGTCGCGAGGGATCGTCGTTTTGAAAACGATTTCGCCGAAAAAGTCGCGGACTTCTCGCTCGACTTCCCGAGTCAGCTCCAAGCCGGGGTCGCACATCGTCAGCGCGACGCCGCCGTATTGGAGCGCGGCGCCGGGACGACGCATCGCTTCGCCGACGACCTCGATCATTTGGACGAGGCCCTCCATCGCGAAATATTCGCATTGGATCGGCGTCAACACTTCCGTCGACCAAGCGAGCGCGGCGCGAGTCAGCGGCCCGAGCGACGGCGGGCAGTCGAGCAAAACGAAGTCGTATCCCTGCGTTTCGCGGGCGAGTTGGCGCGTCATCCGTTGAAAGCGATTCGGGTCGTCCGCGGCGGCCAAGCGCTCGACGTCGCCGAAACGACGGCAGCCGGGAAGAACGTCGAGCAGCGGCGCCGAAGCGCGGAGCGTTTCGCGAATCGGGGCGCCGACGACGAGCGGATGTCGCGGCGTCGGGTCGAAACCGAGTCCGCTCGTCGCGTTGCATTGCGGGTCGAGGTCGATCAGCAACGTCCGGGAACCGGCGCGCGCGAACCCGGCGGCGAGCGAAATCGCCGTCGTCGTTTTCCCGACTCCGCCTTTTTGATTAGCGACGCTGATAACTCGAACCATAACGCAAAAATGAAATTACAACGATGAAACAAAAAATAACGCCGACGAAATAAAACGACGCGATAAACGTTAAACGCGACCGACTCGGACGGAACCGAACGTCGAGTTCGTTCGCCGAAAGAGTATAACAGGAACCGGCGTTTGACGGAACGCCAATTTCTAAATTTTTTTCGGAATCGGCGCTCGAACCGGCGTTTCGACGCGAGCGCGGATAAAAAGCAAAGGGGCGAAGTTGAGGCGAAACGGGGAAAACAGGCGGCGGCAAAGTCGACGCGACCGGCAAAATCGGCGTTTTTAAGGAAAAGAAAACTTGACGCGCCGGCGTTTCTTTTTTATACTGAAGACGTTTTATTGTCGGTTCGGCCTTTGAAATCGGCGGCGTCCGCGCCAACGGTCGACCGGAAAATTAAGAATAACCGTTGCAACCGTCGCGACCGGCGCAAAGCTCGAAGCGGCGGGAAATTTTGGTCGACAATGGACGGAAAACGCTCGCCGCGCTCGATTTTTGAATCGAGTTTGGAAATCAAATGTCTCTTTTTTTTCGGCGTCGCGCTCGCGATCGTTATTTTGATTAGCGTTCTTTTGTATTATAAGGCGACGAAAACGCAGGTTGAAGCGCAAAATCCCTTGATGGGGAAACTGTTGAGCGAACGCGAATTTTTGTTGATGCATATCAAAGGCTTAACCTCCGAAAAGGCCAAAGACGGCGGAACCGGCGGGGGAAACGGCGCCGATTTAAACGATTTTATCGATTCGATGGCCTCGTTGAGCGAAGAAATCGGCGGGCAAACGGACCGCGCTCGTTTTGAAACGCGACTCATTCGAATGCGAAACGGCGCCGCGACGAACGATTCTAACGATTCCGTCGATTTTTACGACTCGCCCTACGGTCCGCGAGACGAGTTCGAGCGAAAATTGATCGACGACCTAGCGGCGGTCGCGCCGACCGGAGAAGACGCGGGACAAAATCGGGCGATCGAGCGAACGGACGACGACGGGCGTTATCATTATTACCAGCCTTTGCGAATCGACCGCTCCTGTTGGAACTGTCATCGCGAAATTATGGGGGACGCGTCGATCGATTTGGGCGCGCCGCTCGGGATCGTGCAGGTAACGATTCCGGAACCGCCGGCGAAAAAGGAGCGGGCGCGGCTCTGGACGCTTTTGCTCGGGGGCGCCATCGTCGCCGCTTTTTTAGGTTTGATCGCGTTTTACGTCGTGATTCGTTTGGCGATCGTGAAACCGTTGCGGAGTTTGCGCGAGGTTAGCGAGGCGATCGGTCGCGGCGACGTGTCGAAACGAGCCGAACTGCGAACCGGCGACGAGTTCGAGGCGCTCGGCGCGGCGTTCAACCAAATGATGAAGTATTTGGTCGCGACGCATGAGAAGTTAAGGTCGCTCAACGCGCAGTTGGAGCGTAAAGTCGACGAATTAGCGCAGGCTAACTTGCAGCTTTACGAGATGAACCGCGTCAAGTCGGACTTTATGGCGACGATGAGTCATGAGCTGCGAACGCCGCTCAACAGTATTCTCGGTTTTAGCGACGTGTTGAGCTCGATTCAAACGCTCGACGAAAAACAGAAGCGGTACGTTAATAATATTAATAAATCGGGAAGGGCGTTGTTGAACATGATTAACAACGTTCTCGACTTGGCGCGCGTCGACGCCGGGCGGCTTCAAGCGCAGACGAGCGAGTTTCGCATCGAGGCGGTCGTTTTGGCGCAGTGCGATATGGCGAAGCCGCTCGTCGACAAAAAAAATCTCGAGCTGACGACGCGATTTGCGGAAAATCTGCCGAAAATGCGTCAGGACGAAGCGCGGATTCAGCAGATTTTGAACAATTTGTTGTCGAACGCGATCAAATTCACTCCGGAGGGGGGGCGGATTCAGGTCGAGATCGACCGAGTGTTCCGCGCTCCGCTCTATCCGCGAGCGTTTGGCGGCGGGTCGAACGAACCGACGGCGTTCTTGGAAATGAAGGTGATCGACTCCGGCGTCGGCGTCGCGTTGGAGGATCGGCAAATTATTTTCGAGAAATTTCGACAGGGGAAGAGCGCGACCGAAGGGAATATGATGACGCGCGAATACTCCGGGAGCGGGCTCGGGCTGTCGATCGTTAAAGAGCTCTGCAAATTGCTCGAAGGGGAGGTAACGCTCGAAAGTCAGCCCGGTTTCGGGAGCGTTTTCATCGTTTCGCTTCCTTGGGAACTGAATTTGTCGGTTTTAACGGAATCGCCGATTAAAGCGGAAATCGAGTCTTTTGCGAAAGCGGGCGTCGGACGCAAAACGGGAACGCACTCGCTCGACGATAAATAAACGTCGACCTAAAAGAGCGACAAAGAGGGCGGGCGCGCCTAAAAAAAAGACGTTTCTCGACGGAAACGTCTTTTTTTAAGCGTCGCTTGGTAAAATAGGAGGACAGGGTAAAATAGAAAGACGGGCCGACGCCGTTCGGAGAGAAACGCGCCGAACATTTCGGAAAAAAACGCGGTTCGTCTTGGGGACGGCGGCGTTATATAGACGTTATTAATATAGACGTATTAATATAATAGACGTTAATATATAGGGGAATTTTTTGACCGAAAAATAGAAGCGGCGGAGCGAAAGGGGGCGACCGAAATCGAAAAAGCCGCCGTAAACGATGAAAAGTCGGGAAAAAATGCAAGCGAAGGCGCGCGCCTCCTTGACTTTTTCGCCGTTTGCGATATTATAAGCGGTAAAATTGCGTTTTTCCGTCGAGAGGCCGCCAAGCCGTTTCCGCGTCGACGAACGCCGACGTTGTGCAAAGCGCGTCGCGACGGAAAGATAGCGCGCCGAAATAATCGTTAAAGTTGGAAAAACCTTGCGACGTCGCTTGAAAAAAGAGCGACGTATTCGCCAAAGATTCGGTTTTTACGTTTGACTTTGCGCAATTTTAAAATTATAATAGACGCGGCGCCTAGAGTTTTAAGCTCGCGTCGTGTGGCATAAAGCGGCGTCGACGGTTCAAAGCGAAAAAGAACCGCGACGCGATAACGTTCGTTTGTTGAAAGTAACGGCATGAATCCCGAAGAAGTTTTGCGTATTGTCGAACAAATCCACCTTGCGCGCAAGATCGACAAAGAAACCGTCTTTGTCGGCGTCGAACAAGCGCTTGTGATCGCGGCCCGCAAACATAGCGACGCCGGCGACGACGCGAACGTCGAAGTCTATATCGATCGCCAAACGGGCGAAATTAACGCGTATCGGGACAACGTGCCGCTGACGCCGGAAGAAATTTCCGAACGCATCGGCGCCCAAACCGCGAAGCAGGTGATTATTCAAAAAATTCGCGACGCCGAACGCGACGCGATTTACGACGAATACGCGCCGCAAGTCGATCAACTGATCGTCGGGAAAGTGCATCGCAACGAGGGCGGCGCGACGTTGGTAACGTTGCCGAACGTCGAGGCGATTTTGCCCCGTTCCGAAAAAATCCCCGGCGAAACGCTCCGTCCCGGCGCCCGCGCTCAATTTTTGGTCGTGGAGGTGCGCAAGGCCGGCTCGAAGGTTAAGGTTATCTTGAGCCGTTCGCGTCCGCTCCTGGTGAAACGACTTTTCGAACAAGAAGTGCCGGAAATCGCCGAGGGCGTCGTCGAAATTAAAGAAACGAGCCGCGAACCCGGGCATCGCGCGAAGATCGCCGTCGCTTCGGACGACCCGCGCATCGACTTGGTCGGCGCTTGCGTCGGCGTGCGCGGCGCTCGTAGTCGCAACGTAACCGAAGAGCTCAACGGCGAGCGCGTCGACGTCGTTCCGTGGAGCGACGATCCGGCCCAATTCATTCAATCCGCGTTGAAACCGGCCGCCGTCGACGAAGTGATTCTTTGCCCGATGTTGGGGCGCGCGATCGTTCTCGTGCAACGCGACCAACGCTCCTTGGCGATCGGCCGTCGCGGACAAAACGTTCGCTTGGCCAGCAAACTTTGCGGTTGGGATGTCGACATTATGACGCGCGACGAACTGGACGAAATGCTTGCGAAAGCGATGGAAGCGTTCGTGCAAATCGAAGGCGTTACCCGCGATTTAGCCGACCAACTCGTCGGCGAAGGCGTCTTGTCGTACGACGACCTTTCGATCGTCGAAACCGAAGACTTGATGGAGTTGGGCGGTATTACCGAAGAACAAGCGCTCGCGATCGCCGACGAAGCCGAGCGTCGCGCCGAAGCCGCCGACGACTTGGCCCGCGTCGACGGCGTTTCGCGCGAAATGGCCGAACGCTTGGTCGGCGGCGGCGTCGCGTCTTACGAGGAACTGACGGCCGCGTCGGTCGATAAGTTGGTCGAGTCCGTCGGCGTTTCCGAAGAGGAGGCGCAAGCGGTCGTCGCCGTTGTGAAACGTCGCGGCGACGCGTTGGCCGAACTTGGAAAAATCAAAGGCGTTACGCGCGAGTTGGCCGAGCGCTTGGTCGGCGAAGGCGTCTCTTCGTATCGCGAATTGGCGGACGCCGCCGTCGATAAATTGGCGAGAAAACTTGGGATTTTGCGCGAAGAAACGCAAATGATCGTCGACGAAGCGAAGCGGCGTTGCGAAGCGATGGACGCGGCGAAACCGACCGTTTCGGAAGAAGACGCAAACGACGGCGCGGAAAGCGGCGACGCCGACTCCGCGAATTCGTAAAAGTTGCGCGAAGAGGGACGCGTCCGCGCGGCGCGTCCTCGCCGCAAACGATATTTAAATTAGCAAGGTGAATTTTTGAGGGTTTTTGGGCGCGTAATCGGCGTTCGCAACGCGGCGTGTCGTCGTTTGTTCGAAATTTGTATCGGCAAACCTTCCTCGGTAATTTGAAATTATATTCGCGGGTTAAGACGGCGCGCGACGCGTCGTCGGGCGGAAAATCTTGGCGAGTATCCAGTTGAGAAAAGAGTAACGTACATTGTCGATTCGAATTTACGCGTTGGCTAAACAGCTCAAAAAAGAAAGTAAAGAACTGGTCGAAATCTGTAAAAAATTGGGGCTCGACGGCAAAGGGTCTCCTTTGGCCAGTTTGACCGACGACGAAACGAAAGTCGTCGTCGATTATTTTGAAAAACCGGGGCGCGCGCCGGCGCAACCGACGTCGCAGTCTTTCTTGGAAGAGACGGAGAGCGCCCCGATGCGCAAGCCGCCCGTTCTCGCGCCGCCGACCGGCAAAGTGCCCGTGTTGCGACCCGCCCGCACCCCGCGCTTGCCCGATTTGGCTCGTCTGAAGACGGAAAACGCCGCGCCTGAAACGCCGCTCGAATCGGTCGCCGCGCCGGAAGAACCGAAGACGCTCGAAACGCCGGTCGAACCGGTCGCCGCGCCGGAAGAGCCGAAAACGCCCGAAGCGCCGGTCGAACCGGTCGCCGCGAACGTTTCCGACGAAAGCAAAAAAGACGAAGCCGTTTCGGAGACCGTTAAGCCGGTCGCGAAACCCGTCGTCGAAAAGAAACAACCTTTGCGCGACGTTATCGAGCGTCGCGATTCCCAACGAAAACCGCGCGAACGCGACGCCGCCCGTCGCGACGTTAAGCCGATCGATTCGCGCCCGATTCGCCCGATTCCTCCCACTATGGCGCAACAAGAATCTCGAATGCAAGTCCTCGAAGAGATGAAGCGACCGCCGATGATCACTCCGCCGCACGGAGATCGTATGCGCGTCGTCGAACTGCCGAGGAAGCCGAAAAAGGACGACGCCGGCGCGACGTCCCGTCCGAACGCTCCGAAACCGGGCGTTACCATTCACCTCGCGCCGCTCCCGCCGCAAGCTCCGAAACCCGTTAAAAAAGCGACGAAAGAGCCCGCTCCGCAAAAACCGGAAATGCGCCTCCCGCCGGAAGTTATTCGAGCCGCCGCGCGAGGAACGCAACCGTTGGCCAAACACTTGCTCGAGCAAGAAGAACGACGCCAAAGCGAACTCGCGACAAAAACGAAAGACGCTAGAGACGCGCGCAAAAACGACGCGACCCCGGCTCGCGGTCGAGACGATCGCAAGGGCGGAGACTCGCGTAAAGGCGGTTTCGGCGAAATGGGCGGCTCCGATTTCGGATCGTCGAAAAATCGCGGCAAAGGCAAGGGCGGCAAAGATCGCGGCGAAACCGAAGGGCGCGCCGATATGCGCAACGCGACGCGACGCGGCGGCAATCAACGCTTCCGCGACGACGACGCGTATCGACCGATGCGCTCGAAAGGGAACCGTAAAGATAAGGGCGCCGCGTCCGCGGTTACGGCCCCGCGTAAAGGAGACGTCGTGATTGAAACGCCTTGCACCGTGAAACAATTCGCCGAGGCGACCGGGATCTCCGTCGCCGTCGTCATCAAGAAGTTGATGGAACTCGGCTATATGTTCACGTTGAACCACTCGTTCGACTCCGAGGTCGCCGAACTCTTGATCGTCGCGCTCGAGTTGAAAGCGACGGTGAAAAAAGAGGCGACGCTCGAAGAGCAATACGTCGATTCCGCGTTCGATCAGGTCGATCCGGAAGAATCGCTCAAACCGCGCGCGCCGGTCGTTACCTTCCTCGGCCACGTCGACCACGGGAAGACCTCCTTGCTCGACCGCATTCTCCACCTGCACGTCGTTTCCGGCGAAAAGGGCGGGATCACCCAGCACATTCGCGCGTATCGCGTTTCGACTCCGGGCGGCGACGTAACGTTCGTCGACACGCCGGGCCACGAAGCGTTCACCGAAATGCGCGCTCGCGGGGCGAACTGCACCGACGTCGCCGTTTTGGTCGTCGCCGCCGACGACGGCGTGATGCCGCAAACGGAAGAAGCGATCAGCCACGCGAAAGCGGCGGGCGTTCCGATTGTCGTCGCGTTGAACAAGATGGACTTGCCGGGCGTCAACCGCGACAAAGTGATCCAAGAACTCGCGACGAACGACTTGATGCCGAGCGAATGGGGCGGCGACGTCGAAATCGTCGAAACGAGCGCGACGACCGGGATGGGCGTCGACGACCTCCTGGAAACGCTCCTCACCGTCGCCGAACTGCACGAACTGAAAGCGAATCCGGATCGCCGCGCGACCGGCGTCGTTTTGGAAGCGTCGTTGCAACCGGGCGAAGGCGTCGTCTGCAAAGCGTTGGTGCAAAAGGGGACGTTGAAGATCGGCGACGTCGTCCTTTGCGGTTCGGCGTACGGTCGCGTTCGCGCGATGACCGACACGCTCGACGCGCGCAAGCACATGAAATCGGCCGGACCGAGCGTTCCGGTTTCGCTTACCGGTCTCGATGTTCCGCCGGCGGCCGGGAGCAAGTTCGTCGTCCTGGAAGACGTTTCGGTCGCCCGTCAAATCGCCGAAGAGCGAGCGAAACGAGCGCGCGAAGTCGAGTTGGCCGACGTTCAGTCGCACGTTACGTTGGAAAACCTCTTCGAGCGAATGAATTCGGCGAAACAACAAACGTTGAACGTCATCCTTCGCGCCGACGTTCGCGGTTCGATCGAAGCGATTCGCAAAGAGATGGGCAAACTCGAGCACCCGGAAGTCAAGGTGAAGATTTTGCAGGCGTCGGTCGGCGGCGTTACCGAAGCGGACGTGTACTTGGCGGACGCGTCGGACGCGATTATCGTCGGTTTCAACGTCGTTCCGGACGAAGGCGCTCGCGCGTTGGCCGAAAAGAAAAAGGTGCAGGTGCGCCGTTACGACGTCATTTACAAACTGACCGAAGATATTCGCGCCGCGCTCGAAGGCATGTTGAAGCCGATCGAGCAGGTGAAGGAACTCGGTCGCGCGTTGGTGCAACGAGCGTTCAACATCAGCCGCGTCGGGACGATCGCCGGTTGCCGCGTCATGTACGGCGTCATCGAGCGCGACTGCCGAATTCGCGTCATCCGCGACAGCCGAATTATCGGCGACTACCAACTCGACACCTTGAAGCGCGAAAAAGACGACGTCAAGGAAGTTCACGACGGGTACGAATGCGGTATGAAGTTGAAAAACTTCAACGACGTCAAAGAAGGCGACGTGCTTGAAGCGTACAAGATCGAAGAGGTCGCTCGCACGTTCTGACGTCGGGAAAGGCGCAAACGCCGCGACCGCGCGTCGCGGCGTCGGTTCTCGCCCGATGAAAACGCGAATTTGAGTCGAGATTTTCTCGCGGCGTTGGGAAAATTCGTTTAAATTCGCGTTTTTTCGTCGAACGCGTCGAAAATCGACCGCGAGTCGGCGCAACGACGCTAATTAAAGTAACGATAAAACGGAGCAAAGGAGAAACGATGGCTTCTCGAAGAACGTTAAAAGCGGCCCAAGCGATTCGCGAGGTCGTCGCGACCTCCCTCTTGACGGACTTGAAGGATCCGCGCGTCGAAACGACGACGATTACGAAAGTCGAAGTTTCCGCCGATATGCGCAACGCGAAGGTTTTCTTTATGATTCGCGGAGGCGAGGCGAAGGAGCGTTTGGCGTTGAAAGGTTTGCAAAGCGCCGCCGGATATTTGCAACAAAAATGCGCGAGACGAATCGACGCGCGCTACACGCCGAAACTTTCGTTTGAAGTCGACGAAGGCGTTAAGAATCTGCTCGAAATTACGCGAATTCTCGCCGAAGAACGTCGGGCTAAAGAGGCGGCCGAGCCCGAAATCGACGAGGACGACGAGTTCGAAGAAGAGTGGGAAGACGACGAAGACGAGGCGGACGAAGAAGACGCCGACGATTCGAAGGCGAACGATTGAGCGCCCCTCCGACGAACGATAAACGCTCGGACGTCGGAGGTATTTTTCGGGAACGCGTTTGCAAAACGGCGCGTCGTCGGCGTTGGGAGTCGAACGTCGCGTCGCGTCGAGGGACGTCGAGAGCGTTGGAGTAAAAATGAGTTCGCGTCAAAAAGAATTGAAAAAACTTTATAAAAAACTGAAAAAACGTTATCCCGACGATCCGGTCGCTTTGTCGCGCGACCGTAAACTGCTCGAACATTTGGTTTTCGCCGTCTTCTTTGAAAACGCGAAACGCGAGGTCGCCCGCGCCGCCTTCGCCGCGATGGAGCGGTATTATATCGATTGGAACGAAATTCGCGTTTCGACCGCGAACGAAATCGCCGACGTCGTCGATATGATCCCGGACGCGACGCGAGCCGGCGAACGGTTGCGACGTTTGCTCCAATGGATCTTTGACGCGACTTATAAGTTCGATCTCGAAGAGTTGCGCGCGCAAGGGCGGAGCGCCGTCGTTGAATTTTTGAAAACCGTTCCATTTTCGACCGCTTTTATGAACGATTACGCGGCCTTGTTCGGCGTCGGCGAAGGGCCCCTTCCGCTTTCCGAAGGCGCGTTGCGAGCGTTGCGGCTCCTTGATTTCGTCGTCGTTTCGGCGGACGGGCGCGAAATTGTTCCGGAACTCGACGGCGCGTTCGAAGGCGACGAAGCGCTCGATTTCTTTTTCGCGTTGCACGAGTTGGGCGTCGAAATGCTCGACGACGAACTTCGCGACGACGCGATTAAGTTTTTGCGCTCGATCGACGCGGCCGTCGACGATCGCTCTTGGAAACCGTTCGTCGAACCGACCGGCCCGACCGATCCGCGCGAAATCGCTCGGTTGGTCGCGAAACAAGAAAAGCGCCAAAAACGCGCTTCGACGCCTCTTATCGACGAAATCGACATGCTCGACGACGACGCGATCGAAGTCGACGATTTGGACGGCGACGACTTGTTGACGAAAGACTCCGACGACGGGTACGGCGAAACGTTCGGCGCCGACGAAACGAGCGCCGCCGACGACGCGTTTGGAATGATGAAAAAACGCGCTCGCAAGAATTTAGGTCGCGATAAAAGCGCCGGCGAAGAAACGACGTTGACGCGCGACGGCGCCGCTTATTCAGATTTTTATTCGAGCGACGACCGCGATCTTTTTACCTTCGAAGACGCGCCGGAGTTTGAAGCCGAAAAACGCGCCGTCGCGAAACCGAAGAAAAAGCGACAAAGCGACGCGAGCGAGGAAAGTTGGACCGACGGCGCGACCGAAACGAAAAAGGACGACGCGCCGAAAGCCCGCAAGAAAAATCGCGGGACCGGCGGTTCCGACGACGGGGGCGAGTCCGACGAGAAAGCGGAGAAAAAGGAAGCGAAAAAAGTCGCGAAAAAGTCCGCGAAAAAGGAAGCGAAAAACGAAGCCGACGTCGAAGAAACGGGCGCGGAAACCGTTCGCAAGCCGAAATCGCGGGCGAAGGGGAAAACGAATAAAAACGAAGAACCGAGCGACGACGCGGCGAATTAAGTCGGCGAAAAACGACGTTTAACGAAACAACGTCGTCGCGGCGCCGTCGAACGTTCGCGCGTTTGGGGAAGCGGCGACGACGGGACGGCGTAAAATTGAATATTGATTGTTTTTTCTTTTTGGCGAGGAGAATCTGATGGCTGGGCATTCCCATTGGGCCGGTATTAAACATAAAAAAGCCTTGATCGACGCGAAACGCGGAAAGCTTTGGAGCAAATTGGCGAAGGCGATTATCGTCGCGGCGAAACAAGGCGGCGGCAATCCCGACGAAAACATCCGGTTGCGCGCGGCGATCGACGAAGCGAAGGCGGTCAGCCTCCCGAAAGAAAACATTATTCGAGCGATCAAGCGCGGCACCGGCGAACTCGACCCGGTCGAACTCGAAGAAGTGTTGTACGAAGGGTACGGCCCGAACGGCGTCGCGGTGATGGCGGCCGGTTTGACCGACAATCGCAACCGCACCGCGCCGGAAATCCGCAAGATTTTCGAAGTTTGCGGCGGTAAAATGGGCGCGTCCGGTTGCGTCTCTTGGAACTTCGACAAAAAAGGCGTCGTCGAGATTCCGATCGACCAAAAGGGCGAAGAGGAGATGATGGAACTCGCGATCGAAGCGGGCGCCGACGACGTCGCGACGAACGAAGATTCGTACGAAGTGCAATGCGAACCGGAAGCGTTTGACGCCGTTCTCGCCGCGTTCGAACAAGCCGGGTTGCATCCGGAACACTCGGAAATCGCTTATGTTCCGCGCGACACGATGGAGATTAAAGACCTCGAAACCGCGAAAAAAGCGATGAAGTTGATGGACGCGCTCGACGAACACGAAGATATTCAAAAAGTGTCCGCAAACTTTGTTATCGCGCCGGAAATTTTGGCGCAACTTGAAGATTAGTAAAAGTTTCGACGGAGTTTCGCGTTGAGGAGCGGTTGCGAACGGCGGGCGATTGAGAACGTCGTTCGCGGCGCCGCGAAAGCGCGTTTTAAGTCGGCTCCGACGGGAAACGGGCGGCGCAAGCGCGGCGGCCCGTTTTTGTTTTTTTCTTTTTTCTTCCGTCGACCGTTTCGATGACTTCTCGCGAGAATAAAAAACGCGCCGTTTACGCGCCGACGGTTCCTTATTTTATCGCCGTCGCGTCGGGGATTCTTGCGGACGCTTGGTTTGCGCCCGGTTTTCTGTTTTGGGCGATTCTCGCGCTGTTGGCCGCCGCGGCGAGTTGCGCGCTCTTTGGACGGGATTGGAAACGGCGTCGGGCGGCGAAAAAGTCGGCGTTAACGTTAAAAGAGGAGGTTTGCGCAAACGGCGCGAATTTTGCGGGCGTCGAACGCGTCGACGTCGAGCTTTCGTCCGCCGTTGAAACGCAAGAGCGAGCGGAAGCGCGGGCGAGCGGCGAATCCGAACCGTCGTTTGACGTCGACGGCGACGCGGCGGCGTATTGGGCCGATTGGTTGGCGGCGAACGGCGGCGAGTCGGCGAAGTTCGCGAACGAAAAGCGCGACGGCGGCGAAGAATCGCAAGATTGGAACGCGGCGTTGAGTCGTTTTCTTGCCGAGCGGCGGCGTCGGGGCTTGTCGACGGTCGGCGCGGCTCGTTTCCCCGACGTTGAGAAAAGCGGACGAACGGAAAGAGCGAACGGAAGAGGAAACGGAGCTAAACCGAATGAAACGGAAACTTGCGTCGACCGTTCGGCGGACGGTCGCGACGGCGTCGCCGAATCGGACGCGACGTTGATTTTCGACTTTGAGGGGTTCGACGAATTTAGCGTTTGGCGCGGCTCGACGTTTCAAAGCGGCGAGCGGAACGACGTCGAGGCGTTCGGCGGCCGATTCGACGACGGCGACGAGGAGCGAAGCGCGCAATATCGGTTAAATTGGCGAGAACGGCGAGGTTGGCAAAATTGGCGAAGTTGGGCGGCGAGACGTCGCGGCGGCTTGACGCGAATATTGAAGCGGTTCGGCGTTCGGGCGCTCGATTGGGCGCGGGCGGTTCCTTGGCGAACCGTTTGGGCGGCGGTCGCGGTCGCCGCGTTGGCCGGTTGGCGACACGACGCGCATTTTAACGTCTTCGCGGAGCGGGAAATCGCGTTTTTCGTTCCGGCGGACGGAGGAACGCCGGCGACGCTGGAGTTAAAGTTGACGAACACTCCCCAACTTTACAAGCGGAGCGAAGCGGCGTCGCCGATGTTCGGGGGCGGCGAGTCGACGGTCTTCGAAGGGCGCGTTCGGCGGGCGAAAAACGGCGGGGTTTGGGAAGAGTTTGACGGTCGGATTTCCGTTTCGGTCGACGGCGACGCGACGTTTTTGCGGGTCGGCGACTCGATTCGCGTTTCCGGCAAACTGACGCGACCGGCGAAAGTTGGGAATCCGGGGGAAATCGACCGGCGTTATATTTTGCGTTCTCGACGTATTTTAACGCGGTTGGCGGTCGGGAGTCCGGGCGACGTCGAAGTTTTGACGGAAAACGACCCGTTTGGAGCGGCGATTTGGACGGCGCAAGCGTTGGAGTCGATTCGATTGCGCGCCGCTCGAACGTTGAACGAAAATTTGTCGCCGCGAAACGCCGCCGTCGCGTCCGGGATGACGTTCGGTTTTCGCAACGATATCGACGACGAAACGAACGAAACGTTCCGCGCGACCGGGACGATTCACTTGCTGTCGATTTCCGGACTGCACGTTTCGCTCGTCGCGGCGGCGTTTTGCCTCCTTTTGCGGTTTGCGGGCGCTTCGGCGCGTTCGATTTCCGTCGCGACGTTTGTTTTCATTCTCTTTTATTTGGGCTTGACCGATATGCGGACGCCGGTTTTGCGGGCGACGCTCTTGATCGCGATCCTTTGCGGCGGCGTCGTTTTGCGCCGTCGAGTCGTTTCGTTGAACGCGCTGACGACGGCGGCGATCGCGTTGCTCTTTTGGAACCCTTGCGAACTCTTCCAGTTGGGCGCGCAACTTTCGTTTTTAGCGACCGGCGTCTTCCTTTGGTCGACTCGCGGGAACATTCGCGACAAAGGCGCGGCGGCGTCGGCCCGACTCACGGCGATTCGCGAACGACGGCGGACGTTGGGAACGTCGGCGAAAGCGGAAAAAGAGGAAAGCGGCGGAAGAGAGGAAACGTTAAGCGGGGTAAGTTGCGAGAAACGCGCCAACAGGGAAGAGAGGGACGAAAACTCGGAACGGGAAAACGGCGCCGACTTTGCCGGTGCGGAACGCAAAAAGCGGCGGATTCGGACGTTGCGGGCGACGGCGCGACGCGTCGGGCGGTCGACGTTGGGGAAGTTTTGGGCGTTGACGAAAGTCGGCGCGGCGATTTGGGCGGTCGGAACGCCGTTGATTTTGAGCGCGACGAATATGCTGACGCCGGTCGCAATGTTGGCGAATCCGGTCGTTTGGGCGCCCGCGACGCTCGCGCTTTGGGCGGCGCTCGCGTTGGCGGCGTTTGGAACGCTCCGTTCGTTCGGCGTCGATTTAGCGGCGGCGACCGGGTTCGGGTTTGGGCTCGACGCGCTCGGCTCGCTCGGCGTCGCGGCGCTTTCCGGAGCGACCGATCGAATTTTCGACTTCTTTCTCGGAACGCTCGACGCGTTGCGCGCCGCGCCGTTCGGAACGTTTCGGACGCCGGGGCCGCCGACTTGGGCGCTTTGGGCGTTCTATTTGCCGTTGATTTTTTGGACGCTCTTCCCGAAATTCCGACCGACGCGGCAAACGGCGGCGCGGGCGTTGGCGCTTTGGTTGACGGCGCTCCTCGTCGCGGACGTCGTCGCCGAACGCCGAATCGCCGCTCGGGACGCGACGCGCGTCGAGATTTTTTCGATCGGACACGGGATTTCGATTCTCGCGTTCTTCCCGGACGGGCGGACGGCGCTTTTCGATTGCGGAAGCGTTTCGAATTCGGAGCGGGCGGCGGAGATCGCGGCGCGGGCGCTTTGGGACGCCGGACGGACGCGAATCGATCTCGCCGTCGCGTCGCACGCCGATTACGACCATTACGGCGGGTTGCGAACGCTTGCCGAAACGGTTGAAATCGGGCGCGTTTGCGTTTCGCCGGCGATGTTCAATAAGCGCGACGCCGAGTTGGACGCGTTGCGCGCCGCGCTCGAACGGAAAAATATTCCGATTGAAACGGTCGTCGGGGGCGAAACGTTCGCGCGGTTCGGTTTTCCGGAGTTGGCGGCGCTTCACCCGACGCTCGAAAACGGGCCGCTCGGCGACGAATCGAACGAAAACAGCTTGGTCGTCGCGCTCGAACGGAACGGGCGGCGGATTTTGTTGCCCGGCGATCTCGACGCTCCGGGCGCGCTCTTTTTGCGGACGCCGCCGACGCGGTTCGACTTGATTTTGGCGCCGCATCACGGCGGGAAGTCGGAGAATTACCGCGACTTGCTCGATTGGGCCGACCCGACTTGGGTCGTCGTTAGCGGCGGAAGTTTTCAGCGGAATCGCGCGACCGAAAACGCGCTTCGCGCCGAAGGACGGGGCGTTTTGCACACCCTCGACGACGGCTGCGTTACCGTCGAGATCGACCGCGACCCGACGACGCCGGAAAGCGCCGTCGGACGGATGAAAATTTCGACGTTCCGCTCCGGAAAGACGTTCTTGAGCGGCGGTTATTGACGGCGCGTTTAGCAAACGCGTTAAGCTAGCGGGGCTTTGACGGCGCGACGCCGCCGCGAGAAGAGGAGAACGCCGACGCCGAGCGATTTTTTCGTTTCCGCTTCGTTTCCGATTCGTTTCCGATTCGTTTCCGATTCGTTTCCGATTCGTTTCCGCTTCGTTTCCGCTTCGTTTCCGATTCGTTTCCGATTCGTTTCCGATTCGTTTCCGATTCGTTTCCGATTCGTTTCCGATTCGTTTCCGATTCGTTTCCGATTCGTTTCCGA
>JAZNJF010000075.1:0-10951 GCA_045577885.1 Thermoguttaceae bacterium | reverse complement strand
ACGCCGAACTTGCGCAACTCCGTCGCGACCGCCGACACCCGGTCGGTCTCCTTGCGCCGCATGTGCGCGACGTTGCGGATCCGCGTCGGGGAATCGGCGAAGAGCGCGACGACCGAAAGCGTTTGCGCGACGTCGCTGATTTCGTTCATGTCGACGTCGATTCCGGTCAGCGGCGCTAAAGTCCCGTCGGCGAGCGTTTTGCGTTCGACGGTAATCGCGTCGTCGCCCCAACGGACGGCGCAACCCATCCGCTCCAAGCAGTCGACGAAGCCGACGTCGCCTTGGAGCGAACGCCGCGAAAGGCCGCGAATCGTTATTTCGCCGCCCAAAATCGCCGGGAGCGCGAAGAAGTAGCTCGCCGCCGACGCGTCCGGTTCGATCGCGTAAACGCGGCCGCGGTAAGCGCCGGAGTCGAAGCCGGAGAAACGCCGAAACGCCGCGTCGGACTCGACCGCGACGCCGAACGCCCGCATCGTTTCGAGCGTCATCGCGACGTAAGGCCGCGACGAGAGGTCGCCGTCGATATTGACGACGACGCCGCGCTTCGCAAGGGGCGCCGCCATCAGGAGACCGCTCAAAAATTGGCTCGAAACGTTCGCCGCGATTCCGATTTCGCCGCCGACGTCGCGTTTTCCGCGGATAAGGAGCGGCGGGCAGTCGTTCCCGGCTTCCGCGACGACGTCGCAACCGAGCGCGCTAAGGGCCGTTAAAAGGTCGCCGATCGGACGTTCGCGCATTCGCGGTTTGCCGTCGATTCGGTATTTTCCGCCGTCGGCGAACGCGAGCGCCGCGGTCAGAAAGCGGGCGGTCGTTCCGCTGTTGCCGACGTAAAGTTCCGCCGATTTGACCGGGAAGTCGCCGCCTCGCCCCTTGACGACGGCGCGGCAAGCGTCGGCGTCGAAGTCGATTTCGATTCCGAGCGCTTGGAGAGATTCGAGCATCAGCCGGGCGTCCTCGGAGTCTAAAACGCCGGTCAGCTCGGACGTTCCGTCGGCCAACGCGGCGAGCAGGAGGGCGCGGTTCGTCAGCGACTTCGAGCCGGGAACGGTCGCTTCGGAGGCGGCGAGTCGGGAAACGGAAACGCGGTAGGGTGCGGACATCGGCGAAACCTTTCGGGAAAAAGGGCGAAAAACGACAAAAAACGGAGAAAACGCCCTATTATACCGCGTTCGAACGCGTTGTTGAAGGGGCTTCGCGCGATTTTTCCGAAAGCGACGTTCGCGAAGGGACGTTTGCTCGGAACAAACGACGAAAATTGTCGGCGTCGGAAGAAAAGCCGCGTTGATTTCGACGAACGCCGTATTGGGCGCGGTGCGCCGATATTTTCCCACGAACGCGGCGTCGATTACGACGCGTTCAACAAAACGCAAAAAATCGACTCCGACTTCGAGAAACGTCTCGCCGCTCAAAACCGCCCGACGCGCCGCAAACGCAAAAAAGACGACGAGCGAGCCGTCCTCGTCGCGTCCGTCGAGCGTTCGTCCAACGTCGGCGCTTGCGCGACGCGCTTTCGTTGCAACGAAGCGGAGCGTCGAACGTCGACTTGGGGACGTCGCGCCGTTTTCTCAAAAGCCCAAAAAAATTTCGCCATTTTTCGACGGCGATTTTGGAGGGGCGATTTTTCGCTTCTTTTCAAACGTCTCGACGGCGCGTTTCGCAAAGCGTCGACGTTTCCTTGTCGTCGGCGCGGCGTCCGGTTTCGTTCGCGTCGCGACGCTCTCCGGCGCTCCGGGCCTTGCGTCGCGTCGAAAATTTGGGGCCTTGACGACGCGGAATCGTCGCACCGTTAACGCGGAAGCGTCGCCCAAGCGCGCAAACTTTCTTTATTTACGCGCCTTTCCTTGAACGTTGCGTCAATCGGCTAAACGCTCGCGCTCGGATCGCTTCTCTTTGCCGTTAAAATCTTGCGAAAATCAAACGTCGCGCCAAAAACATTCGTCTTTCCAACCTACTAGACCAAACAAATCGGCGACCGCTTCTCGGATATGCTCGTCGTCGACTCCGCAACGACGCAACTGCATCGCGTAAATTAACCACTCAAGATAAGTTAAACCGTAAATAGAGACGACGTCTAAATCTTGCTCTAAATCGCCGTGCGCGTATCGATTGCGTTGCGCCGCGAGAGGTTGCGCCATTGCGAAATAATCTAAGTCTAATTGGTTTTCAAAACATAACCCCCTGAAGAATCCGCCGATTACGCCGTCGAAATCCTTAGCGGCTTGGGCGATTCTGTCTTTTAGCGGGATTTTACTTGTTTTTCCCGGTCGGAATACCTTGTCGGGAAACGAACGCTTATGTTCCCATTCGAACGCCGCCATTATCATCACAAAACGCGCGGCGTCGATTGAGAATCTCGCTTTGTACGTTTCCGGAATATGGCGAACGTAAAGCTCGTCAGCCGCCAACTTCGTTAGGACTTTGCCTTCAAAACCGGCGATTCGCTCTTGTTTTATGTACGAACGTTTTTCCAACGCTTTCGCGTCCGTCGGGCCGGTTTCGTCGATTCCTTCCACTATGCGCAACGACGCGAAAGAGCCCCGTCTTCCGTTTTCCGTCGGGCCCGCCAATCTTATAACAGGAAGATAAACGTTTGTTCGGTAACATAAAAACGTAAGGAAAAGCCGCGCGAGTCGATAGAGTCTATAAATAAAACGGTAATCGTTCGTCGGTTCAAACTCAAAGCGCATTACCGAATTTAACGTCAACGGCGTTCGAGTGATTCCGTAGTCGATTGTTTTTTCCGCGCAAAAACTTACGCGAACTTCGCGAATCCTACGCTTCTCGCAACTATTCCGCTCGCTGAGATTATCGCATTTCTCACAATGTTCAATCTCGTCGCAATCGTCGCAATCGTCGCAATCGCCGACTTTAAACGTTTGCGCCGCCGACGTTGTCGCGTCGAAATCTTTCGTTTCAAATTTATGAACGCCGGGGCGAGATTTGTCGTCCGATTTTGTCCAAAAACTATTAACGGGCCAAACGCCGTCGAGTTCCGGCGCGTCGAACGACATCGAGTCGACTAAAGCGTCGGCGGAGCGGCTACTTTCAACGTAAGCGACCGGCTCGAAAATTAACGTCGAATTTCTACGTTTGAGCAACGCGCGCGGATTTACCATAAAGATAAACGTTTGCCGGTTTTCGGCGCATTTTCCGATTAAAAACGGCGTTTCTATTCGTTGCCTTGCGTCTACCCATTCGGTTCGTATTTCGTCTTCTTTTTCTTTTGGCGCGACAAGGAACAACTCCTTGCCGTCAAAGACGAAAACAAACTCGATTTCGCGATAAACGAGACGACCGGAAAAGGCGGTTAACGGCGAGTCGACGTTAATATTAATATTCATTCGTTATAATTTCCTCGTAAAAATCAACAAGTCGACGCAAGGCGAAGCGGTTGCGGCGAAACGGCGGGCCTTTTCGCGGGGCGTTCAAAGATTCGGGCCGAAATTGATTTTCTCCGCGCGCGCGACGTTCGTTTCGTCGAGATACTCGTCGCGGGAAATCTCTTCGGAGAGGTCTAGCGGTTCGTTACTCGACGTTAACGTCTGTTTCCAATAACGGTCGCGGTTCGGGGCGACGGAAACGAGCGAAAACAAATAAACGCCGGGGACGCGTCGCCAAGCGGCGTTGTACCGCAGCGCCAACGTCAGCGTTTCGCCGACTCGAATCGGCTTGTCGACGTAGAGACAATAATGCAGATTCGGCGTCTCGGCGGCGGGATAGTTCCAATCGCAAGGAAAAAGCGAGTAGGCGCGCTTCTCGAGGCTCGCGACGCAAAGTTCGTCAATATTGGTTTTTCCGTTATTGCGGAGCGTAAAAACGACGCCGCGCCAGTTCTTCGCGTCGAAATCGTCTTGGCGATACGTCGCGTAAAGAACGTCGCGTCTCCATTCGGACGCCTCGACGCTCGCGAAAAAGCCCTCCGCGTCGTATCTCGTCGGGGCGGCGATTTCTTCCGCGGTTTGCGGGCGAACGTCGACGATTTCCAGCTCGGGCCGCGTTTCCCAAATTCGGAGCTTTTCACGACGCGGAGCTTCCCAAAATTTTTCGTAAATTTGCATTATTCCTAGACAACAGGCGATAATTATACCAATTGCTTCCAGCATTGCGTCGTCCTTTCTATCCTACGGTTTAAATTGGGGTAACGCCGACGTCGCGGCGCGCGACCGCAACGTCGCTTGCGCCGTGAATCCCGTTCGACGGAAGCGCGACGAGACGCAAGCGGAGCGTTCGGCGGAAGCGTTCGACTTTGAGCGTCGCGGCGCGGGGCGCGCAACGTCGCTTGCGCAGTGAATCCCGTTCGACGGAAGCGCGACGGCGCAAGCGGAGCGTTCGGCGGAAGCGTTCGATTTTGGGCGACGCGGGGCGAGGCGCGAAACGTCGCTTACGCTTAGAACCTCGTCTCGACAAAACGCGACGGCGCAAACGCTCCCGACGTCGCGCGACGCCGAATCGCGAAACGCCGTCCGCGATTTCGAAACTCAAACGACAAAACGCGTTAGCGCAAGCGGTCGCACAACGGCAGAATCTCCTCCAACTTCGCGACGATGCGCGCCTGCTCCGCCAACGGGGGAAGCGGGAGCAAACACGACGCCAAGTAATCTTTGTGAATTCTTTGTTGGCCCGCCGTTCCGGTAAACGACCGTACTCCGCCGTCGATAAAATACGCGGTTTTAAAGAAGTAAAACAAATATTTTCTAAATATCGAATCAAAAACTCTTACGATCGACAATTCCGTCGTGCCCGCTCCGCAACCGCCGACAAGTTCGCTAAAAATAACGGATTTACGATTTTGAAAACAAGGCGTAATTTTAGCGATTCCAATATCGCCGTCAGCGAAATGGGTAAATCCCTTTTTTATATCCTTCCATTTTCTTGTTTCGAAGGTATGACGATTGCGGTATCCGTCGTCGATTAAAGCCATCGGAACAAACGCCGCGTCGGCATCGTCGTCGAGTTGATTTTTAGGATTTAAAACGGCGATTGTTCCAACGCGCGTCCACGTCCAGTGTTCGGGAATCTCGAACGGTTTCTCTTCTTCGGTAATCGGCGGGAGCGGTTTCTCTTTTTTCAGTTTGCCGGCTTTCGTTAGGGACGCTTTCTCCGCTTCGATTTGCTTTAAAAGCTCTGCGCCGGTTCCTTCGTCGTCGCGACGCTCGACCAACTCGCCGCGAATCGCGCTTTGCAACACGGCTTTGCGCAAGTCGTTCGGAAAACGTCGGTTCAACGCTTCCAGCTCGTCCCGCGCCGCCGCGTAACGCTCGATTTCCGGCCAAACCTCCTCCAACTTCGCGACGATGCGCGCTTGTTCCGCCAACGGGGGAAGCGGAACTAACCACGAATTAGTATTTCTAAGACTTAAGAATATCTGGTTTGTCGAACCATTCGCGGATTTTTCAATATCTCGCTTTTTATATTGCAAATAGTAATAAAAATATTTGCTCGCAATATCGGCGCATAACCTGAAAACGAACAAGTGACCATCTGTAAGCAATTTTTTTTCAAGGTGTTCGATAATTCCCGAACGTCCGATAGTACCGTTTCCCAAAGTATTTAGCAAAACGTCGTTTTTTCTTAGAAAGTACCTTTCCTCCATTGAATTCCAAAATTCTTCATTAGCATATTTAACTTGCGAAAAATCGATTCCGTCTTGTTGATTTGCCGCTTGTCCAATAATCAAATACTGATTAGGAATTTTAGAATATTTTGGTGTTTTCCCACTGAAAACCTCAAAACAATAACTCCCCAGCCGCGTCCACGTCCAGTGTTCGGGAATCTCGAACGGTTTTTCTTCTTCGGTAATCGGCGGGAGCGGTTTCTCTTTTTTCAGTTTGCCGGCTTTCGTTAGGGACGCTTTTTCCGCTTCGATTTGACGCAAAAGCTCCGCACCGGTTCCTTCTTCGTCGCGACGCTCGACCAACTCGCCGCGAAACGCTCGACGCAACACGCTGTTTTTCAACTCTTGCGCGGTCATTCGTCTTCGTCCTCCGTCGCGATTCCCAATTTTTCGCGGATTGCGGCGAGCGTCGCGTCGACGCGGCGGTTCAGCTCCGCGCGCTTCGTTTGGTAACGCTCGATCGTCTCTTTCGGGTCGAGAATCTCCTCTTCCGGACGCGGGAAACCGCAGCGATCCCAATCGAACCCGGACGCTTCGCCCAACTCCGCCGCGTCGAAACGCTTCGCTTTCGGAGCGCCGTCGACCTCGAGTTCAACGCGGTTCTTCCACCAAGCGCGAACCGGCTCAAAGTGTTCCGGCGTCATCGGTTTCGTCTTCGAAAAATGTTTGTAACCGTCCGGCATGTCGAGGCGATAGAACCACGTCTCCCGCGTCGCGCCGGTTCGGTCGAAGAACAAAAGGTTCGTCGCGATCGACGTGTACGGCGCGAAAACGCTTCCCGGGAGCCGAACGATCGTGTGCAAGTTAAACTCCGTTAAGAGTTTGCGTTTAATGTTCGTCTTCGCGGCGTCGGAGCCGAAGAGGAAACCGTCCGGGAGAACGACCGCCGCCCGTCCGCCGCGCTTCAGACGATAAGCGATCGTCGCGACGAACAAGTCCGCCGTCTCGGAACTTCGCAAGTCCTTCGGAAAATGGTTTTGCACGTCCAGTTTTTCCGAACCGCCGTAAGGAGGGTTCATTAAAATCACGTCGAAACGGTCGTCGTCGGTATAATCGAGAAGGTCGCGAAGAAGCGCGTTGTCGTGATAAATCCGCGGTTCGTCCGCTCCGTGAACAAGCATATTCGTAACGCAAAGAATGTACGGCAACTGTTTCTTTTCGATTCCGTAAACGCTGTCGGCGATCTTTTGAACGTCGTCGGCCTTCTTTTGCCGCTTGCTTAACTCTTTCAGCCAACTTGTGATAAAGCCGCCGGTTCCGCACGCCAAGTCGGCCATCGTTTCGCCGATTTTCGGCTCGACCGCCTCGGCCATAAAGTCGGTTACGGCTCGCGGCGTGTAAAATTCGCCCGCCGCGCCCGCGCTTTGAAGCTCTTTGAGCATCTGCTCGTAAACGCCGGCGAACGCGCGACTTTCTTCGTAATCGTCCAAGTTGAGCGACCCGATTTCGTCGATAATTTGCCGCAACAACACGCCGTCTTTCATATAATTGTTCGCGTCGGTGAAGACGGCGCGAACGACCGCTTGCTTCGTCGGCGTCGACGCGTCGACCGGGAGGTTTTTCAGCGTCGGGAAAAGTTCGTTGTTCACGAAGTCGAGGAGTTCGTCGCCGGTGAGCCCTTTGCCGGATTTATTGTCGCCCCACGCGCGCCAACGACAGTTTTCCGGAACGATCGAGACGTAATTTTCGTCTTCGAATTCCCAGTCCGTTTCCTTGGCGTCGTACGCTTTCAAAAAGAGCGGCCAGACGATCTGCTCGATCCGCTGCGCGTCGCCGTTGACGCCGGGATCGTTGCGCATAATATCGCGAAGTCTTTTCACAAAACCGGTTAAAGCTCGAGCCATTATAACGCCGCCTCCTCGTCGGCGTAGATAGCGTTTTCAAGTTCTTTCACCGCTTGCAGATACTCGGCCTTTCCGCCGAAGAAGCCGACGATCGTTTTCGGCTTGCCCATTCTGACAAACGGTTCCAATTTCAACACGTCGATGTTTTCGATTTCGTAAATCCCGTCGCGGGCGTACTTTTCGAGGAGCGCGTCCAAAACGGCTCGCGCTTCGGCGCCGTATTTGGCGAAGACGTCGCGTCGACGCGCTTTCGCGGCTCGCTCCCGACGCGTCGCCGGTTTGCGTCCGAACGCCAAATGGCAGACGAAGTCGAAATCGTCCGCTTCCGCCAAACCTTGTTCCGCTTTGAGCGCTTCGAGGTCGACGCCGCGTTCGCTCAGCATTTGACGAAGCGTCGCCTTTTTCTCCTCCGCGCTCCATTTTTGAATAAAATCGTCGAGCGACGCGTACTCGCCGAGCAAGTTGGCCCGAGCGTAGTCGACGACGCTCTCTTGACGCAGGAGCTTGCCGTCGACGTCGTAAACCGAGACCGTTTTATAGATTACTTCGACGCGGCAACCGTCCGGCCCGACGATCGGTTTCGCTTTCTTTTCCTTCGACGGTTCGTCGCGTTCGTCGCCGTCTTCGTCGGGGTCGCGCTTGACTTTTTCGCTTTGCCCGGGTTGGAAACCTTCGTCGATTTCGATCGGCCCGTCCCAATCGGGGTCGGCGAAGAGGCGCGTAACGTTGCGGAAATCCATTACGACGAAGTGCGTTTTGCCGTCTTTTTCGCGGATTCGCGTTCCGCGCCCGATGATTTGCTTGAACTCCGTCATCGACGAAATGCAGGAGTCCAACACGATCAGTTTCGTCATTTTGCAGTCGACGCCGGTCGTTAGGAGCTTCGACGTCGTCGCGAGCGTCGGGAACGGTTCGGCGACGGAGATGAAATAGTCGAGCTTGCCCTTGCCGTATTCGTCCTTGCCGGTGATTCGCACGACGTAATCGGGGTGTTCGCGCACCATATCGGAGTTGGCGTTAACCAACGCTTGACGCATTCGCTCGGCGGCGTCCTCCGTCGGGCAAAAGACGATCGTTTTCGCGAGCCGGTCGGTCGAACGGAGATAACGCGTTATCTCTTCGGCGACTTCGCGAGCGCGGTCTTCGATCACGATGTTGTAATCGTAATCGGCGTTGTTGTAAACGCGGTCTTCGATAAGCTCGCCGGACGCGTCGCGCCAACCTTTGAGCGGGCGCCACTCGTCGCCGATGTTCGTCGTAATATTGACGACTTTAAACGGCGCGAGGAACCCGTCGTCGATACCTTGGCGCAAACTGTACGCGTAAATCGGCTCGCCGAAGTAGTTAATGTTGGAAACGTATTTCGTCTCCTTCGGCGTCGCGGTCAAGCCGATTTGCGTCGCGGGACTGAAATACTCCAAAATACGCCGCCAACGACTATCTTCTTTCGCCGAGCCGCGATGGCATTCGTCGACGATAATCAAGTCGAAGAAATCGGGCGCGAAGAGTTCGCGAAAATGTTCGGTTTCGTCGTCGCCGATCAACTGCTGATAGAGCGCGAAGTAAACTTGATACGCCGCCAACGCGTTTCGGGCGCCCTTGGCGTCCTTGCCGACGTTAATCTTGTGAACGACTTTTTCGAGCGGCGCGAAATCCTGTTGAATCGACTGATCGACGAGAATATTGCGGTCGGCGAGGTAAAGAATTTTCTTCTTCAAGCCGCTTTTGAGCAAACGATAAACGATCTGAAACGCCGTGTAAGTTTTGCCGACGCCGGTCGCCATCGCGAGCAAAATTCGCTCTTGACCTTGCGCGATCGCGTCGAGCGTTCGGTTGACCGCGACGCGTTGATAATAACGCGGCGAATGCGTCTTTTGGTCGACGTAATACGGCTGGTTCGCGACTTTTTCCAACTCGGGCGTTATTCCTTTGCCGCGTATAAAACGTTCGACTAACTCGGCTTCGCTCGGGAACTCGTTCAACCCGAACTCGCGTTCTTTACCGGTCAGCAGGTCGCGTTCGACGAAACCGTCGCCGTTCGAGCTGTACGCAAAGGGCGCGTCCATCATCGTCGCGTATTCGATCGCTTGTTGCAAACCGAACGAAACGCTGTGCGTATTGTCCTTCGCCTCGACGACGGCGAGCGGGTAGTCGCGCCGCCAATAAAGAACGTAGTCCGCGCGCTTCGGCTTATCGCGGAACGGTTTCGAACCTTTCAAAACGACGCGACCGTCGGTGATCTGCGTTTCCATCGTAATTTTGTCGGCGGGCCAACGACTTTCAAGCGCCGGAGTAATATACAGGCGCTTAATATCCTCTTCCGACATTTCTTTTTTCGACAGTATTCGACTCATTTTAGCCGCGCTCCGCTCCGATTCTTAACGCGTTGACGTCGTGGTCGAGCGTTTCGCGCGCAAACCGGAAACGCCCTTCTTGGCCCAATTATACCAGAATTATTTTCGACGTCAAATTTCCCGCGCGCCGCCTTGTTTACAAGCGCGGCGTCGCGCCTTGGCGGCTGAAGTCGCCGTTTTCTCGCTCGTCGGGGGCGCTTAATCGAGCGCGGGGCCGTAAATCGAACGCGGCGGTTGGGCGTCGGGCGTTTCGGCGGCGTCGTCGGGGGCGAGAACGTCGGCGGGGCGCGGGAGCGCGTCGAAGCGGGCGTCGGTTTCCAACTCTAAGACGTTTTCGGCGGTTTCGAGGTTGAGAACGTCGGCGTTTTCGGCGGTTTCTTGGGAAGAGGGCGCGGAAAACGTTTCGGCGTCGGCGGGCGCGTCGACGAAGGTTTCGGGGAGGCGGAGGCGCGCTTCGGCTAGGTGCCGGAGGAGGATTTCTTTCGTCTCCCAAATCGCCGCCGGGTGCGCGTGCGCGGTCGTGTGCGCCGCCGGGATTTCGCGCTGGGTTTCGACGTCGTCCCGATTCGAACTCCAAAACTCGACGACGCCGTCGCTCTTTTTCGGCGCGAACCAACGCTTCTCCAACGACGGCAACACGCCGACGATATTGTTCAACGCGACGCTCTTCGGGATCGGACACTCGTCTAAAGCGTCGAAAATCGGCGACTTCGGCGATAACGAGTCGACGCTCGTCGCCGTTTCTAAAAGCGTCGGATCGTCGATTTGCGACGCGTCCGTTTCGAGAAGCGACGCGAGCGAGCCCGCCGCCGACGCGACCGTCTTCGGGATCGAAATCGCCCGGTCGGCCAACCATTGCGTGAAACCGTTCGCGTAATCGCTCCCGCGGAACGGCGTCGCGATCGTAATCACCCGGCGAACCGACGGGTTCGGCTCGAAGAAAAACCAAGCGCGGAAGTTCGCCTTCGTCTCGGCGTCGAAGTCGAGATCGTCGAGCGGAACCGACGAAACGCGCCGCCAGATTCGGTCGCCGCTCTCCGCGACTTGCATTCGCGAGATTAAACCGCCCATGCTGTGTCCGACTAAAACCGTGTGGACGAGCGCCGGAGCGTCGCCGTCGGGATCGAGAGTTTCCCGAA
>JAZNJF010000074.1:0-4314 GCA_045577885.1 Thermoguttaceae bacterium | reverse complement strand
TTCTCTTTAGTTCCCTTTATTCTTGTCCGAAATGCGGCGTCGGGTACATGGAGCTGGAGCCGCGAACTTTCAGCTTCAACAGTCCGTACGGCGCTTGTCCGACTTGCCAAGGCGTCGGGAAAGTCGAGGCGTTCGATCCGGACGCGCTTGTTTCGAACCCGGACGTTTCGTTAGTCGACGGGGCGCTTGCGCTCGGCAAAGGATTGGCGACGGCGACGCAACGGAAGTTGCAAGCGTTGACGGCGGAGTTTGAACGGATCGCGCCGGAAGCCGCCGCGGCGCCGCTCGGAACTTGGGACGAGAAAACGCGCAAACTCTTTTTTTACGGCGAAGCGCGCGAAGAAACGCAAACGTTTCTGAACGTCGTCGCCGCCGAAATCGACGGCGAGGCGGGCGACGAATCGGAAAAAAGAGGCGAAAGCGAGCGCGAAAAAAGGGAAAAGGGCGCGATTTCGAGTCGACTTTTGAATCCGGAGCGGGAATCGCTGATTCTTGAAGAGGATCGCGCGTTGTTGTCGCTGATGAGCGGCGCCGACGCGGAAGCGGAGAAAAAAGACGAAATCGGCGACGGCGCGGCGGACGAATCCGGCGAAAAAAGCGCCGACGTTTTGACGAACGGCGCCGCAAGCGGGAACGCGTCGAAACCGTTCGTCGGTTTGATTCCGACGCTCGACGCGGCGTTCGCGACGGCCAAGAGCAAGCGGGAACGCGAGTATTTAGCGACGTTCCGCGGCGAAGTCGTTTGTCCCGACTGCGGCGGCGCGCGGGTGCGTTTGGAGGCGCGGTCGACGACGGTCGACGGGAAGAAAATTCACGAAGCGACCGCGCTGACGGTCGTCGAAGCGCTCGAATGGTTCCGGAATTTAACCTTTAAGCCGGTCGAGCAAGAAATAGCGGCGCCGATCGTCGAGCAGATTCTCGAACGGTTGAACGCGATGAACCGGCTCGGACTCGATTATTTAACGCTCGATCGAGCGGCCGACACGTTGAGCGGCGGCGAATTGCAACGCGTCCGTTTGACGAACGGGCTCGGAAGCGGGTTGTCGGGCGTTTGTTACGTCTTAGACGAACCGTCGACCGGATTGCATCCGCGCGACAACGAAAAGTTGATCGAGTCGTTGCGATCTCTTTGCGATCGCGGGAACACCGTTCTTGTCGTCGAGCACGACGAAGCGATTATGGAGCGCGCCGACTGGTTGATCGACGTCGGACCCGGCGCCGGCGAGTTTGGCGGCGAAATTTTAGCGCAAGGAACGCCCGCGCAAGTCGCCGCCGAAGCGGTTTCCGCGACGGGACGTTATTTGAGCGGCAAAGCGAAGATTGCCGTTCCAAAAAAGCGCCGCAAAATCGTTAAAACTCGTTCGATCGTTATCGAAGGCGCGACGACGAATAATTTGAAAAATGTTACAGCGACTTTTCCGTTGGGCGTTTTCACCTGCGTTACCGGCGTCAGCGGTTCCGGGAAGAGTTCGCTCTTGAACGAGACGCTCGTTCCGGCGTTGCGGAGGCGGCTGAACGGAACCGGCGCGCGTTCGACGCAATTTAAAAGCTTGCGCGGCGCGAGTCGAATCGACAAGTTGATTCAAATCGACCAATCGCCGATCGGACGAACGCCAAGAAGCAATCCCGCGACGTACGCCGGTATTTTTGACGAAATCCGCAAAGTCTTCGCCAATTCTCGCGACGCGAAACGACGCGGATACAAGGCGGGGCGTTTCAGCTTCAACGTCGCGGGCGGGCGTTGCGAAGAGTGCCAAGGGCAAGGGATTCAAAAGATTGAAATGCACTTCCTGCCCGATATGCGCGCCGTCTGCCCGGTTTGCGAAGGAAAGCGATTCAACCGGCAAACGCTCGAAGCGCGGTACAAGGAAAAGTCGATCGCCGACGTGTTGGATATGTCGGTCGACGAAGCGCGCGAGTTTTTCGCCAATTACCCGACGATCGTGCGGCAGTTGGAAAGTTTCCAACAGGTCGGTTTGGGGTATTTGCGGCTTGGACAATCCTCGACCACCCTTTCGGGGGGGGAAGCGCAGCGCGTGAAGTTGGCGACCGAGTTGGCGCGCGTCGAGACCGGGAACACGTTGTACGTCTTGGACGAGCCGACGTGCGGGCTGCACTCGCAGGACGTCGAAAAGTTGCTCGAAGTGCTGCAACGTTTGGTCGACGCCGGGAACACCGTGATCGTCGTCGAACATCACCTCGACGTAATGAAAGCGGCCGACTGGATTATCGATATGGGCCCGGAAGGCGGCGTCGACGGCGGCGAAATCGTCGCGACCGGAACGCCGGAGGAGATCGCCGCGTTGGAAAATAACGAAACCGGGCGATTTTTGCGGGCGACGTTGGCGAAATAGCGGCGCGTCGCGAACGCGAACGTTAAGCGGTTGCGTCGGGGGGACGGCGACCGGACGGCGGTTGAACGTTTGCGCGTTGGCGTCGGCGGGAAAAGCCGAAGGAGCGGATAAAGGAGCGAAACGGAATGACGGGCAATAAGGAAGCGACGCGGCGCGAAATCCTGAAACGTTGCGTCGCGGGCGTCGGCGTCGCGGCGTTTGCGGGCGTTTTTTCGACGTCGACGGACGAGCGGGCGTTCGCGGCGACCGTTCGAGCGGCTCAAGCTGGAACAAACAAGGCGGCGAAAGCGGAAACTAACGCGACGGCGGAACGCGAGTTTCCGGCGCGGTTCGATTTGAAGTTAACAAAGCGCCGGGCGCGGGCGACCGACTCCTATACGCAAGGCCTTGTTTTCGAAGTCGACGCGGAAACCGGACGCGAAATTTTGTATGAAAGCGGCGGCCGGTACGGAAAGTCGATTTTGCGCAAAATCGACCTGGAAACGGGGAAAATATTGCAAGAATATCGATTTTCGAAGCGTTATTTCGCCGAGGGAATCGCCGTCGTCGACGATCGGATTTTCGCGTTAACTTGGCGGGAGCGCGCTTGTTTCGTTTTCGACAAAAAGACGTTTGAAAAACTTGACGAATTTCGATATTCCGGCGAAGGCTGGGGGCTTGCGTTCGACGCGACGACGAAAACGTTGGCGATGAGCGACGGAACGGCGAAAATTCGCGTTCTCGACCCGACGACTTTTCGAACGAAACGGACGTTCGACGTTTTTTATCTCGACGCGAACGGACGCAAGCGGAAGTTGGTCAATTTGAACGAATTGGAATTCGTCGGCGCGGAGCTTTGGGCGAACGTTTATCAAACGAACAAAATTGTTCGAATCGATCCGGCGACCGGGCGCGTGTTGCAAGCGATCGATTTTTCGAAAATCGTTCCGGAATCGTTGCGCGAAAGTTGGGAATACGTCCTGAACGGAATCGCGTTCGACGGCGCAAAAAATCGCCTTTTAATAACCGGGAAATGTTGGCCGACTCTTTTTGAATTTTCGGCGACGCCCGGCGGTTTGCCGACGAAATCGGTTTAACGGAACGGAAACGTCGCGGCGTTTTCCTCGGTTCGACGGCGCGGCGAACCGCGTTGAACGATTTTGACGGTCGCGCCGATTTTGCGCCGGTTTCGGCGAAGAGAAAGGGGCGAAAGCGGCGATGACGGCGGTTTTTTTAGCGATTTTAATCGGTTGGATCGCGATTTTAGGCGCGGCGTTCGGGAGTTTTTTCAACGTCGTGATTTGGCGCGTTCCGGAGAAAATGAGTTTGATTTCGCCGCCGTCGCATTGCCCGAAGTGCGGCGCGCGGGTGCGTCCGTTCGACAACGTGCCGGTTCTCGCTTGGCTTTGGCTTCGCGGACGTTGCCGCGACTGCAAGGCGCCGATTAGCGTTCGTTATCCGTTCGTCGAGTTTCTCTGTTGCGCGGTCGCCGCTCTCTTCGGCGCCGCGATTTTGGCCGGCGGTTGGGTCGGTTTTGCGTCGCAGACGTTAAGCTGGAACGGTTTTGCTGAATATTCCGCCGCTTGGGAGGCGGCGGTCGCGGCGTTTGAAGCCGATCCGACGCAAACGACGACGTTGACGTTCGACGGTTATTGGGCGGCGGCGCAAAAGGCGGTCGCGCTTTCTTTCGTTTGGGCGTTCGCGGCTTACGCGGCGTTGATTCTTGGTTTCGTCGAATGGGACAAGGGCTCCGTCCCGAAGTCGTTGGTTTGGTTTGCGGCGACGGTTCCGGTCGTCGGACTTTTGACGATAATAGCGTTAAGCGACGTCGGCGCTTTAACCGGTCGTTGCGGCGTCTTTGCGGCGAGCGTCGGTTCCGGCGTCGCGGCGACGCTCCTTTTAGGGCGAGCGATTCCGCGTTCGGAGCGGGCGGAGGCGGCGGCGCTCGGGGCGCTTTGGGGATTCAGCGCCGGTTATTGGG
>JAZNJF010000073.1:0-8747 GCA_045577885.1 Thermoguttaceae bacterium | reverse complement strand
TCGCTAAATTTTTCAAAATTCGTCGGAAACGAGCAAAAATTTCAACGCCGCGTCTTGCGCTCGAGGCCCGAAAATACGCCAAATTAGCGCAAACTAACAACGCAAGCCGCCGCAAACCGCGCGCTCGACGCAGACGCCGCTTTCTCCCCAAATTACCGCCGTCAAGGTCGTCGAAAATTAGCGAACGACGCGCCCGCCGCCGAGCAGTCGTCCGCGCCAATAACAAACGAGCGCCTGTCCCGGCGCGACGCCAAATCGCGGTTCGTCCGGAATCGCTCGAATCGTCCCGTCGGAACCGGCGCGAACGGTCGCCGCGACCGAATCGTTACGGTACCGAATTTTAATTTCGCAGCGAAAATCTTCGTCAAGCGGGACCGGGGCCGCCCAATTCGCGTCGACGGCGCAAATTTCGCGAACCGCCAACGCTTCGTAAGGGCCGAGAACGACCGCTTTCGTCGCCGCGTCGACTCGTTGAACGAAGATTCGCTCGCAGAACCCCATCCCGAGCCCCTTGCGTTGGCCGACGGTAAACTTTTCGTATCCCGCGTGTTTTCCGATAACCTTGCCGTCGAGCGAGACAAAATCGCCGGAAGTGTCGTCCGGAAGCTCGCGCCAACGCTCCGGATTCGCCGCTCGAAAGTCGCGAACGAACTCCAAACGCCGCTTGTCCGGAACGAAACAAACCTCTTGGCTGTCCTTGCGCGCCGCGACCGGGAGCCCCCTATCTTGCGCAATTTGCCGAACTTCGCTCTTTTCGAGTTCGCCGACCGGGAATTCGACCCGCCGCAACGTTTCCGCGTCGACGCCGTACAAGAAATACGACTGATCTTTCGCCGACGGCGCCCGTTCGATAAAGACCGCGTCGCCGTTCGCTTTTAACCAATCGGGCAAAACCGCAAACTCGTCGCCGACGCCGCAAGTTCCGCCGCTTGCCGAAACGTCGCCGTTCCCGCAAGCCCCGCCAATCTCCTTAACGCCGTCGACGCCGCAAGTCCCGCCAATCTCCCTATCGTCGCCGTTCCCGCAAGTTCCGCCGTTTGCGCAAACCGCCGAACCGCCGTTAAACCCGGTCGACTTTACCGCTTTTTCCGCCGCCGTTTCGAATTCCGCGACCCAATCGGCGACGCGACGCTTGCGGACGTAATGCCCGGTCGCGAGCCGTTCTCCGCCGAGCCGTCGACAAACGTCGTCGAGGAGCCCGAACTTGATCGTTCGGTTGCAAAGCGCGCAAGGGTTCGGCGTTCGCGCCGAATAATACTCGTCGACAAAATTTTCGACGACGGCGGCGAAGGGCGCGTCGACGTCCAAAATCGTTAGCGGAATCCCAAGAAACGCGGTCGTTTCGAACGCGGAAACGGCGTCGACGGGAAGCCCTCGCTCGCTCCAAAACGCGACGGCGGCGTCGGGCGCGATTTCGGTCAATTCGCCGTTTCGCGCGACCGAATAGAGCGTCGGTTTCGCCGAACTTTCCCCGCTCGCCCATTTTTCGAGAACGCGGCGCGTTTCGTCGACGTCGAGCGTCGCTTGATACCGATGCCGCATATAGAGGCCGCGAACGTCGTCGCCCCGCTCTTTCAAAATCGCCGCCGCGACGCCGCTGTCAACGCCCCCCGAAACCGCGCAAAAGATTTTCATCGCCTAAACCGCCTATTTTCTCTTAACGTCCTAAACGTCTAAAACGCCCTAAACATTCTAAACGTCGCCGATTTCCTCAACGTCGCCGCGAGACGACGCCAAACGCAAACCGACGCGCCGCCCGTCTCGCTCAACGCTCGAACTTTCGCCCATCAAGTCGTTAAAATCGCTATCTTTTACCGGCGGCGTTCCCTTTTCGCCCCGTTCGCCAAACGAAAACGAACGTCGCGACCGCCAAAACCGGCGCGACCGTCTTAATCGTTCCGATTCGCCGCCGCAACTTTTCGCAATCGACGCCGAAAAATCGCCGTTCCGTCGCGGCGCCGTTCTTTTTTCGCCGCTCGCCCGTTTGCCGCCCAAAGTTAAAAAAGTCTTACTCGTTCGTCGGCTCGCCCAATTTCAACGCCGGAACGCCTTCAAACCAACTTTCGTCGATAAATCGCCCGAGCAAGTAGAATTTTTGATCCGGATACCAAAGAACCGCGCGCCCGTCGACTTGCGTCGAGCTCGTGTAAAACGACTGCCCGCTCGGTCGGTCGGCGAAAAGTTTCGGCTCCGCGAACCAAATCGGCTGACGCGCGCCCGCTTGATACGTCCCGGCAAGGAGGTAAAGGGGCCCGCGATTCTGCCAAGGATTTTTATCGTCGAAATCAAACTTATTGTGCAAAAACGCGTAATAGTAACCGCTCGCCGCCTCGTTCCCCTTCCAGTCGTAAATCGGACAGGGCGACAACGGATGTTCGAACGGCTTCCCGCCGTCGCGGTCGAGGAGCGGTTCCGGCGCCGTCCAAGTCTCGCCGTCGTCCGAACTGATCGTCCAATAGGGCCGCCCGACGCCGGTCCGCAAGAGCGCGAAAAGCCGTCCGTCCGGCAACTTAACGATCGACGGTTCCTCGCAATGCGCGCCGACGCGGAGAACGTCGTCGTTCGTCGCGAACCAACGAACGACCAAATCTTTCGGCTCCGGATCGTCGTCGATATTCTCGAATCGGATGAATTCCGTCGCGGTTTTGAATTTCGAATGAAACTCCGGCGCGGCGTACCGAGTGCAACCGACGAGGTATTTTCCGCCCTCGCCGAGCCGCAACGGCTTTTGCCAAACCACCCATTCGGGGGGGATCGACGCGTCGGTCGGGTCGTTCGTCGTTCGCGGTTGGTCGATCGTTTGCGGTTTCGACCAAGTTTCGCCGCCGTCGTCGCTGAAAATTCCGACCATTAAGCCGGTGTGTTGGCGGTTCGTCGAAACTTTACCCGGCTGGTATTGATTGTAAATAACGTAAATTCGGCCCGATTTCGAGACCATCGGGAAGCCCCAACTCGCGATCGGAACGTCGGAATCGAACGTTTTCGGCCCGGCCAAAACCTTCGGCGCCGACCAAGTTTTCCCGCCGTCGACGCTTTTGAAAAGCGTTACGTGTTGATCAAGCGCGCCTTCGCACGTCGCTTGGCAGGTCAACGCGAACAAAGCGCCGCCCGGTCCGTCGAAGACTTGAAAGTGGTCGTTGTAACAGTCGCCTAACTTTTCCGGCTCGACTTGCGGGATATAAACGATAAAATCGGGTTTCGTCCTTTGAACGTCTTTTGCAAAGTTAGGTTTCTGTTCCCTTCTCGCCGCCAACGTTCGTTCGATTCGTCCTTCGTACTCCGCTCGCCAAGCGTCGACGCTCGCGCTCTGTTGGGCGACGACCGCGTTTTCGGTCGTCGGAGCGACGCCGCCAAGGATTAACGCCGCCCCAAGAATCGCCGTTCGCCTCAACTTCATCTCGTCTCTCCTTTTTCGTTCGTCGGTCAATATTTCGATTCGCGACGCTCAACCGCGCCGTTTAACCTTTTTTGCTCCACCTGCCGTTTTTCACAACGCTTATCCTTCCCACAAAACCGGCAAAATCTCGCCGTTTTGCCTCAAACGTCGTCGATTTCCGCTTGTTTCGGCTTCGAGAAGTAAAGAATCGAGTGTTTCGGGCCCGGCAAAACGCTCGATTCGCCGACGTAAGAATCGCCGGACTCGGCCCAAGCCTCCGCTTCGTCGGTCAATCCGTTCAAAATCGCTTCGATTCGGCGCCGATAATGCTCGACGCCGTCGCGGTCGAGGTCGGGCGGAACCCAAATATCGCCGCTCGGAATGCAACGGGCGCGCGAACCGGGACGCGGAATCGCGAACCGATCCCAACTCTTGAACCGGAACGGTCGGTCGTACCCGACGCCCATCGCGACGATCGGGATTTGCAACTTCGACGCAAGATAAACGCACCCGGGCGCCAAAACGCGACGCGGGCCCCGCGGACCGTCCGGAGTGATCGTCAAGTGAAGCCGCTCGCTCCGCTCCTTGCGCATCATTTCCCGCAACGCTTGAACGCCGCCGCGATTCGTCGAACCGCGAACGCAGTCGAAACCGAGTAAATTCGCGATTTGCTCCAATACGTCGGCGTCCGCGTGTTTGCTCGCGAGCATCGCCAAGCGACAGTGTTTCCGCAGATAAATGAAATATTGAATATACTCGTGCCAGAAAATATATATTCGCCGTTTCCCGTCGTTCTCGTACGCAGGGTCGATTATCGGGTCAAAATAAGCGACGCGGTAGTCGAGCGTCGGCATTAACGAGTGAACGCCGAGCGAAACCAGCGATCCGGCCGCCCGCGTTAACGTTTTGCTTCGAATCTTCATCGGTTGGGAGTCGTTTTCGGTCGTCGCGTTTAAGAACGAAAAAGCCGACGCGCCTTTCAACGTTAAACGTTAACGGTCGCGTCGGTTTTACCAATGACGCCGTTTTTTCGTTCGCAACGGCGCGCGCATTTTAACGATTTTTTCTATTTTGCCGCCGCGTCGGCAACGTCGTTTCAAGGGAAAACGTCGCAAGTCGGCGCCCTTCGCTCTTCTCGCCGTCGTCGACTTTAACGACTTTAACAACCTTAACGGTTTCGACGGTCGCTCGGACGTTTCGAACGCGATTAACGAGCGCCGACGACAAAATCCTCTTCCGGTTCGCTCAACGCCGCCTTAGGATTCGTCGCGGAAGACGGAGCGAAGTCGAAATTTTCCTCGGTCAAGCCGGGCCCGTTCGTCGGCGGCGTCGATTCGACGATCGGCTCGAACGTTTCCTCGTCGTCGAGCGAAGTCGACGCGCTCGAATTCGAGGAAAACGCCCAATCGTCAAACGCGACGTCGAGACGTTCCCCGTCGGCGGAAATCAGCAATTCGTCGAAGTCGGCGGCGCAAGCGTTCGGCGACCGCAAGCGAGCGTTGCGCGCCAAATCCGCCTTCAAACGATCGCGGTAACGGTAATCGACGTAAATAAAACCGCCGAGCGCCGCGAGCGCGAACGAAAGCGCGAAAAAGAGAATTTGATCGCCGGCCTCCTTCTTCGGCGGCTCCGGTTCGGGCGGAGGCGCGAGCGGCGTCGTTTCGGCGAACGGATCGAGTCGGCGAGGCGGCTCTTCTTTTGGCGTCGTCTCCTCCGGCGTCGCGACGACGTCTTTCGTTTCCTCGACCGGAAGCTCGACGACCGGTTCCGGAGTCGGCGCGGAAAGTTCTAAAAACCCTTCCGGATAAAGGAGTTCTTCGGAGCGTTTCGCCGGTTGCGGGGGACGGTTGCGCCGCGCCGCGTCGACGGACGAAAAAACGGTCGGCGATTCCAAATCGAGCGACGGCACAAAGAGCGCGCGACTCTCGTAAGCCGCCGAAACGCCGTCGGAAGACGTCGAGACGACGCCCTGCGCCGACGCGTCGGAACCGACGACGCCCCAAGAGGCGACCGCCGCGCCGACGCAACATCGGACGAACGTCGTCGAAAAACGCCGCCGCAAAGAGCGTCGATCGTTCGTCTGGAACGCGCTTGACATCGTTTTCTTTCGTTTCGTTGAAGGATCAAAAGCGTCGCGACTAGCGCCGTCGCGAACCCAAGGCGTTCTCCATTATACCGCGAAATCTCGCTCGTTTCAAGAAATAAATCGCAATAAACGCGAAATTTCCCAACGTCGCGCCCCTAATCGGCGACAAAACTCCGACGATCGTTTTTTACGGAACGCCGACGTTCGCCGAAAAAGAAAAAAAGAGGAGTCGAACATAAGCCGGATTCTGTCCTCCCGAAAGAGGGACGGTCATTTATCTTGACGGATTCGTCGCCGAACCGTTCTTCGCGGTTTACCCGCGTCTTGAGGACGGATCGCCCCCCGCCCGACTCGAAAGTCGAGCGCGACGCTGTTTAACCTTGCTCCCGATGGGGCTTGCCTGGCCGGCCGGTTGCCCGAGCCGCCGGTGAGCTCTTACCTCGCCGTTTCACCCTTACCGACGACGGTCGAAACCGTCGCAGGCGGTTTGCTTTCTGTTGCGCTATTCCCTGATCTCGCGATCGGCGGGCGTTACCCGCCATCGTATCCTGCGGAGTCCGGACTTTCCTCGAAAGAACGCCTTGCGACGCTCTCTCCGCGACCGTCCGTTCGGCTCCTCTTTTTTCCTTTTTCAACGTCGAAACGCAAACGCCGAGCCGACCGAGCGACGCTCGACGCCGACGCTTCTCTTCAATTATAACCTCGAACGCGTTCTTTTCAACGTCGCGCGCTCGTTTTTTTCCATTTTCTCGCCGACTTCGCCCCAATTTCCGCCAAACGCGACGGCAAGGCAAGCGACGCAAAAGAAGCAAGCCGCTCCGGTTAAGTCGACGGCGCAAGATAAGCCGTCTACGTAAAAAAAACGAACGCGCTCGTTCGAACGCGTTCGTTTTTTAAGCTCGTTTCGGAAGTCGGGCGTCGCCGTTAAGCGCGTTCCCGTCGATTCGTCGGGTTAAATCGGCGCGACCGTTTTAATCGCTAGAACCGACTTAACCGTCAAATCTTGCTTCCGTTCCGTTCGTCCGCTCAGTTGCAGGACGGGACGGCCGGCATGCACGGAGCCGGAGCCGGAGCGGTTTCGACCGGACCGCAGGTCGAGCAGGAGCCGAGTTCGCCGGCGCCGCAAGCGCACGGAACGCCGCAGACGTAAGCCGGTTTGAAGAAGCCGGCGTCGCTGGTCGGGGTGGTGATCGTCGCGAGGGTGTCGAAGACGCCGTGGACGATTTTGCAGACGCCGTTGACCGGACGATGAACCGCGTTGTACAAGCACGGTTTCAGGTACGGGAACATCGGGCCGCAAACCGGAGCCGGAGCGCAAATCGCCGGACCGCAGGTCGCTTCCGGAGCGTCGCAGGTCGGGAGGTTGGCCGAAACGATCGGGCCGCAAACCGGAGCCGGAGCCGCGGCGCAGGACGGAGCGCATTCGACGACGGCGCACGGACGGCACGCCAAGAGCGAACGGAGTCCGCTGAAGAGTTCGCACGACGCGCCGGTGCAGGACGCGCAGCAGGACGCGCAGGAGACGTCCGGGCCGGCGGCCGCGGCGCACGGAGCGCAGTCTTGCGCGGAAGCGGTCGAGACCGCGCACGCGGAAATCAAAGCGAAGCAGAACGCCATCAAACGATTTTTCATAGGTAAACTCCTTTTTAAACCTGAAAGTCAAAAAGCGTCGCGAAATTTGCCGCCGCCTCCAATCCCTTGGGAAGCAACTTAAGCGGCTTCGGCTTCGACGCGCTTTCTTTCCGACCGCCCTAATCCGACGAGGGTTAGGGACGCGTCGCGTTCGAAAGAACGCCGCCGGCGCGCGTCGATTTTGAAAACGATCC
The DNA here is from genome assembly GCA_045577885.1 of Thermoguttaceae bacterium. Taxonomy (GTDB): domain Bacteria; phylum Planctomycetota; class Planctomycetia; order Pirellulales; family Thermoguttaceae; genus RUG369. Next base: position 1,459 of record JAZNJF010000073.1, on the reverse strand, counting down.
AAAACCGCGCGGCAAACGTCGTCTCGCAACGTTTCGACGTTTCGTTTTTTTTTACGTTTCGTCTTGCCGGACGAAACGCGTTCGCGCTATTCGAGTCGGCGCGAATTCGGTTCCGGCGTTCGCCGCGACCGCTCGAAAAGCGGAAGCGCGGTCGGAAATTTATTCGCCCTTCTCGAGGACGGTAGTAGTATCGGAAAAGTCTCGAAGCGGGCTTCAGCAAAATCGCCAATTTTTTTCTAAATCCGTTTCGATCCCTAAAAACGCGCTTTTTCCGAGCTTTTTCCCCGCTCCGCTTCACGTTAAAAAGATTAAAGCCGGCATATCCGTTAAAGCTTAACACGCCGTTTTATTAGACGTTTCGACGGTTGTTTCGTTTGTTGCGTCGACGGCGTCTTTTTGAACGTCGACGACGCGTTCGAACGCCTCCGCAAACGGACGGTCGCGTTTTATCGGCGACGCGCCGAACGCCTCCGTTCGTTCGATCTTTCGACGGCGCTTTTCTCCGTTTTGTCATTAATATATTAATACGACGGTTCGACGACGCGTTTCCCTCGTCCGCTCTCGCTCGATTTTCGTTTCGAAACGGAGAAGCGGCGTTCGGTCGGCGGCGCGGCGTTTCGACCGTTTCGACCGCGCTAAAGCGTCTAAAGCGTTCTTTCGGCGCCGTCGTTACTCTTTGCCTAACGATTTTGTTCGTCCGAGAATTTCCGACGATTCTCCAAAATTTCATTAAACGACTAAGCGCGACTTGGGAAAACGAACGATTTAGGAAGCGGAAAAACCCCCGTCCGCGCCCAAGGCCGGGCCAAGACGGCGCGCCGCGTTCGCACGTCGGACGCAAAACGCGAAAAATTGGTTTATCCGCAACGACCGTTAAAATCGCGACGTATCCTTTGCCGACCGCCGAAAAACGTTCGAGTTCGACGCGCGCCGGAACGGATTTTACGCGTTTTATCGATTTTAACGTCAATTTTCATGGAAGCGGTTTGCGACGAGCGGCGCCCGAGGCGGGTTTCGTTCGTCGTCCGACGCGTCGACGTTGTTCGACGCGTCGAAAAGCGCGAGAAAGTTTTTTCTCCAACCGGCAGCTTCGCCAGGAGGGCGACTGAAAAGGAGTTCCATTTCGATTTTCGGGAAACGTCGGATCGCGCGAGCGCCGGCGTTTGGGCAGGACGCCTCTTTCGAAAGTCGACAAACCGACGGTCTTCGGGCCGCTTGGTACAGAGATGCAAAAATTCCTCCAACTTTTAACGGTCGCCGTCGCCGCCGCGAGCGCGTTTTGCGTTCCTTCGACGACGAGCGCCGATTCGGGCGAGCGTTCGCGCGCGCCCTTGCCGACGTCCGCGACGTTCGCTTCGGATTCGTCCCCGACGATTCCGCCGACGAGCCGTTCGCGTTATTCGCCCTTTTACGAACCGTCGCCCGACGCGCTTTCGGCGCCGACGCCCCTTCGTTCGCT
>JAZNJF010000072.1:0-2851 GCA_045577885.1 Thermoguttaceae bacterium | reverse complement strand
GACCGGCGTTTTCTTGGGTCGTTCCGGCGTCGAAACGCGGCGCGGCGCAGTCGGCTTGGCGGATTCAAATCGCGACCGACCGTTCGATTCTCGCCGAGTCGAAGGGCGCGCCGGACGTTTGGGACTCCGGCAAAACCCCGGGCGCGGAGTCGACCGCGGTTCCGTTCGGCGGCCCGGAGCCGCTCAAACCGTCGACCGTTTATTATTGGCGCGTTAAAACTTGGAACGAAACCGACGCGCCGTCCGATTGGTCGGCGATCAAAGCGTTCCAAACCGCCGCGACGCTCGACGAAAGCGGCGCGAGCCGTTACCCGCTCGTCAAAAAAGTCGACCGGCCGCAAAGCGCGACGCCGCTCGACGAGCGAACGACGTTTTACGACTTCGGGCGCGCTTCGTTCGGGCAAATTCGGGTTGAAATCGACTCGAAAGCCGCCGGTCGCGTCGCGCTCGTTCGAGTCGGCGAACGGGTCAAGGACGGTCGAGTCGACCGCAAGCCCGCCGGGTCGACGCGCTATTGGGAGTACCGCCTGCCGCTCCAAACCGGGCGCCAATTTTACTCGATCAAGACCCGCGTCGACAAGCGCAACTCGAGCGGAGCCGCCGTCCTTATGCCCGATTACGTCGGCGAAGTGATGCCGTTCCGATACGCCGAAGTCGAAATTTTGCCCGCGTCGCCCGTTAAAACCGATAACACCGACAAAACCGTCGCGACCGAAACCGCCGAAACCGCGCAAGTCGGCTCTCTCTTCGACGCGGCGCCGGAGCCGGTCGTTCTTTCGGTCGTTCGCGAAACGGTTACTTACCCGTTCGACGTTTCGGCGTCCTATTTCGACTGCGACGACGACCGCCTGAACCGCGTTTGGGACCTTTGCCGTTATTCGATTCCGGCGACGACCTTCGCGGGCTATTACGTCGACGGCGACCGCGAACGGATCCCTTACGAAGGGGACGCGCTGCCCAACCAACTTAGTCATTATTGCGTCGATCGCGAATATTCGCTCGCTCGGGTAACGCTCGAATACTTGATTTTCCACCCGACTTGGCCGACCGAATGGCACCTGCAAATTCCGCAAATCGCTTGGTTCGACTATTTATACACCGGCGACGCGCGGCATATCCGCCGCTATTACGAAGATATTAAGGCGAAAACGCTCGTCGCGCTCGCCGAGGATAACGGCCTCATCAGCACCAGAAAAGGCAAAACGACGCCGGAATTTTTCGCGTCCCTCCACTTCAAAGGGTCGAGTTCCCCGTTCGGCGACATTGTCGACTGGCCGCACAAGGGCCTCGCCGGGAACGAAAACGCGGAGTCCGGCGAAACGGACGGTTTCGTTTTTAACGATTTTAACGTCGTCGTCAACGCTTATCATCACGTCGCGCTGAACTCGGCGAAGCGGTTCGCGGAGATTCTCGGCGAAGAAGCGGACGCGGCGTTCTTCGCGGCGCAGATCGAAAAACATCGAAAAGCGTTTCACGAAACGTTTTTCGACGCCGAAAGAGGCGTTTATCGCGACGGCGAGGCGACCGATCACGCGTCGCTGCACGGCAATATGTTCCCGTTGGCGTTCGGGCTCGTTCCGGAGGAGAACGTCGCGAGCGTCGCGGCGTTCGTTCGGTCGCGCGGGATGCGTTGCAGCGTTTACGGCGCGCAATTTTTGCTCGACGCCGTTTACGAGGGCGGCGACGGCGCTTACGGTTTCGAGCGGATGGCGGCGGACGACCTGCGCGGTTGGCTGAACATGCTCCGGGTCGGCTCGACGATTTCGTTGGAGGCTTGGGACGACCGTTACAAGCCGAACCAAGACTGGAATCACGCTTGGGGCGCGGCGCCGGCGAACGTTATCCCGCGCAAGTTGGTCGGCGTCGAACCGACGAGCCCCGGCTTCGCGACGCTTCGGGTCAAGCCGCAAATCGCCGGTTTGAAACGAGTCGACGCGCTCGTTCCGACGATTCGCGGCCCGGTCGAAGTTCGGATCGCCCGTCCGACCGACGCGGTTTACTCGCTCGCCGTTTCGCTTCCCGGCAACGTTAAGGCCGACGTTTACGTCCCGGCGCTTTCGGACGACGACGCGCTTTACGTCGACGGCGTTCCGGCGGCGGAGTCGGCGACCGGCGTCAAGTTCGTTCGCGACGGCGCGTTTTGGAAAGCGGAGAACGTCGGCGCCGGGCTTTGGCGTTTCGAGCGCCGCGCTCCGGAAACCGTCCAACCGACGCAAGCGGAATAATCGCCGATAATCGCCGCGACCGCTTCGACCGTCCGACCGACGCGACGCAAACGCCCGACTCGTCGCGTCGGTCGCGCTCGGTTTCGCCGATTTTGTCAATATATTAATAAGGCCGCATATTAATAAGGCCGCCGAACGCGTCCTTTTTCGCCTCTTCTTCTTTTTCCCCTTCCTTCCCATTCCCCCCTATTTTACCCCAAAAGGAGCCGCCCCGATGCGCCGCCGCGACCGCGAAGTCGTCGACCCGACCCGAATCGAAGAGATAATCGCCGAATCCGCCGTTTTGCGACTCGGCCTAAACGACGACGGCGAAGTTTACGTCGTTCCGGTTAATTTCGGCGCCGAAATTATCGACGGGCGGCGCGTTTTCTATTTTCACTCCGCTCGTTCCGGGCGCAAACTCGACGTTATCCGCCGAAATCCGCGCGTCGGGTTCGAACTCGACGCCGGGTTCGAGTTAGTCGAGGGGCCGACGCCTTGCGCTTTTTCGGCGCGGTATCGGAGCGTCGTCGGGGTCGCCGTCGCGAAGGAACTCGGCGACGTCACCGAAAAACGCCGGGGCTTGACGGCGATAATGAACCAAGCGACGAGCGGCGGGGGCGGCGACGGGCGCGATTGGCGGTTCG
>JAZNJF010000071.1:0-3173 GCA_045577885.1 Thermoguttaceae bacterium | reverse complement strand
GCAAAATTAGGATGGACCGTTTTTACGGGAAGCGTTCCCGCAACGTTGTAGACGTTTCGCGTCGCGAGACGCAAGCCAAAGTCGAGAAAAAAAATCAGGAATGTCGCACGCAAAATTAGGATGGACCGTTTTTACGGAAAGCGTTCCCGCAACGCTGTAGACGTTTCGCGTCGCGAAACGCAAGCCAAAATCGGAAAAAAATCGGGAACTTCGCGCGCAAAATTAGGACAAACAAATTTTATAAGAAGCCCTCCGCGACGTTGCGCCCGTCCGCGCCTCTCGCGCCGCCGCTTCGACTCCGTCCTCAAAACCGACGCGACGCTTTACGAAGAAGCCCGCGTTGAGTTTCTCCGTTTGCCAAACGACGCCGACAAAGCGTCCGAAGAGGCCTCCAAAAATTGAAACAACGGTTCGCGATTCCGCCGAGTATGTTTACCTTCTTGGCTAATTGGAAGCGCAACCTTTCCTGCAACTGCCTAGTTGTAACTCGTTATTTTACAACGCCAACCCAACGCCCGTTGGTCGCGACGCGCTCGCCCAACTTCGCGCGGACGCCGATTTCGCCGCCGTTTCGGAAACGGAAACGAGAACGGAAAGCGTCGCGCAAACGATTGCGGAACCGACCGCGTCCGGCGTCGCCGATCGTTTTCGCGGCTTCACGAAAATGATTCAAACGCCGACGTTTGCGGAGGTTCGCTTTGTTCGACCGGCTTCGACGATTCCGGCGGTTGCGTCCGTCGCGCCGGAGCCGAGCGAGAGCGAAACGGTCGCGGCGCCTTTAGAAGAAATAAATATTAAAAATAAAACAATAAATAAACCCGCGAAAGATTTTGAGACGTTGGGCGAAGACGTCGGCGACCAGCGGGAGCGAAACCGAGTTCGCGCTATCCCGGAGCGCCCGGCGGCGCCGCGGGACGGGAGTCGCGCCGTCGCGGCCGACGCGCCTTCGGTCGCCGGGACGCAACCAGGTTTGGAGCCGGAGCGTCGTCCCGACGTCGCCGACGTTCGCTCGTTGGTCGACTTTGCGTCGCCGAAGGTCGCGGCGCTTCGTCGCAAAATCGCCGAAGCCGTTTGGGAGCCGACCGTTCACCCGGACTTGATCGACCGACTGACGGCGGCGGTCGTTTTGCGGGTCGGCGGCGCGACGCGGTCGACCGTCTTCGCGCTGATTCGGGAGGCTCGCGACGCGAAGTCGCTTTTCGAACGTTCGAACGGAAGAGCCGGTAAACAAACGGTTTGGGAGACGGCGGCGCTCCGGATAAAACGCCTTTTCGAGAACGCCGGTTGGGTTTGGTCGCCGACTCGGTTCGCCGACGAGCCGCGCCCGTTCGACGTTCGCCGTCAAGCGCGGTCGCTCGAACGCGTCGCGCCGCCGGAGGAAACGCCCGCGACGCCGAAAAACGCCGAAACGCTTTCCGTCGAAGAACTTGCGACGACCGCCGCCGGGTTCGAGCCGTCGGAACTCGACTTGCCGTTCGCCGACTTCGCGCGCTTGGTCGCTCGCCGACGCGGAATCGCCGACGCCTGCGAGTCGCGCGGCGTCGCGCTGGAAATCCGAAACGCCTTGCGAGAACTCGCCAAACGCGAACTCGCGACCGCGTAAACGTTGCAGTGAAAGGAGTAAAACAATGAAATTTTTCGACGCGATGAAAGCGATGGAAGCGGGCGAGGTTGTCCGGATCAAAGGGGGCGTATCCTACTTTGTGAAGCCCGGCGGTCTCGCCGAGCGTTGGAGCGTTGTATTCGAAGACGGAACGCCAAGCCTCGCTGCGGGGTTCTTTTATTCGAGCGAGGTGGAGTCCGACGATTGGGAGATCGTCGCGAACCCGCCAAAACAGCTTGCCGAACGAGCGGCGGCGTTTGGAAAGGAGGGGCGACTTCAATGAAATTTAGCGACGCGATGAAAGCGTTGGAGAGCGGCGAGGTCGTCAAGCGACCGGGGAAGCGAAGCTATTACGCGGCGCGGAGCGGTCGGTTTCGCCGCTGGATACTCTTTGAATCGGGGAACGCGGTCGAAATAACGGCGACGTTCGTCCGTCAAGACGTCGAAGCGGACGATTGGTCGAACTTCGCGAACCCGCCGACGGCGATCGTCGACGCGCTCGCTTCGAGCGACGACGCGAAAGCAAGCGAAAGGAACGCAAACGATGAACGATTTTGAAGTTTTGAGTCGCGACGCCGAGTCGGGCGAGCCGGTCGAACCGAAGCGCGACGCCGAAACGCCGGTCGAGTCGGAAACCGTCCGCCGCGTTCGCGCCGGGCTCGACGCGTTGACCGCCGAGTTGGCGGAGGCGAAAGAGGCGGTCGCGTATCTCGAAGCGCGCGAAAACGAGCTTTTGGCGGAGAAGGCGGAGTTGGCGCGTTCGCTTGACAAAGCGCGGAGAAGCAACGACTTCTTTAAAAGTAACTCGGACGCGTTATGGAGCAGCGTCAAACGTCTTCGGAGGGAACGCGACGCGGCGCTAAACGACGTCGCGATTTATCGTCGCGCGGCGCTTTGGTTCGGTGTTTCGTCGCTTTTGGCGGTCGTCTCGTTGGTCGCGGCGCTTGGAAAGTGAAACGACGAGTCAAACTTGAAACAAAAGGAGAAACGAATATGAGTTGGGAAAACGAACCGGCGACACGCCGTCAAACTTACAAACTCGGGGACTGGACGCCGGAGGAAGGCGCGCCGCGCCGCGTCGTCCTCTATTCGTTGCGCACGAAACGGATTTACGCGCCGCGTTTGGGCAATCTTCCGGCGATCGACCTTGCGAAATCGGTCGGAACGCTCGCTTCGGCGAGGAAACTCGTTAAAGCGCTCGTTTTGGACGGCAATTTCGAACCGGTTCCGGGCGGTTGCCGTTAAACGCGTTTAATCGGGCGTTTGAGAGCGTTTCGGCGCGGTCGATTCTTTGGTCGAAAACGTCGCGAAAATCGCTGAAACGGCGTTCTCGCACAAGTACAACAGTATGTTAATGCTTCGAAATTCAGAAACGGCGAAAAAATGAAACCGAGAGGGCGGAAAATGGGAATTTCGGTAAAATCGGGCGGCGCGAAGCCGGAGCGTCGCAAGTCGGCGGAGGTGATGAACCTCGAAGAGGTCGCGGCGTTCCTCGGCGTCGCAACCTCGACGATTAAACGGCTGATCGACGAAGACGGCTTCCCTTGCCGGAAGATCGGCGAGCGTTATT
>JAZNJF010000070.1:0-4624 GCA_045577885.1 Thermoguttaceae bacterium | reverse complement strand
CGGGACCGTGCAACGGGTCGACCGCTCGAAGCGTCGAAAAAACGCCGTCGCCGCAAGCCGAAAGGACGAGGAACGCGCCGACCGAAATCGCGCCGACGCCGCCGCCAAGAATGAAAAAACGTCGCGAAAATTGGCGTTCGTCCCAACCGAAACCGGTTAAAAGAGCGAGTCCGAGCGCGCTTAACGTCAGTAATTTCGCCGGATAGCGAAACTCGACGAACTTCGGAAGCGTCAAATTGAAAAGCCAATAAACGCCGCCGACCGGGTCGCCGTCGACGAACGTTTGCGCCGGTTGCGCTCCGTTAAGGAGCGCGTCGCAAAACCGAATTGCCCAAACGACGCCGAAACCGCCGAGCGCCGCCGCCGTCGAAACGACGACGAGCCAAGTCGCCCAAACGCGGAACGCGTCGCGCGTCGAACGGTCGCGGCGCGAAAATGGGGAGAGTTTGACGGCTGGGAGGGCGGCTTGGGGCGAGTCGGCGGAAAATTTTTCGCGTTGAAATAGTCGACGTCGGAATATACGTCGAAAAAAGCGATTTTGCGGGCGCCGCCGTCGCGAACGTCGAGCGCCGCCGAAGCGGAAACGCGCCGCCGAGAGCGCGAACAAATAAGGAACGACGCCGCAGTAAAGGGTCGGCGTCCAAACGGAGATTTCCTCCGGAAAGATCGCGAACCAACGGGACGAACGCGGAAACTGCCGCCCGCCGACGTTCGGGAAAAGCCGCTCCGCCCAACGCCAAGGGCCGACGCTAAAGCGATACGTCGCGCGGTTTCGACCGTTGTTTTCGATTTCGCCGCCGAGAAGAGACGCGTAAAAAGACGGTTCGCCGTTTTGCGCGTTTTGCGCCGTTTCTTTTGTCGACGCGTCTTCTTTGTTTTGCGCTTTTTCTCTATTTTGCGCTTTTTCCGAGGGGGACGCCTTCCGCTCCGACGCGTCGGCGGCGTTATTTTTTGCCTTGCTTGCCCAAAGCGCCGCCGGGACTTCCCAAAGGGAACGCGGAGCGCCGTTCGCCGCGCGCTCGGAACGGGCGATCAGCTCCGCTCCCGGGAGAATTTGCGGCGCCGCGAGGAGAAACGTCGCGGCCGACGCGCCGCCGACGAGGAGAAGACCGAGCGCGAGCCGGGTTCGGGAACGGTCGCGAACGCGGCGAACGGAAACGAACGGGACGGTTGGAGCGGTCGAAGCGGTTGAAGCGGTTGGGGGCGTTGGAGCGGTCGCGTTAATTGAACGGGGCGGGACGGTCGAAGGGGACGGGGCGGTCGAGGGCGTTCGAGCGGTTTTGACGACGAGACGAACCGGCGCGAAAAACGAGAACGCGAAAAACGCCAACGTCGATAAATAAACGATTTGCGGTTCGCCGCCGAGGATCGCGAGCGCCTGCGCGACGCTCAGTTTCAACGCCGATTTTAATTTTCCGGCGAGCGTCGCCGACGCGAAAAAGTCGAAGGAAAAAAGGGCGAGAAACGGAAGCCAAGCGGCGCCGACGAGGAAAACGACGTTCGAATATTGAAACAAAATCGGGCCGGAAAAGGAATACGACGTCCCGGCGAGAACCGCTCCGGAACGCGAAATTCGGAGTCGGCGCGTTAGAAAATAGACGCCGAAAAATGAAAGCGCGACGTGTCCGATTAAATAAAGCGAAAAACAAGCGTTAAAGTCGACGCAACCGGCGCTCGAAAGGAAAAAAATCGCCTTGCCGGGGTAAAAAACGGACGACGTCGGGTTCCCGGCGAGCGGTTGACCGAGATTTTCGAACGGATCCCAAAGCGGAAGGCGACCGCGCTCCCATTCGGTTTGAATTTGTTCGAAAAGCGGATAATAAAAATAACCGACGTCGCGATAAGCGAAACGTTCGTTTTCGATTAACGGACGGAAAAAAAACGCCGCGAGGAGCGCCGCCGGAACGACGAAGAAAAGGAGCGCTTCGGCGCGAAAAAGGGAAAGAGGGCGGAAGCGACGGGAACGACGCGAGGAGGCGGGGGCGGGGGCGTTCATCGGCGGAGACGGCGGACGGTTGGAGCGGCGGCGACTTGGCGGCAAGTAAAGCCGCGGCGTTAAAAAACGCAATCGACGGCGCGAATTTGTCGCGACCGTCGATTAATGAAATATTTCCGATTCTCAATTGATTTTGTTTCGGGGTTGGAAATCAACGACGTCGCGTTATTCTTGACGCGTCGCGGATTTCCAGCGTTCGAGTAGGACGGTTTCGAAATCGGGAACGAAATCGCCGCGCGACGTAACGAGGAAACGGCGCGAGGTCTCGTCGATCGGCTCGACGACGATTTCGAGTTTGTCTTCCGGCGTCGCGTCTTCGACCTTGTCGGCCCATTCGACGAACGAAAGACCGTCCGACTCGAAGTATTCGTCCGGGCCGAGTTCGAGAAACTCGTCGGAATCGCGGAGACGGTAAGCGTCGAAGTGAAAAATCGACCGGTCGCCTTCGTATTCGCGAACGAGAACGAACGTCGGACTCCCGACTTCGTCGCGAGGAACGCCCGACGCCGCGGCGACCGCTTGCACGAGTCGCGTCTTTCCGGCGCCCAAGGTGCCCAAAAGCGCGACGACGGCGCCGTCCGGGAGGGTTTCCGCGAGAATTTGGCCCAAAACGTCCGTTTGTCGCTCGGAGTCGACGACGATTGCGACGGTCATTGGCGGTTCCTTAGGAAAAATAGGGGAGTTAGGAAGTTGCGGGGAAATAGGGGAAGTCGACGTTCGCCCGACGCGGGAAAAGCGGCGAGCGAACGTCGACTTTGCGGGTTTTAACGGTAAACGCGGACGTTTTCTTCCTTAACGAGCGGTTCCAAGTCGTCGGAACTAAGTTGGAACCGGACGCGGCAGTCGCCGACCGCTTCGCAAACGGCTTTTACTTTGTACGTAACCGCCGACTTCGCCGGGATTTCGCGAATCGCGTCGAAGACGAACGCGCCGTTTTGTTGCGAATATTGGGTCGGGCCTTCGACCGAAACGATTTTCAACGCTTCCGGCGCGGCGATTTGCAACGTCGCGTTCGTCGACGCTTTCGTTCCGCGGTTGGCGAGTTGGATCTCGTAAACGATTTCTTTGCCGATTTCGACCGGGTTCGGCGACGTCTTGACGGCGTAAGAGAGCGCCGGAAGACCGTCGATCGCGACGTCTTTGACGACTTGCGCCGTCAAGCCGAGCGGGCCGGTTCCGCCGAAGGTCAAGCGGGCGGCGCCGATCTTCGTCGGGGTTAGCGTCAACTCGATTTCGCCCGCCGCTCCGGCCGGGAGTTCGGCGAGATCCCAATAAACGGAGCGCGTTTCCGCTTTGTAAACGCCGAGGTTGTTCGCCGAAACGAACGTCGTTCCGAGCGGAATTTCCGCGACGAGCTTGACGTCTTTCGCCGCCGCGTCGCCGACGTTCGCCGCTTTCAGGCGGTACGTCGTTTGGCGTTCGAGGTAAGGCGTTTCGGCGCCGTCGATCGAAAGTTCGAGTTTCGGCGCGCGGACGAGGATTTCCGTTTGAATTTCTTTGCGCAGGTCGCCGTCGGCGGTAACGACGAGATTGTTAACGGTCGTTCCGGGCGCGACGCATTGGAGCGTCAGCGGGACGCGTTTCTTTTCCCCCGGCGCGAGCGTTCCAAGCGCGTGATCGAGGACGGAACCGCTCGGATGGCGGAGACCGTCCGGAATCGTTTCGAGGAGCGCGACGTTCGTCGCGGCGCCGGTGCCGACGTTCGCGACGACGACGTTCAAGTCGATGTTGGAACCGAGCGTCGCTTCTTGCGGCGCGACGACTTCCACTTCGAGCGCCGGGCGAACGCAACGGACGCGGCAGGACGCTTCGGCGGCGAAGGAAAGGGTCGCGATGGAGCCGAGTTCGCCCTCTTGCGTCGGGATAATTCGATATTCGAACGTTTTTTCGGAGCAAGGCGCGAGATCGAACGGCGGCCAAGCGAATTCGCCGCGAGCGTTCGGGACGACCGACGCGACGTCGGCGGCGACGAAACGGGCGCCGACCGGGAGAACGTCGCGCAAAACGAGCTTGCGAACCGGCGCGGAGCCGACGTTCTTCACCTTGACGGCGAATTTGGCTTCGCGGTCGACTTGAATTTCTTTCGGGGCGATTTTTTCGACGACGACTTGGGCCGTTTGCGGGCCTTCAAGTTTTTTATCGCCCGGGACGCCGCTTCCGACCGGTTCGACCGGCGCGGCGGGGGCGCTCGGCGCGGCGACGAACGTCGGTTCGGCGAGCTCGTTCGCGGCCGGCGTTTCAAAAGCGGGCGGGGCGAGCGGGGCTTCGTCGAGAGTCGGGGCGAGCGGAGCGGGATCGGCCAACGGGGCTTCGTCGAGGGTCGGGGCGAGCGGAGCGGGATCGGCCAAGGGGGCTTCGTCGAGAGTCGGTGCGAGCGGAGCGGGGTCGGCCAAGGGGGCTTCGTCGAGAGTCGGTGCGAGCGGAGCGGGATCGGCCAACGGGGCTTCGTCGATGGTCGGGGCGAGCGGAGCGGGGTCGGCCAACGGAGCTTCGTCGAGAGTCGGTGCGAGCGGAGCGGGGTCGGCCAACGGGGCTTCGTCGAGAGTCGGTGCGAGCGGTGCGGGGTCGGCCAACGGGGCTTCGTCGAGAGAAGTCGGAGGCCAAGCGGTCTTAGGAAGACAAATTATT
>JAZNJF010000069.1:0-9502 GCA_045577885.1 Thermoguttaceae bacterium | reverse complement strand
AAACTTTCTCTATCTTCGCCGACCGTCAAACTCGCGGTCGAAATTTCACTCGCCGCTTCGTTCAAGCGACTCGTTTAGTTTAGCGCCGTTTTCGTTTTCGTCAAGGGCTTTTTTGAAAATTTTTTATTTTCGTTTTCGCCTCGACTTTTCGCTCAAAAGCGAACCGGCGGTCAGCGTCGTTTGGCTCATTGCCATCGACAGGCAAGAATATACCCCAAGAAGAAAAAAGCGCAAGGGGCTTTTTGGAAAATTTTCGGGAAAAGTTCCAATAGTTCCGGGGCGGCGTTCCGCACCATTCGCCATCTTGCCTAATTTATCTCCTATTCCCCCCAAAACCACATTGCAATAAAAAAACGGTCGGAAATATTTTTTTCTCGACCGTTTTTTTATTCATTTTTTACGATTATTTTACGTTTTTCGTCGGTATCGTCTCGCTCACCGCGGCGTCCGTTAGGGTTTTTATGTCGATTTCTATCGGTTCCGTTATCAGTTCCGGCACGTTGTACGATTTAAAGAACCGGCGGTTCCGCGTCGGGTCCTTTTGCGGCAAGACAAACGGCTTCGTCGCCTTTCCGTCGGCGTCAACATAGGTAAAATAAACGCGAGTATACTGTCCGTCTTCGCGTCGCGAAGCAAACGCCATCCAACGCCCGTTCGAACTCCACGAGTGATAACTATCCGAGTTTTCCCCGTTAGCCTCCGTCCAAGCGCGCTCTTCGCCGGTCTCCAAGTTTTTAACGAAGAGATCGGCTTCCGGACGCCAAATCGGAAAAGTTCCACTCGACGCTTCAGCCCAAACGAGAAACTTACCGTCCGGGGAAACGCGAGGATGAGAGGCGGAACGGCCGCGAGCCGCCGCGTCGATCACCGTTTCCGGCGCGCCAAACGTTCCCGTTTTTTCATCGAAACTTATCCGCATAATATTGTAATGGAATTCGTCGATCCGTTTCGGAAGCTCGTTTTCGCGACCTTTAATATCACTTTCCGCCGCTTCCGGCTTCAATTTGGCCGCGCAATAATAAAGGGCGGAACCGTCAGGACTCCAACTCGGAAACGTTTCAAAAATCTCGTTCGTCTCGGTTAATCGTCGCAATTCGTTCTTTTTGAAATCAAAAATCGCTAAATCCGACATTAAATCGAACACTTCGATCTTTTGCGTCGACGTTAAATGGAAAATTTGGCGCGTTTGATTCGTCGAAAACGCGACGATATCCCCGGTCGGTCGCCACGCCGGATACGAGCAGGAGATCCCGGCCTCCTCCAATCTCGCCGAAACCTTCCGCGCTTTGCCGTCTTCGACAAGAATCGTTCCCCCCTTGCCCGGCTCGTTAAGGCGCCGGTAATGAAACAAAAATCGATCCGTTTCGCGGTTTTGAAAAGAATGACAGTTTATACAAGGCGAAACGGCGTGCGCGCGGTTGTTAAAGAAGTCGTTTTCCTCAAATGTTTCAATATTTCGCTGACGCAACGAGATTCGATGTCCGAACTCGTACCCCGGCTCGATCAGTCGATACGCGAGATACGGATCGACGCGGTCGGGCGCGATCGCGTTTTCGACGCTTTGATACCTAAGCCACTTTCCTTCTTTTCGAACGTAAACGTCAAAAACGAGCGTTTCCCCAATATTCGCTTCTAAAAGCGCGCGCCATTTTTTGAGCGGGAATTGCGCGTCCCTCCCTTTGACGACAATTTTAGCGCCGTTTTTCGAATAAACGCTCGTTAAATAACGTTCGCCCTCTTCTTCGACGCGAAAATTCAGCGGAGCGACGTTCGGCGGCAAGGTCGTTCCAACATAATCTGGGTAAATTGCGGGAAGTTTGCCGGTTTCCTCAAAAGTTTCCGGAAGACTCGGCGTCCCCGACGTCCAACGCCCGACGCCAAGCGCGACGACGACCAAAATCGCCGCGACAAGAATCGCGTTTCGTCGACGCGTCCCCTTTCCCGCCTCGCGAAGCGTTTCGGCGCTTTCCCCAACGACGCCCGTCGTTTGCCCGGAGCCCCCGTTTTTCCTATTTTTACTATCTTGCGTTTCTTTCATATTTCAATCCCCGCTTTTCGTTTTTCAAAGCCGGTTTTATTCTCTAAATTCCCGCCGTCTTTCCTATTTTACCGCGCGTTTCCTCCGGCAAAAACCGAATCGTCGGCGAGATACCCCCAATACCATCCGGCGCAATGTTCGCGAATCGCAACCTGGGCTTCGGTCGCGGCGGGCGTTTTCACGACTTCAAGAAACGCCGCGAACTCGTTCAAACCTTCGATCGTTTCCGGCGAAAACGGATATTTGCATCCCTCGGCGGTCGCCCAATCGTCGCCAAATTTCGACAAACGCCAAGCGGCGTACCCCTCTTCAATCGCTTTCGGAGCCTTGCCGCCCGGTCGCGACGCGAGATATTTTTCAACGTGTCGCAGGAAATACTCGCCGTCCTTTTGGAAAAGCGCGGCGACCAAAAGAGCCTCTTGCATTTCCGGCGCGGCGACGTCGAACTCGTCCTTAAAAACGCCGAGCAAAAAGGTCAAATTCGGATACTCGCTCAACGTCGCTTCGTTTTTATGCGGACGCAGGCGACGCGCTTTTTTCACCTTTGCGGCGACGACGGCGACCGCCTCCGGCGCGACGTTCCAACGCTCGGCGGCTTCTTCAAGACTCGACGCTCGAAGCGGCGCCGTTTCAAAACGATCTTTCGCCGACGCTAAATACGCCTCGTCGTTCCCAAAATAACGCAAGTCGTCGCGAAACTCCGGCGCGTCGAGAAACGCCAGCCGCGCCTTCGCCCAATCGCGATAATAAAGCGTCTCCGTCAAAACGTTCAAATAACGCCGCGCGAGTTTGTCTTCGCCGTTGACCGTCGCGCAAATCGCCAACGTTTTATAAAAGGAAGCGGACCGCCCTTCGACCGCGACAAAATTATCGGTCGCGACGCGGGCGCCGGTGTTCGTCGCGCCGTAATGCGCGAACATCAGCTCGCTTAACGCTCGCGGCGCCAACAATTCCGTCGACAATTTCCATAAAAAGAGCTTGTATTTTATTTTTGCGATAAAATTACCGCTCCGCATCGCGTCGAAATCGGCCTGCGTTACGTCGTAAGTCGCGACGCCGGCGACCGGGCGTTCGAACGCTTTTTTCGCCAAAGCGCCGGTTTCGAAAAGAGCCAAATTGCGGAGCGCGACGGAGTGCTCGCTCGGCTTCGCAAGTCGCGCCTCCACTTCGAGAACGCGCGCCCAATCGCCGTCGGTCGTCGCGCGAGTCGCCGCTAAAATCGCGAAAAAATTCGCCGTTCGATAAGAAATCGCGACGGTCGCCAAGACGATCAAAAGAGCCGTCGACGCAAGAAGTCGAACTTGCGCGCTTCTCGCCTTCCGCTCGACTTCGCGCTCGTCGACGCCGCCCTCGGCGTTTTCGTTCGCGGCGTCTTGCTTCTTCGCCGTCTTAACCGTCTTAACCGTTTTAACCGATTTTTTCAACGTTTGTCGACGAAGATAATCGGCGAAAAGCGTCGCCCAACGCGCCGTCGGATAAAAAAGGACGGCCAACGCGGCGGCTCCGTAAACAAACGCTCCAATAAATCCTTTTTTGTCGTATCGAACGTCGTCAATCAATCCTTGCAAAAAAACGTTCACAATCTTAACGCTTGGTTTAAAATAAAGAAAATAAAACAAAAACGGAATAACAACCGTTCCAAGGAAAAGCGCGACGATTCGCAAGAGTCGCGAGCGACGTTCCGCGTCGATTTCGGCGGCGGTCGGCGTCGCGGTCGTTTCGCCGTTCTCCCGTTTTTTCGGCAAAATCGGCGCTTTCCAGCGTTCCAGTTCGTCAAGCGCGCAAAGTAACCCGGCGAACGGCGCCCAAAAACCGAATCCCGGATACCCGAACGCGACGACGGCGAGCGCAAACGTCGTCCGCCAACGCGACGACGATATTCGTCGAAACGCTAAAAGCGCGATCAACGCCAACGGAGCGCCTATATAGCCGGAAAAAATCAACGAATTATTGAACGGAATGTAAACGCAATAACCGTTCCAAGTCGCGGAAATCGCCAACAAGCAAGTCGGAATTAGCGAAAACGCGCACCCGACGCCGCGCAAACCGACCGCCTTCGCCGTCAATATCTGCAGAATCGTCCCCAGCGCCGCGAAAATCGCCCCGCCAAGAAGCGGAAAATAGCAAAACTGGATAAAAAACGCGGTCAAGTAAAAGAGGAGACCGCCCGGCGCCTCTTGCCAATTCGCGAAAAAGTCCCAACGGAACAAGAAAAGCGAGTTTTCCTGAACCGCGAAGAGAAAATCGCCGTATCGAACGCCCCAAAAGAACCAAAGCGCGAGAAAAAAAACGCCCGACGTCGCCGCTTCCGCCGTCGGAAACCGCCTTTTTTCGCTCGTCGGCGCGTTCGTTCGCTCCGTTTTATCCGTTTTCATCGCCCGTTTCCTCTACCTTCTTTACTCTTTCGGCTTTAACCGTTTTATCTATTTTCTCCATCTTTCGCCGACTTAATCGCCGACGACGGCGCGAAAGTTCGCCGTTTTTTCAACGTTAACCCCGATTCGCCGAAATTTCGCCATTAATATTAATAACGTCGAGATATTAATAACGTCTATATCGTTCAACAACGTTCGCTCGACGGCGCGGCCTTAACCGAAGGCGCTCGAAAACGCTCGACGGCGCGGCGCTCCGGCAAAATAAACCGAAAATTCGGTAAAATTTCAAGATTATTAAGCTCCGGGTCGATGAAAAGTACAATTCGCGAATCGAAGCCGACCGCCGTATCGGCGCAAACGTCGCCTCGTTTGTTATTTTAGCGCCGGACGCGTCAAGAAACAAGCGGCGGGTTTCCGCCCGTCGCGAAATTCGGCGTCCTCCGCGTTCGCGACTCCGGGTTTTCCCGCTTTTTCCGATTTTAACGGCTTTTTCCGATTTTAACGAACCGACGTTCGTTTGAAGTCCGGTCGGCTCGACGCGAAATCGCTTGGCGTTTTGCGTCGAAGAATCCGCCGGTTCCCGTTTCCGCTCAACCGCCTTGAAGGAGTTTTCCCGATGATTCACCGCGCGACCGCCGACGCTCGTTTCGCGACGCCTTACGGAGCGACCCTCCGCGACGACGGCGTCGTTTTTTCCTTCGTCAGCCGCTCGGCGACCGGCGCCCGCCTCCTCCTTTACGATTCCCCGGACGACCGCGAACCGTCCCTCGTCGTTCCGTTCGACGCGGACCGCAACCGTTGGGGCGACGTTTGGAACGTCTTCGTCCCCGGCCTCGGCGCGGGCGCGCTTTACCACTTCCAAGTCGACGGCCCTTACGACCCGAAACGCGGGCTTCTCTTCGACGGTCGAGCGCGCTTGATCGACCCTTACGCGAAGGCGCTCGCCGGCGATTTTCTCCCGAAAGACGACAAAAACGACCCGGCGCGCCCGCCGAAGTGCGTCGTCGTCGACGATTATTTCGATTGGGAGGACGCGCCGCGCATCCGTCGCGACCTCGCCGACGAAGTCATTTACGAGCTGCACGTCCGCGGCTTCACGCAGTCGGAGACGAGCGGCGTTTCGAAACCGGGAACCTTCCTCGGACTGATCGAAAAAATCCCTTACTTGAAATCGCTCGGCGTTACCGCGGTCGAGTTGATGCCGATTCACGAGTTCCCGCGCAACAACCCGAACGGCGAACCGACCGAACGCCGCAACTATTGGGGATACGACCCGATCGCCTTCTTCGCGCCGCACCGCGGTTACGCTTGGAGCGACGAGCCGGGCGCCCAAGTTCGCGAATTTAAGGAAACGGTTCGCGAATTCCACCGCGCCGGTATCGAAGTTTTCCTCGACGTCGTCTTCAATCACACCGCCGAGGGGAACGAACGCGGCGAAACGTTTTCGTTTAAAGGCTTCGAAAATCGAAACTATTACCTCCTCAACGAAGAGGGTTACTACCTCAATTACAGCGGGTGCGGAAATACCGTCAACGGAAATCATCCCTGGACGCGCGATTTGATTTTCAACTGCCTTCGTTCCTGGGTGTACAACTATCATATCGATGGTTTCCGGTTCGACTTAGCGTCGATTTTGAGCCGCGACCGTTTCGGTCGACTCGTCGGAAACCCGCCGATTTTGGAGACGATCGCGGAAGACCCTTGTCTCGCCGGGACGAAAATCATCGCCGAGGCTTGGGACGCGGCGGGCGCTTATCAAGTCGGCGAGTTCGGGTCGCACGCCCAACGTTGGGCCGAGTGGAACGGGCGATTCCGCGACGACGTTCGCCGATTTTGGCGCGGCGACGATTGGACGCTCGGCGCGTTCGCGACCCGTTTTTCCGGATCGAGCGACCTTTACCAAAAGAGCGGACGCGCGCCGAACAGCAGCGTCAACTTCGTTACCGCGCACGACGGTTTCACGCTGAACGACCTCGTTTCGTACAACGGCAAACACAATTACGCCAACGGCGAAGAAAACCGCGACGGCGACAACAACAACGTCAGTTACAACTTCGGCGTCGAGGGCGAAACTAAAGATCGACGCGTCAACGAGCTTCGCGGGCGGCAAGTTCGCAACTTCTTGACGACGTTGATGTTAAGCCAAGGCGTTCCGATGCTCGTCGCCGGCGACGAAGCGCGCCGCACGCAACAAGGGAACAACAACGCCTATTGCCAAGACTCGCCGATTTCTTGGCTCGACTGGGCTCGAATCGAGGAAAACGAAGATTTGCGTCGGTTCTGCGCCGCGCTGATTCGTTTCCGCCGTCAAGAAGCGACGCTCCGCCGACGCGACTTCTTCACCGGCCGCCCGCAAACGCCCGGCGAACTTCCGGACGTCTCTTGGTTCGACCCTCGCGGCGGCGCCGTCGATTGGGACGCCGCGCAACCGCCGACGCTGACTTGCCTCGTTTCGGCGCTCGACGTCGCGAACGACCCGGCGTTCGACGCGGAATCGCGCCGTTGGGCGGCGACGGTCGAAACCGGCGTTCCGTTCAACCTGATCGAGGAGGCGGCGCCGGAGTCGCGTTTCCACATCTTGACGATGTTCAACGCGTCGGCTTATCCGCAAACCTTTTATTTTCCGGCGGTTGCGACCCATCCGGACTTCGAATGGCGCACGTTCGTCGACACGGCGGCGCCGTCCCCGCTCGATATTTACCCGGACGCCGACGGTCCGGCCCCGTTCGTTCGCGGCGCGCTGTTGCTTCCGGAACGCTCGTTAAAAGCGTTCGTTTGCGAGTCGCGTCCGAAAGCGGCGGTCGTTCAACCGCGCCTGAAATAAAACGCCCGACTTCAAAATTCCTCCGGTCGCCGATCGACGATTTTGCGTCAAATTCCGTTTTTGGCGCGTTCGCGACCGACGACCGCAAATTTTCGTCGCGCATTTGATTTCTACTTGATTCTATCAATCAAATTTTAATCGACGGCGCGACGTTATTTTATTAACGCTTACCAAAACAATGTTCGTTTTCCCGTCCGTTCCGCTCCGTTGGTCGAAACGCGCCGTCGTTCTTTTCGCGACGTTGACGCCGGCCGTCTCGCCCGATTTCGCGCCGTTCGCCGCTTTTCCCCAAGCGTCTGTCTTGCGCGACTTCGCCGACTTGCCCCGTTCCGCTCTTTTCGCGCAAGAAGAAGCGCCGGAATGGGACGCGCTTCTCGAACGCCGCGACGGTTGGCTCGCCGCCGACGGGATTTACTCGGTCGAACTCGACCGCGACGCCGACGTCGAAAACGCCCCGAACGCCGTCAAAGTCGACGCAAATTCGCCGACTTCGCCCAATTTAACCGCTTTAACCGCTCCGACGGCGCACAAAACGCTCTTTCTTTTCAGCGATACCTTCGGCGGGACAACGAAAAACAACGGTCGCGACTTCGGCGAACGAACGATGACGAACCATTCGTTCGCCGTCTTGACCGGAAGCGCGCCAAATCCGGCCAATATCGCGTTTTTTTGGCGGAGAGAAGCGGAAAATGGAGAGTTTGCGCCGACGAAGCAAGATAGTCGACCGAGCGAAAGCGCGCAAAATAAGAAAACAAGCGAAAACGGCGAAGAAAAACCGACTTTACCGGAGCGTCGCGCGCCGCATAATCCGCTCGGCGTCGACCGTTGGCTCCAAGACGGCGTCGTTTGGCGCGGTCGCGTTTGGACGTCGGCGCTCCTCGTCGGCGCCGGCTGGAAACCGGAACGGGTCGACGCGGTTTCGCTCGGGCTCGACTCGAACGGTTCTCCCGATTTTAACGACGTCCGAATCGACGAAACGGCGCCCCTTTCGTTCCGAACGGAGACGGCGCAAGTCGTTTTCGGCGCGGCGATTTGCGACGACGCGAACGACGGTTTCCTTTACGTCTTCGGCTATCTCGACCGTTTCGACGTCGGGAGTCGCAAAGACCTCGTCGTCGCTCGGGCGCCTCGGGCGAGTTTCGGCGATTTTTCGACTTGGCGTTATTTCGACGGTCGCGGTTGGTCGCCGAACGTCGCGGACGCGGCGCGCCCGGAAGCGGGGCTGGTCGAGCGGGTTTCGACGGAGTTTTCCGTTTCCAAAATCCCGAGCGGCGCGAACGCGGGCCGTTATTTGCTCGTTTACACGCCGGGCGTTATTGGGAACGAAATCGCGTTCCGAGTCGGCGAAAGTCCGGTCGGACCGTTTGGGCCGGAAACGATCTTTTACCGCTCGACGGTTCCGCGTCAATTCGAACGCGGCGTCCGCTGTTATAACGCGAAAGCGCACCCGGCGTTCGGCGACGGCGAGAAAATCCTCGTTTCGTACAACGTCAACCGCTTAGGAACGCTCGCGCGCCGCCCCGCCGAGTACCGCCCGCGCTTCGTTTGGCTCCGCTATTCGACCGTCGACGCCGCGACCGCTTCCAACGAACGGAACGCGAAATAAAAAGACGAACGCCGGCAAAGTCGACGCAAAGCGCTTATTTTAGCGTTATTTTAAAAAAAAGCGCGCCGTTTGGTCGGTTCCGACGTCAGCGCGAACTGCTAACGACCGTTCCGAGCGGTTCGCGGTCCGGATAATTGACCAAGACGTAAACGTTGCGGTTCGGCTCGACGCGAACGGTCGTTTCGACCGGCGCTCCGATTTGTTCGACGGAACGGTTCCCCGGGTAAAGCGTCAAGCGCCGTTCGCCGACCGGAAGCTCGAGACGCGCCGCTTGGATTTGCGCCGGAAGAAGCCCCCAACATCGCGTGTCCGCCGTTTCGGTCGCCTCCCAAACGACGCCCGCGACGTTCGCCGCCAAACCGACCCATTCGTTGACTTGCCCGACTTGCTGCGCCGCGTAAATCGTTCCTTTTTTAACGATTCTGCGGACGACCGCCCGAGCGATTACTTGGTTTTTCGTCGCTTCGAACTGCCGAACCGCCATTTCGTTGACGTCGGCGAGCGTCTCCGTCGTCGCGGTTCGTTCGCCGTCGACCTCGACCGAAACGCAAGCGATTCGCGGCGGCTCGACGACGATTTGCGGAATCGGAACCGGCGCGACGGTCGGCGGAACCGCGTATTTGTTCGTCGCCGAGAAAATTTGGTCGGCGATCAAGAGG
>JAZNJF010000068.1:0-2331 GCA_045577885.1 Thermoguttaceae bacterium | reverse complement strand
ATACTCGACTTGTTTGAATCAAGGATTCAAAGAAGTTTTCGTTCGATCGTGGGCGAACTTCCGGTCAGAGAAGTCCGCAATTAAAAATGAATCGCAATTTATATTGGCTTCAAAGGTTAAAATCTCGAAGATTTTAACGGTCCTTCGTCTCGTTAGAGACGAAGCTCACACTGTATGAACATCTTTACCTGATTGTCAAATATCGTTTACGCTCAGTTATCTTACCAGATTTTTCAGCGTCGTCAAGAGCTTTTTTATTTTTATTTTTTTGCTCTCGACTTCGAAACTCTTAGCGCTTCGTCGTCTCGTTTGCTCTTAACACGCATAAATATACCTCGGATTTCGCAACCGTCAAGCGACTTTTTCCAAATTTTTCAAGATTTCTTTTTTCGCGTCGTTTTCCGCCGATCTGGAAAAAGCGCAACCTTTTTGTTTCCAGGATATTACAAACGACCGTTCTTTTTTCGTTTTCTTTACGCTCTTTTATTTTTAACGCGTTTTTTCGGATTACCGCCGTCCGTTTCCGCCGTTTCTTACTTCCGTTTATCACGTCAAAAAGCAAACGTTTTTCCGCGTTCTTTTTTTGCGCGTTGCGTCGAGTTCGGGAACGCTCTCCCCGGCGACGCGTTCGTCGCCCGCGTTTTTTCCGTTTCTTTTGCGAGGTTTTTCCTTCGCCGTTTTTGCGAAATCGCCCGTTCGCCCTTTCGATCTTTGTCATTAATTACTATAGCGACTTTTCCCGCGACGTTGCGAGCGCGCCGTTTCTTGCGACATTTTAGCTCAAAGCGTCAAAAAGCGCCGCAAATGTTAGACAAGCCTTCTCGTTCTTCCCTCATTTCCGGCCCTTTTTTCCAAAATTCTTCCTTAATATTCGATAATATGCAGCTTTCCCAACTTGACAATATTTTTTTTACCATTTTAATAAAGATAATCGATAGAACAACGCCGACTATCGATAAAAACTTATCGACAACCGGCCCAAACGTCGGCCTCTCGGTTCGACGGCGCGGCGACCGCGGTTTGCGTCGCGGTTTCCCGCTCTCTTACGCAACGGACGCTTCCTCGGCGAGCGTTTGTTCGCGTCGCTTCGACGCCAAGCGATTCGGCGTCGTTGAAGCAAAACGTCGAACGCGCCGATTAACTCGACAACGTAAGGGGATTCTAAAAAGAGTCCTTTTTAATATCCCTCAAACTTAACCGCCCGAATCCTGGAAAAAAACAACGATGCTAGCCTTTCTTTCTTCGTCGATCGGTAAAAAAGTGATAATGAGCCTCAGCGGCTTGTTTTTGCTTGTTTTCCTCGCGCTGCACGCCGCCATCAACCTGACGGCGCTGTTTTCCGAAACACTTTACAACCAAGCCTGCGAATTCATGGGTTCCGGCTTCGTTCTGCCGTTCGTGCCCGTTTTGGCGCTCGGTTTCATCGTCCACATCCTCGTCTCGTTGCGCGTTGAATTCCAAAACTGGAATTGCCGCCCGAACTCGATGCGTTACCGCGTCCCGACCCAAACGAAGGCTTCGTCTTGGGCGTCGAAAAACATGCTCGCCCTCGGCGTTATCGTTCTCGGCCTCCTCGCGATCCACTTCTTCCATTTCTGGTCGAAAATGCAACTTCCGGAAATGCTCGGCAAACACGGCGCCGAAAACCCGCGTCAGTTGATTGTCGACTTGTTCAAAAACCCGGTTTGGTGCGTCCTTTACCTCGCTTGGTTCGTCGCGATCTTCTATCACGTTTCGCACGGTTTTTGGAGCGCGTTCCAATCGCTCGGCCTCAACAACTCGAAATGGCTGCCGCGCCTGCAATGCCTCGCGAAAGTTTACGCCGTCGTTATTTTCTTGGCTTACGCCGCGATTCCGGTTTGCGTTTTGACCGGCTGCTACGGCGATAAGTGGGCGGTCGGTTGCGAAGAAGCCCCGGCTTGCGTCGCGACCGAAGAAGCCGCCGAAGTCGAAGAAGCGACCGCCGAAGAAGCCGCCGCGACGACCGAAGCCCAAGACGCGGAAACCGCCGAATAAAACCGGCCCGACCGCCGCTTCGTTCCAGCGGTTTCGTCGCCTTAACGCGACGTTTTCCCCTTCCCGAATTCAAACGACGACGCAGGCTTCGTTCGCGCTCGTCGTTCGCAATACATCGCAACTAAAAAGATAAAGACATGTCCGAAACCAGATTGCAGTCGAAAATCCCGGCCGGTCCCTTGGCCGAAAAATGGACGCGTTTCAAGGCCGAAGCTAAAGTCGTCAGCCCGGCGAACAAACGCAAATTGGAAATCATCGTCGTCGGCACCGGCCTCGGCGGAGCTTCCGCCGCCGCGACGCTCGGCGAATTGGGCT
>JAZNJF010000067.1:0-2656 GCA_045577885.1 Thermoguttaceae bacterium | reverse complement strand
AAGATAACGGCCGTGTTCATGCTGGCGGCGAATTTCGCGACTTCCGGCATAAACTCGAGCAAAAGTTTGCGGATTTCTTGGTTCGTCAGTTTCGTTTGGCCGTTGAACGCCGGAACGTAAATAACGCCGCGAGCTTCCATTTCGGCGGCGGTTTCGAGCGCGCGTTTCAGCGCGTCGATACCGGGTTGACGTTTTTCGACGACGTCGGAGCAAAGGTCGCCGTTGCAGGAACCCCAGCAGATGACCGAAACTTCGAGACCGGCGTCGTTCGCCATCTTCTTGTGTTCTTTGCCTTTGCCGACGCAGCCGCCGTGATATTCGACCGCTTCGCAGCCGTATTTCTTCATATTGGCGAGCTTTTCGGCGTCGTTGTTCCCCGGGGCCGGGCCGAGTTGGCTCGAAATGCGAAGTTTCGCTTCGGCGCGACGGTCGGTTTCGGCGGTCGTTTGCGCGGCGGCGAAGTTGGTCGAAGAATTCAAAGCCATACCGAGGCCCATCGCGGCGCCGGCGCCAAAGAAATCGCGTCGATTCATATTACAGCTCCTAATAATGCGACTCCGCCGAATAACGGAATCTAATAACGGCTTAAAACCTGATGAAAAACGGAACGCGCCGCGACTCCTCGCCGCCCGACGTCGCCCGTCGTTATTTTCCTTTGGAACGTTACCCGTCTTAACCGCCGACAAACGCCTCAAAATCGTTAAACGTCTCAAAGCCGACAAACTTCGCAAGGTCGTTAAACGCCTCAAAGCCGACAAACGTCGCAAGGTCGCTAAACGCCTCAAAACCGACAAACGCCGACGCGGCGCAACGGTTTCCCGTTCCCAACGCTAACTGTTATACAAAATTTTTATCGCAAAATCAAGCGACCGCCGCCGATTTTTTTCAAAATTTGTCGTTTTCGCCCAAATTTTCTTCGAAAACGCGTTCCGTCTCGGCTCCGTCTCGGCTCGACGCGGCGCTTCGCGACTTTCCGGGCCCCCGCGTTCAACTTTCCGGGCCCCGCGTTCGGCGACTTTTCCGCCTTCGCACTCCGCCGATTTTGCCGATTTTACCGCTATTTTTCAACGGCGGCGCTTTGTTCGCGATCAAAAAATTCGAGCGCTTCGCGCAAGTTCGCCCGATAATACTTCTCGTCGCAAGCGGGCGTCGTCGCTCCGGCTTCGGCGAACCAAACGTCGAGCGTTTCCGGGGCGAAAATCGCGTCGTGCAGGTTCGACTTCATCGAAACGGGCCGCTTCAAGATTTCGATCAACGTCGGAACGTCGATTTTCCCGAAATTTTCGTTCAAGCGTTTGAAAAGCGTATCGGCGCGTTCCCCCGGGCCGGAGATATAAACGCAATCGTCGAGGGCGCCGGGGAGTCGCGGATCGCATTCGCCGGGCCGCATAACCCGCAAAACCGGATCGCGTTCGGCGATCGCTTCGACGGCGGCCATATTCCCGGCGGCGTCGGAGAGGACGTAATAATAATCGCAAGTCAACGACGTCGACCGCATCAGCGCGAGCGCTTCGTCGACCGTCGAACACTCCTCGACGACGCGGCGCATCAGGTACGCCATCGGGAGACCGTCCCACTTCCCTTCGCCGGCGCCCCCCATTTCGCCGATCGCGAGCCCCTTTTCGTTCATCGCCGTTACCGTTCCGACGAACCCGGCGTACGAGACGCTCAACCAAGCGTTGCGCCCCTCCGGACGATAAACGATTAACGAGGCGTTATTCTGCAAACCGACGTCGCGCATATAATCGAGAACGCGAGCGTGCAGGACCCGTCCGCCGACCGTCGCCGAGCCCCGAAGCGCGACGCCGCTGCAGTGAAACAGCTCCGGAAAGGAGTTGATTCGCCGAACTTGCGCCGGTTCCAAGCCGGTCGCGGCCGCCAGCGCGTCCATTTCCTCGAAGAAACGCTCCGGAACGAACGGCGCCGTTCGCCGCGTCGCCTCCTCGATTCGCGCAGCGAAATTTTCGCCGAGTTTCAGCGACGCCGCGACGCCGACCGCCGCGATCCGCGCGTTCATTTCGAGAACGTCGTCTCGGAGAAGCCGTCCGTGCGCCGCGCCCATTTCGGCGGGCGTTCCGGCGAGAATCAGGACGTTTCGAACGCCGTCGAGCCGCGCCAAGACGCCGTTTTCCGTCTTCGCAACGACTTCTAAACCGCTCGACGCGGCGGCGCTTTCCGCGTTTTTGCGACTTTCGGCGCTTTCGCCATTACCGGCGCTTCCGTTATTGCCGCTATCGCCGTTACTATCGTTACTATCGTTATCCCCGGCGCTTTCCGCCGACGTTTCGCGACTATCGACGTCTTCCTCGAACGTCAGCTCTTCGTCGAACGCGTTCCAATCGACGCCGATTTCCGCTCGCGCCGCCGGTTCTTGCGCTTCGAGCCGAACGCCCGCCGCCCAACCGCTCCAATCGCCGCCTCCCAACGCCGCCGCGACCGCCCAAAGCGCCGCGTTCGCCGCCCGATTCGCCCGACTCCGCCGCGCCGCCTTCGTTTCGTTCGTTCCGCCGTCCCAAGTCGCTCGCATTTTTCCCCTTTATATTAATATATTGACGTTTTCCCCTTTATTAATAATAAACGCTCCGCTCCTCCAAGGGACGCGCCCAATTCGCCGCCAAAACGCCGCGACGCGCCAAAAGTTTTACCCGCCGACCGC
>JAZNJF010000066.1:0-3717 GCA_045577885.1 Thermoguttaceae bacterium | reverse complement strand
CGTCGTTGTCGCGTCGCCGACCGAAATTTTGGCGGTCGAAGCGGTCGGTTGGGCCGACGTCGACTCGAAACGCCCGATGCGCGCCGACGCTTACTTTTGGATCGCGTCGCAAACGAAAGCGATCGTCGCGGCGGCGACGATGATCTGCGTCGACGAAGGCAAACTCGACCTCGACGCGCCGGTCGAAACGTATTTGCCGGAGCTTCGCGGCCTCGTCGTCGCGGAGCCGCAAGACGACGGAACGACGCTCCTTCGTCCGGCGAAAACGGCGCCGACGCTCCGGCAAGCGTTGAGTCATACGGCCGGTTTCCGCTTCATCACCCCTTACCAAGAGGCGTTCGGAATCGACTCCCTTCCGGTTCGGCGGCTGATGAAAACGGTCGCCATGACGCCGTTGATCGCGGAGCCGGGAACGCGCTACTCCTATTCGAACCTCGGCGTCGACGTCGCGCAGGCGGCGGTCGAGTCGGTTGTCGGGAAGCCGTTCGAGGAGTTCGTCGAAGAGCGGATTTTCGCGCCGCTCGAAATGACCGACTCGACCTTTTATCCGAGCGCCGAACAACTCGAACGCTTGGCGACGCCTTACGGTTGGAACGCGGACGCCGGGCGCTTGAAGCCGATTCGCTTCGACCAAATGCCGTCCCTCGACGACGGTTCGCCGCGTTATGCCGAGGGGGGCGGGGGCCTTTTCTCGTCGGCGCCGGACGTCGTTAAATTTTACCAAATGCTCGCCGGGCGCGGCGTCGGGGCGAACGGAAAGCGCGTTTTGTCGGAAAAAGCGGTCGAGACGATGACGTCGAAGCAAACTGGCGCCGCAGTCGACGCGCGATACGGGTTCGGGTTGACGGTCGACGACCGAACGTTCGGACACGGCGGCGCGCTCGGGACGCAAGGCGTCGTTTATCGCGACGGAACGGTCGGCGTTTATTTGGTCGCGGTCGGAGGAACGCCGAAACAGGGCGAAATGGAGCGCGCGTTCCGGAGCGTTTTGGAGAAAATCGCGACCGAGCGTTCCCAAAAAGCCGAAAAGGGCGCCGAAAAATAAACGACTAAAAACCGTTAACATCCGCAAAGTTTGCGCCGTTTGACGCGCGAACGAAACGAAAGGGAAAACGACGATGAAAATTTTGCGATTCGACAGCGTCGGCGGCGCGTCCGGCGATATGATTTTGGGCGCGTTGGTCGGTTTGGGCGTCGATCCGCGATATATCGAACGGGAATTGCGTCGTTTGATTCCCGATCCGTTTCGTTTGAAGGTCGGCGAAAAATCGGAGTTCGGCGCGACCGGCGTTTATTTGACGGTCGATCTCGATCCGGAAGAGACGACGGCGGAAAACGTTTGCGAGTTCCAACGCGAGGAGAAATGTTGCGGCAAACGCAAACCCGACGGGAGTTGTTGCGGCAAAAACAAACGCAAACGCGAACATAAACACGACGACGAACACGACCATAAACACGCGCATTCGCACGATTGCGAACACGGTCATAAACGCGACCATTCGCACGACGGCGACTGCGGTCATAAACACGACCATTCGCACGAACACGAACACGCCCGCAAACGCGAACATAAACACGACCATTCGCACGACGGCGAACACGCCCGCAAACGCGAACATAAACACGACCATTCGCACGACGGCGACCACGCCCATTCGCACGAACACGCTCACGGGCGGACGTTCGCGTCGATTCGCCAAATGATCGCGGAATCGCCGCTCGACGAGAAAACGAAGCGCGACGCGACGGCGGCGTTCGAAGCGTTGGCGGTCGCGGAGGCGGAAGCGCACCAAAAACCGGTCGACGAAGTTCATTTTCACGAGGTCGGCGCGGTCGATTCGTTGGTCGACACGGTCGGTTGCGTTTTGGCGTTGAACGCGCTCGGCGTCGACGGGATTTCGCTTTCGCCGCTTCCGGTCGGCGAAGGAACGTTCCGTTGCGCGCACGGCGTTTACCCCCTTCCGGCGCCCGCGACGTCGATTTTGTTGCGGAATTACGGACTCCCGACGTCCTCCGATAACGAGCGTTGCGAAATGTTGACGCCGACCGCCGCCGCGCTTTTCGCCGTTTGGGAAAAGAAGGCGATTCCGACCGGCGCGCGAATCGTCGCGACCGCCAACTCGTTTGGAACGCGGAAGATGCAAACTCGTCCGAATTTGTTGCGCGCGTCGATTTACGAAACGGATAACGTCGTCGAAGAAAGCGAAAAGTCGCCCTTAAAGTCGCCGGAATCGAAAAAGTCGAGCGTTTGGGAGGCGCGTTACAACGTCGAAACGCTTTACGAGTTGGCGACGAATCTCGACGACGCGACTGGCGAACGTTTGGCGACCGTCGCGACCGCGCTTTTCGACGCCGGCGCTCTCGACGTTTGGACGACGCCGATTTTGATGAAAAAAGGCCGGCCGGCTTGCAAGTTGAGCGCTCTCGTCGCCGCCGAGAAACGCGAAGCGGTCGTCGACGCGATCTTCCGAACGTCCGGAACGTTCGGCGTTCGCGAGACGACGGTTCGACGGCGTTCGTTGGCGCGACGTTGGGAGACGGTCGAAACGTCGTTCGGCCCGATTCGCGTCAAGGTCGGCTCGACGCTTGACGGCGAAACGACCGTCGCGGCGCCGGAGTTCGCCGACGTCGACGAAGCGGCGCGAAAAGCGGGCGTTCCGTTCGAGCGCGTTTATCGAGAAGCGACGTCGCGTTGCGATTTTTAAATTTTTGAAAAACGAACGGTTGATTAGGCGCGTCGTTTTCCTTATCGAACGAAAACGACGGCGGAACGAAAACCGCGTTCGTCCCTTGTCCTTGTTGTTACGAAGCATTACGGCGCGCTCGACGGAACGCGTTAGAATAAAGAGGCGCAAATGGATTACCCGCGAGAAGAAAACGCTTGTTTTGAAAACGACGCGGCGCGACCCGTCGTCGACGCCGTCGGGGTTGATAAAATGGGCGAAATCGGCAAAACGGTTGAAGATTCCGCCGTCTTCGACCCGGTTCATCCGCCGTTGCGAGTCGTCGGCGCGCGGGCGCACAACTT
Organism: Thermoguttaceae bacterium; assembly: GCA_045577885.1. Taxonomy (GTDB): domain Bacteria; phylum Planctomycetota; class Planctomycetia; order Pirellulales; family Thermoguttaceae; genus RUG369. Next base: position 689 of record JAZNJF010000066.1, on the reverse strand, counting down.
GAAAAACGTCGACGTCGACGTCCCTTGGAACCGCCTTACCGCGTTGACCGGGCCGAGCGGAAGCGGGAAGAGCTCGTTGGCCTTCGATACGATTTACGCCGAAGGGCAGCGTCAGTATATCGAAAGTCTTTCGATTTATTCGCGCCAATTCCTTCATCAACTTGAGCGACCGGACGTCGACTCGGTTTCCGGGCTTCAACCGACGATCGCGCTCGATCAGCGTTCGAGCGCGCCCAACCCTCGCAGCACCGTCGCGACGGTTACTGAAATTTACGACTTTTTGCGGCTTCTTTACGCGCGAGTCGGCGTCGCGCACTGTTACCGATGCGGGCGTCCGATCCGTCGGCAAACGGTCGAGCGGATGGCGGAGGAAGTTTTGCGTTTCGCTCCGAACACGCGCTTTATGTTGTTGGCGCCGGTCGTTCGCGGAAAAAAGGGGGCGCACAAGGACGTTTTTCGGCGGCTCGTCAAGACCGGCTTCACTCGGGCGCGCGTCGACGGAGCGTTGATTGAAATTGCGTCGGCGCCGGAACTCGACCCGAAAAAAGCGCACTCGATCGAAGCGATCGTCGACCGTTTGATTTTGCGCGAAGGAATCGAAACGCGTTTGCTCGAATCGTTGAAGCTGGCGTTGCAGCTGAGCGAAGGCCTCGTTTGTTGCCTTTACGAGAAGGTGCGCGTTACGACCG
>JAZNJF010000065.1:0-4091 GCA_045577885.1 Thermoguttaceae bacterium | reverse complement strand
CCCGTTTTCTTCCTTCCCCTATTTTTCCGTTTCCCGACTTTCCCCCGTTTTCCGCGTTCCCTTTATTCCGCCGAGGAGTCCGCCGATGATTCGTTTTGGAGCGATCGCCGACGTTCAATACGCCGACCGAGACGACGCGATCGGGCGCTCGTACCGCGCTTCGATCGGCAAATTTTTAGAAGCCGCCGGAACGTTCGCCGCCGAAAAGGTTCCGTTCGTCTTGCAGTTGGGCGACGCGACCGACGGCGGGCTGAAAAATTATCTCGCCGTCCAAGAGATGCTCGACGTTTCGGAAAAGGCGGGCGTCGTTTGGCGGCACGCGCTCGGCAATCACGATTGGGGCGTTCCGGACGAGCGCAAAAAGTCCGTTCCCGCCGATTTTAACGCCGGAAATAACGGTTATTACGATTTTACCGTCGTCGACCCGGACGACGCGGCGAACCGTTGGCGTTTCGTCGTCTTGAACGGAAACGAAATCAGCGAATACGCCGCGTCGACCGACGCGGAGCGCGCCGAAGCGAAGCGGATCCGCGAAGCGACCCGGCTTCCGAACGGTTCGGCCCCGGCGTCTTGGAACGGCGCCGTTTCGGACGCGCAGCTCCGTTGGCTCGACGAACGCCTCGCCGACGCCGAAAAGAACGGCGAAAAAGCGATCGTTTGCTCGCACTTCCCCCTTTACGCGCGATCCGGTTCGCTCGACAAGCGCGGCGCGGCGGCGAAGTTCTTGAATCTCGACGTTTACTTTACGGCGCTCGGCGTTTCGACTTGGAACGGTCCGGCGATTTTGGAGATTCTCGACCGCCGCTCTTGCGTTAAAGCGTTTTTTGCCGGACACTTGCACGAAGGCGGATACGGCGTTCGCAAGAACGTCGCGCACGTTACCTTCCGCGGCGTCGTCGAAGCGAACCCGAACGCGTTCGCTTTTGTCGAACTTCATTCCGACCGAATCGTCGTCGACGGGCGCGGCGACCAGCCGTCCTACGAACACCGTTTCGACGTTTAATTCGGCGTTTTCCGTCCGTTTTTAACGCTTTTAACAGTTTTAACGCTTGCGTCGACGCCGAGCGCGACTCCCAACCGCGTTAAACGGCGCCGGTTTTAACGATTTCAACCTTTCCGACGTTTACGCCGACGCCGAGCGCGACTCCCAACCGCGTTAAACGGCGCCGGTTTTAACGACGTTAACGCTAATTCCGGCGCGGTTCGCCCCTTTCCCGCGTCCGACGCCGCGTTTTTTTCCTTTTTTTTCAACCGAAACGCCAAATTTCAACTTTTATTCGCTTAAATGTCCCCGCCTCGTCGTCAACTGAAACCGCGCGTCGCGGCGTTGCAACCGTCGCAACGCTCTTGGCTTCGCTCGTTCCTCGAGTACGTCGCGAACGAGCGGCAGTTGTCGCCGAACACCTGTTTCGCGTACCGCTCGGACTTAATCGCGTTTTACCGTTGGCTTGGCGACCGTTCGATTCCGGCGCTTTCGGTCCAAGACCTCGCCGAATACGCCGCGGCGGCGCGCGCCGAAAACTTGACGCCGGCGTCGTTGGCGCGGCGCTTGACGTCGCTCCGCGTCTTTTTCCGTTACCTGCAAACGGAGGGCGTTCTTCGGCGCAACGCGGCGGCGCTCCTCGGAACGCAAAAGAATTGGGATCGCGTCCCGCCGACGCTGACGCCGGGCCAAGTCGAACGTTTGCTCGTCGAGCCGCGCCCGGAAACGGACGCTCTTTGGATTCGCGACCGAGCGATTTTAGAATTCTGTTACGCGACAGGCTGCCGCGCGTCGGAGGTCGTCAACTTGCGTCTCGCCGACGTTTGGCTCGACCGCCGCGCTTGCCGTTGTTTCGGAAAAGGTTCGAAAGAGCGAATCGTCCCGCTCGGCGACGGCGCGATTTCCGCTTTCCGCGCTTGGACGGCGGGCCCGCGTTCGGAACTCCTTCTCGCCGCCGCGCGTCGAGCCGACCGCGAGCAACGCCGCCGCGAACGATCGGAAGCGTCGTCGTTCCCCGACGCGTCGTCGACGCCTCTTCCGCCCCGTCGCGAAGCGGACGCCGAGTTCCGTTTCGACGCGCAAACGCTCGCCGTCGCGTCCGATTTTAACGACGACGCCGATTTTAACGCGTCCTTTCCTTCCGACGCGTCTTCCGTCTCCGCCGAACCGCTCGAAACCGCCGACGCGCCGTCGGGTCGGTCCCCTTTCTCCGAACGCGACGCGCGTTTGGAGCGCAATTCACGCCGTCGTCGTCGCGACGTTCGACCGCTCGACTCGCCGTTTGCGTTCGTCTCGCGCGGCGGACGGCGAATGCGCCGCGAAGCGCTTTGGGAACTCGTCAAAAAGTACGCGCTCCGCGTCGGGGCGCCGCCGACGATCAGCCCGCACGCGTTGCGACATAGTTTTGCGACGCATCTTCTTCAAGGCGGGGCCGACTTGCGTCAAGTTCAAGAAATGCTCGGACACGAAAGCATCGCGACGACGCAAATTTACACGCGAGTCGACATGACGCGTCTCCGCGAAACGCACCGCCGCTGTCATCCGCGCTCTTAACGCTCCCGCTCCGACGTTCCCGACGCTTCTTAACGTTTATTGTCGTTCCCGACGTCCCCGACGTTCGGTTCCCAACGCCGCTTAACGTTCCCGACGTTCCCAACGCCGCGCAAGAGCCCCGACATTTAGTTCCCAACGCGACGCGCAAACGTTAAAATCGGCAAAATCCCCCTTTCGCCCCCCTTTCCGCCGACGCGACGTTTTGCGTCAAGAAATAAAAACGCCGTCGACGCGAATCGACGGCGTTCAATCGTTCGTTTTATTCGTCCGAAATCATTCGGCCGGAACTTCTTCAGCCGGGGCTTCTTCGGTCGCCGGGGTCGCTTCGGCCGGGACTTCTTCAGTCGCCGGGGCCGCTTCCGCCGGAGCTTCTTCGGTCGCCGGTTCGTCGGCGTTCAATTCAAATTCGCCGACGTTCGTCGTTTCGCCCGGCGTCAATTCGCCGTCGCCGGTCAAAATCGATTCGGCTTTTTCGGGCGGCGTCGGGAGTTCGCGGAATTTCTTCGCGGCGGATTTCAAATAATCGGCGGCGACGGCGCGCTCAAGAGCGGCGAGGCGTTCCGCGGCGGCTTCGCAATACGGCGACGACGCGGAAACTTCGGCGACCTTCGCGTATTGCGCCTTCGCGGCTTCGACGGCGGCGTCGACCGCGGCGTCGTCGGCGGCGACGGAAGCCAACGCTTCTTGCGCGGAACCGGCGCCGAACGCGGCGCGCGCTTTCAAGTCGGTCGAACCGAGCCCGAACGCGGCGTCGAACGCTTTAACCGCTTCGGCAAAGTTGACGCTCGGATCGAGCGCGGCGGCGGTCGGATCGTTTTCCGCGGCGCGGCTGTTCGCTTTTTTACGAGCGATTTCGTTCATACCGACGTTCAAATAGGCTTCGCCCGCGTCGACGTAAAGCGCGGCGGCGGTTTCGCCTTTAAAACTCGCGGCGGCGTCGACCAGTTGCTTCGGATCGGTCGCGGTCGCGCGAATCCCGTCGGCGGCGGTCAGCGCGGAATCGGCGCCGGTCATTTTGGCGCGAACCACCCAAATCGCGAGAAGAACAACGACGAAAACGAGAATAAATTGGCAAGCCTTCGCCTTATTTTGCGCCAAGCCGTCTTTACCGCGAATCAAAAGTTGTTCGAGACTGTTTTTATCGTTCGAAATTTTCTTTGCCATTAATCTAATCCTTTAATCGAAAAACGCCGACGCTCGGGCGCTCGCCGTTCGCGACGCGTTTCCGTTCGACGCAAAATAAGGTTTCCCCGACGAACGCCGACGCGAACGGTCGCGGTCGACGGAAAACTCAACGTTATCGTTATCTTTATAATATAAAGCGAAACCGGGGGCGCCGTCAAGCGCGTCGACGTTAAAAAACGCAAAAATTGCCAAAATTTCGCTTAAAATCGATTCGGAAAGCGTTTTTTCGTCGCGCCGACGCCTTCGGCGAACTTCCGCTCGCCGCGTCAACGCCCCAATACGACGATCGCGACGTCGGCGTTCAAATTCTCGTCGACCTCGACCGCGGCGCCGGTTTCGGCGTCAAGCGCGACCTTGCGGAAAATCTTAT
>JAZNJF010000064.1:0-8170 GCA_045577885.1 Thermoguttaceae bacterium | reverse complement strand
GAAACCGTTTTATAAGGCAGCTTACCCGGTTTCCGCGCCGGAACCAACCCGGCCCCGAGACGCAACGCGAGCGGCGCTCCGAAGACGAACCCGCGCGCTTCCGGAGCGACGATTTTATCGATCGGGCCCCAAGTCGAAATCGCTTCGGCGATTCCGTCGACCGCCTCTTTCAGCCCGGTCGGGTTTTCGATCAGCGGCGTAATGTCGCGGAAAATAATCCCCGGTTTCGGGAAATCGGGAATCGAACGGATATAATCGGCCAAGTTTTCCATCTTTATTTTAAACTTTCGCTTCAAAAACAATTAACGTTAAGAAAAACAACAAAATCAAAACGCCGTCAAAACCAGCAAACTCGCCGCGTTTTAACGCCAATTCCTCAAAGGTCGCTCGATATTTGCGTCAAAATGGAGCGACTTTTCCGATTTTCACATTATTTCCGGCAAACGTTCGCGAACCGCCGCCGCGATTTCCCGAGCGCACCGTCGATAAACCTCGACCGAGCCGCCGAACGGATCCGCGACGTCGCCGCCGTCCGAGCGCAAAAGCTCGACCCGCTCCGCCGCCTCCGGATATTGCGCCAACAACGCCGCGCGGTGCGAGCGTCCCATCGTCAAAATCAAGTCGGCGACCCGAACGAGAGCAGGCGTTACCGACTGCGCCGCGTGTCGGTCGAGCGACGTCCCGTAATCTTCGCGAACAACCGTCTTCGCGTTCGCGCTCGCCGGGGAAAAATCGGCCGCCGCGACGCCCGCCGACGCGATCCAAATCCCGCGTTCTTGGAGTTTAACGTCGAGTTCTTCCGGCGTTTGCGCGTCGATACCGAGCCGCGCCGCGACCTCTTTTTTCGCGATCGCCTCCGCCATTGGACTCCGACAGGTGTTCCCGGTGCAGATGAAAAGAACGACTTTCGCCGAAAAATCGCGCAGTTTTTCCGCCGAAATCGCCCCTTCGCGCAAAACTTTCGCCGCCCCTTCGTCGAGACCGTCGACGCCGACCTTGCCGGTTTTAACGATTTCAACGACGCTAGAAGGTTCCCCGAACGCCGCGACGCCGTCGTCGACGATCAAATCGGGCCGGTCGTCGAGTCCGACTTTCGCGTCCTCCGCCGAAGTTGCGGGCGGTTCGCCGCTAAGGTTCGCGCTCGTCAAAACGATCGGCTCGTCCAACGCTTCTAAAACCTTCAAAACAAAAGCGTTGCGAGGAACGCGGAACCCCGCTTTCCCTTCCGGCAAAATCGCTTTTTTCGACGTTTCGGGCAATCGCGCCAATTCGCTCCTCGGGTCGGAAGCGTCGAGGACGAGCGTCAGCGGCCCGGGCCAAAGTCGGCGCGCCAACCGCTTCGCCACCGTCGGAACGTTCGGCGCGAACCGCTCCAAAACGTCGGAGCCGGAAATCGCGAGCGCGAGCGGTCGCCCCGCCGGTCGCCCTTTCGCGGCGATCAACCGCTCGACCGCCGCCGCGTTCGACGCAAGCGCCGCGAGCCCGTACACCGTTTCGGTCGGCGCCACGACCAACTTCCCGTCTCGCAACGCGTCGACGACTCGCCGAACCGCCGCCGCTTCGTCGACGTTTTCGCCTCGGAGCGCGATAAATTCCGGTTGCATATTCGTTATTTTCTCCCCAAATCCCCAAAAAACGTCGAAATTTTACCGGTCGAGCCGCCGAGCGTTCGCTCTTCGCCGCGACTCTATAAAAATAACATAAAATATCGCCGTTGACAAGGCGCGTTTAAATGAGTAAACTCGAAAAGTTAAAAAAGGCGGAGAAAATTTTGCCGCGGGCCGTCCGCGTCCCGCCAAACGCCGCTTTACTCGTTTTTATCGTGTTATTGTTTAAGGAGAGTTCCGTTGCGCGTCGTTTTTTCGCCCCTCTCGCTTTGGCCCGGTTTCGTCGGCGTCGTTCGACGCGGGCTTTGGGATCAGTTGGCGCTCGCGCTCCTTTTCGGCCTTCTCGCGCAAGGAACGCTTTTCGTCAACTTTTTTTGGAGCGATTATTTAAGCGGTTACTTGCGCGCCTCGACCGGCGTCGTCTTTTTGTTCGCTTGGCTTTTTCTCGGCGCCGTCGCGGGCGGTCGCCTAAAGCGTTACGAAAAGTCCCTCCTTTACGACGCCGACGGCGCTCTTTTCCTCGAAGCGCAAACCCGTTATCTTCGCGGCGAATGGTTCGAGGCGGAGTGCGCGTTGAAATCCGTTCTCAAAAAGAACCCGCAAGACGCCGAAGCGCTCCTCCTTCTCGCGACGCTGTGCCGCCATATCAAACGTTTTTCCGAAGCGCGCCAAACCCTCGCGGCGTTGGAAAAACTCGAAGCCGCCGAATATTGGGCGTATGAAATCGGTCTCGAAAAAAAAGCGATTCAAACCGACCTGCGCGCCCTTCGCGAAGAACGCCTCGCCGAACGCGAACAAGCGGAGCGCGAGTCGCAAAACGACGAAGCGCAACCCGTTGAAACGTCTGAACTTTCGAACGAAACGTCGACCGACGAAACGCCGGAAATCGTTTCCCGCCCGACGCCCGAAACGCCCGTCGAGCCCGCTCCGCCTTCTTCGCCGTTCTCCGATTCGAACGCCGTTCCTTCCGAAACGGTCCTTTCCAACGTCGGAACCGGACGCCCTATCCTCCGTTTTGGCCCAACGTCAAACGACGTAAAATCCGACGCCGCCTAACATTAGCGTCGTTTATTTCGCGTCGTTCCGAAACGCGACATTTGTCGCAAACCGTTTCGTTACTTCCCGTCGCTAACAACAACTCGCCGTTTAACCCTCTAATTACAAGGAAGTTGCGCCTTGACCGTTCGCCTTTTTCCGTTAAAACGTTCTCTCCTAAATTTTGGATATTCCTTACTTTTCGCCGCCGCGCTCGTCGGTTGCGTTCCCCTTTCTTTCGCCGACGACGCCGCGTCGCCGACGCAAGCGGAACAGCTCGCCGAAGTCGAACGTCTTGAAAAAGCGGAACTTTGGGACGACGCGCTCAAACTCGCCGAAACGATTTACGAAACGTCGCCGACCGACGACGCGACGCGCCTTCTTCTGCGCCAAAAATTCGACGTTTTGCGTCGGAAAGTAGCGCCGAACCGCGACCCGGCGAAAGCGGGCGTTTGGAAAGTGCGCGTTTTCGTCGTTCGCTCGCTCGATTTTTCTTGGCAAGACGGCGACGTAAAACGCCGCGCTCAATACGTTTACGACGACGAAGAAATCGAACGCATTCGCCGCGGAACGGCTGGTTTCGCCGCGTTTGTCGAGAAATTTTCGGACGGTTGGCTACGAATCGAGTGGACGTTCGAAGTCGTCGAAAAGACCGCGACGGAAATGGCGGCCGTCGACGGACGTTATTGGGCCGGCCCGGTCGGAATCCTCCCGCTGTTGCCGGAAATCCCCGTCGATTCGACGGATACGATCATGGCGTTCGTGAAAACCGACGGAACCGCGCCCGCCGACGTCCAAAACGACGCGATTCCGCTCCTTCTTTTCGGCGGCGCGATCGGCGAATGGGAGCCCGTAACTCGCGGCGCCACTTACATTTCGTTCAATTGGGGGACCGGCGCCGCGTCGCGCGAACCGGACGGCGAACCGATGTTGCACGAATGGCTTCACTCGCTTCAATGGGCGCTCGAAGACCGTCAAGGCTACCCGCGCAACCTCGGCGGAAACCCCGACGGCGGGCGATTTATCGGCGAAGAACGCGATCCGGAGGCCGCCGACCCCTGTTATCGCCGCGACCCGGAAAAAGACAAAAGTTGGATCGGCTTGTACGAACACATTTTACGTTGCCACAACACGCGCAATATGCTCCGCGAAGCCGCGTCCCGCGATAAAAAAGTCGACGTCGAACGCAACGCAAGCGACGTCGATTAACGATTTACCTCAAACGACTAATAACGCGCCGACGACGAGCTTCTCGACGTCGGCTTTTTTTGCGTCCGTCCGCGCCGCTCGACGTTTAAAGCGACGCAAACCTCCCGTCTTCAACGCGTTACGCCGCGTTCTTTTGCGCTTTTTCGCCGTCGTTTTCTTCCGAATCCGCCGGAGCCGTCGCGCTTCGCACCGTCGCAACAAGAACGATTAGCGTTCCGGCGACGATTCCCGCCGAAAGCGTCTCGTACCCGAAAAGTATCGAAAAAACAACCGCGAAAATCGACTCCAAACACGCGACGACCGCAATCGTCGTCGAGTCAAGTTTCGACTGCGCAAGGACTTGCGACCAATACGCGAACCCGGTCGAAATAACGCCGAGATAGAGAAACTCCGCGACGCTTCGCGACGTCGCAATCGACGCGAAATCGATTTTGTCTCGCTCGAAAATCGCCGAAAAAAGCGCCGCCCAAACCGCGACCGTCGCCAACTGCGCCGCCGCCGAATTCAACGGATCAAAACGCGACGTAAGTCGTTCCGTCGCAAGGAAATGAATCGCAAAGAAGACGCCCGAAATCAACGAAAAAAGCGCGCCCAAATTAAACGACGTCGTATCGCGGTAAACTTCGAAAAAAACGAAAAGCCCGACCGCGCAAATCGCCGCGTCGACGAAGGGCCGCCAACGTATTTTGCGTTCGAGCGCCGTCAAAAAAAGCGGAACAAAGAGAACGTAAGTCCCGGTGAGCATTCCGTTTTTAGCCGGCGTCGTCAGCGTCGTCCCCCAAGTTTGCGTCGCGAACGCGCAGAAGAGCGCCGTTCCGCAAATCGCGCCGCGCGCCGCTTCCTTCGCGCTTAACTTCGGCGATTTAGCCAACTTGCGACAAAGACACAATGTCGCGAACCCCAAAACAAAGCGGCCGATTAAAATAAAGTAAACCGGCGTTTCGCGGTTCGTCAAATTCTTAACGACAAGGAACCCAAATCCCCAAATAACGGTTGTTAGCAAAAACAAAAACAAATAGCGATATTTTGTCGACGGCATCTTACGCGTTCTTTCCTTTGGCTATTTCGCCGTTTCGCACCCAACTTTTCGGCGCCGCGATTTTGAATCGTCCGCGCTATCGTCGATTATACGCCAAACGCCCGCTTCGTCAACGCGCCCTTTCGTTTTTCCTTCGCGTTTTCTTATTGGACGAGCAATAAAAAAAACGTCCGCCGCTCGCGGACAAAGTCGCAAGCGCGGACGTTTCAAAGCGACGCCTAAATCTTGGCGTCGCTTATTTTACGCCGACGTCGCCGCCGACGTTTCAAGTCTCGATCAAACGAGGCGAGAAGCCAACGCGTCGAGGTCGTCTTCGTCGACGAAGAAGTCGAGTTCGTCGAACGCATCCGCAAACGCCGCCGAAACGGCTTCGCTTTGCGACTCGTAAGCGCCGAGGTCGACCGCGGAACCGACGATACGCGCGTTTCCGGCCAAGTCGGTCGCAAGCGCGGCGCCGGCGTCGTCGACCGCGTACCGATTATCGCCCTTGTCGATCGCCTGCGAATTTTCCGCAAGCGTGTAACCGCCGACCGCGAAGAGCGGTTGTTCCGCGTCGTAAGCGAATTGGGTCGCCTTATTGGTTGCGGCGTTCGACCAACCGGTAAAGCTCGCAAGCGTGTTGGACGCGTTCGCAACGCCAAGATTCACGACGGAATCGACAACAATAAGGTTATAGCAATTCATTGTTCCGCGGACGTACGCCCCCGCGCCGGTCGCCGCTTCGTTATCGGCGATCGTCGCGTTCGTAAGCGTCGCTTCGCCCTTCGATTGAACGTAAACGCCGCCGCCGGAAGTTTGCGCAGTGTTGTTGGAAACAACTGCGTTCGTAAGCGTCGCCGTCGCGGACATGCCGACAAAAAGGCCGCCCGCGGTCTGCGCGCTATTGCCGGAGAGCGTCGTATTATCAACCGTCGCCGAACCGCCGGAACCAACAAAAATACCGCCGCCGATTTGCGTCGCGACGTTATCCGAAATCGTCGCGCCCGTAAACGTCGCGGAACCGTCGAGATACAAACCCGCTCCGCTCGCGCTCGCTTGGTTCGACGACGTCGTCGTCCCGTCGGTCAACGTCGCGACGCCGCTCGGCGAAACGTAGAAACCGCCGCCGGTTTGCGCGCTATTCTCGGAAATAGAAACGCCGGAAAAACTCGCGGAACCGCAAACGTAAAGACCGCCGCCGGTTTGCGTCGCCGTGTTGCCGGAAACCGAGCCGCCGGTAAACGTCGCCGACGCGTTCGCTTCGATCCAAACGCCGCCCGCGATCGTACCGGCGCCGTTGCCGGTAATTGTAACGTCAACCGCCGTCGCGGTTCCGCCGCGAGAAACGTTCAGACCGCCCGCGCGGCTGCTCGCGGTATTGTTCGTAATTTGAACGTTCGACAGATCGGCGGTTCCGTAAACGTAAACGCCCGCGCCAAACTTCGACTTGTTGCCCGTAACGACGACTTTCGTAAGCGACGCGTAACCGCCGGTCGCGACGTAAACGCCGCCTCCGTCGACCGTCGCTTCGTTCAACGTAAGCGTTACGTTTTCAAACGTCGCCGCGCCGGAAACGTAAACGCCCGCGCCGTGCGACGCGGCGCCGCCCGTAATCGTCAAATCATTAAACGAGACCGGTGCGTCAGACGTTCCACCGACGACGTTGAAAACGCGACCGGAACTCTGCGCGTCGACCGTAACGCCGCCGACGAACGCAAGCGTTCGAACGACCGCGATTTCGCCGTCGGTAAGTTGAACGGTCTCAACATTGTTGGCAAAGGCGACGACGTCGACAGCGGAGTAATATTCCGGATAATAGTCGGTCGCGGAGTAAACGCAAGCCGCTTCGCGGAGCGAAATCAGACCGTCCGTCGGGTCGACGACGTCCGTTTCCGTCGTAACGGTCATCGACGGGGCTTCCCAAGTCGTCGCGTCGGCGTCAGACCAATCGGACGCGACGCCGCCGTTGATCGCTTGCGCGCGGAAGTAGTACGTCGTAAACGTATTCAAACCGCCGACTTCAAACGTTCCGGCTTCCGAAGCTTCGCCGTCGATCACGTTCTCGGCGAAATTCGGATCCGTCGAATATTGATAAACGTAACCCAAAGCGCCGGCGACTTCGCCGATTTCAAATTCAAGCGTCCAGTGATCGACCGGCGTCGCAGCGACTGCCGGAGCGTTCAGAATCGCCTTCGTTTTCGCCGTCGTCACCGAATAACCGGAATCGGCGTAGTCGCCGGTTCCAACCGCTTTCGCGCGGAAATAGTACAACGTGTCGGCTTGCAAACCGGTAATCTTGTGCGTTCCGGCGACGACCGTCGTCGCGTTCGAGAAGTCGGCGCTCGTCGAATATTCGTAGACGTAATTCAACGCGTCGGCGTTGTCGACCGCGTTGCCTTGCGGTTGAATCGTCAGTTCGATTTCCGAAGCGCTCGTCGCGACCGCGCTAACTTTCGGAGCGTCCAAAATAATCAGCGGCGTAGCGGCGTTAGTCGCTTCCGTCCAAGCGGAATCGAGATACGCTCCGCCCTCGACGCCCTTCGCGATCGCCTTAAAGTAATAAGTCGTTCCCGGGTTCAAGCCGGCGAGCGTGATCGTTCCGGAACCGGTCGGAATTTCTTTCGCGCCGGAGAAATCCGCGTTCGTCGAATACATATAAGCGTAGCTCGAAGCGTTCGCGACCGGCTCGATCGTCAACTCGATTTCCGTAGAACTCGGCGCGACCGCGCTAATTACCGGAACGTCCAAAACGGCTTGCGACGTCTTCGCGGACGCCGTTTTCGACCAAGCCGACGTTTCATAATCGCCTTCGCCGATCGCTTTAGCGCGGAAGTAGTAAGTCGTGAACGGCTCCAAGCCGGAGACCGTAAACTCGCCGGATTCCGTCGTCGTTCCGCTCGTCGTCGCGCTTTCCGCAAAGTTCGGGCTCGTCGAATATTCGTATTCGTAGCTCGAGGCGTTCGCGACGAAGCCGATTTCAAACGTAATCGCGGAATCGCTAACCGGCGTCGCCGAAACTTCCGGAGCCGCCAAATCGATTTTATCCGTCGTCGCGGAAGCCGTCGTCGACCAACCGGAATCGACGTAACTCTTGCCGTCGCCGATCGCTTTCGCGCGGAAGTAATAGGTCGTGTTCGCGGGCAAATCGGAAACCGTAATATCGCCGGAAGCCGACGCGGTTCCGCTCGTCGCGTTCGTGAAATCGGCGTTCGTCGAATATTCGTAAGCGTAGCTCGAAGCGTTCGCGACGAAGCCGATATTGAACGTAATCGTCGATTCGTCGACCGGCGTCGCCGAAACG
>JAZNJF010000063.1:0-17097 GCA_045577885.1 Thermoguttaceae bacterium | reverse complement strand
ATTATTGTGCCAACTCCTTGGCTCACAGAACGACATGGCTACGATCCGACTTCCCCCCTATTTCCCCTTTCCCCCCTTAACCGCATCAGTCCGAAAAGAACGAAGAACCGAAATGACCGAATACGAAGGATACGTCTGCGCGCCCGGCGACGCCGGCAAAATCGCGATCATCGTCGCCCGTTTCAACCAAACGATCACCGAAAAGCTCCTCGAAGGCGCGCTCGCGAAACTTCGCGAACATATGGTCGCGGAAGATCAAATTTCGGTCGTTCGCGTCCCGGGCTGTTTCGAAATCCCGACGATCGCCGAGCGTTTCGCGAGCGACGAAGATTATATCGCCGTTATCTGCTTGGGTTGCGTCATTAAGGGCGAAACGTCGCACGACGAGCACATCAACCGCGCCGTCAGTTCGCAGCTCGCTCGCATCGGCGCCGAATACGGGATTCCGGTCATTTTCGGCGTTCTCACCTGCAACAACGTCGAGCAAGCGTTGGCCCGCAGCGGTCAGCTCGAAGTCTCGAAGGACAAAGCGGTCGACGTTCAACCCGGCAACAAGGGCTCCGAAGCCGCCGAAGCCGCGCTCGAAATGATCGACCTCCTCGGCAAGCTCCCGGAACTCAAATACGAAGACGAAGAAGACGACGATTTCGCCGCCGAATCGATCGAACGGAACGCGGCCCGATACGTTCGCGGCGACTTCGAACCGGTCGACGTCAACCCGGACGACTTGATCGAAATCGACGACGAAGACGAGGAAGACGGCGGCGATTGGTTCTTCCGCGGCGGCGACTTCGCCCGCAAACCGGACGCTCCGGCCGGCAAACGCGACGGCGGCGACCGTCGCGGCGGTTCCGGCGGTTCCAAACCGGCGAAAAAAGGCGGTTTCGGCGGCGGCAAACCGGCGAAAAAGGGCGGCTTCGGCGGCTCCAAATCGGGCGGCAAAGACGGCGGTAAAAAATTCGGCGGCAAAAAGTTCGGCAAATAAGCGCCCGTCGCCGTCTCGTCCGCTACTTTCCCGCCTCGACCGACGCCCGGCGCGCCCGACGTTTTGCATCGACAATCCGCAAACGTCTCGCAAACGGGATTCGCGTCGCGTTTTCAACGAAACGACAAAAAACAATGACCGACGACAAAAAACTTAGCGTTTACAAACTCCGCTCCATCGGGCGCCTCGTCGCGTTCCAAGCGGCTTATCAGGAAGAACTTAACCCCGGTTCGACGGAACGAAACTGGGCCGAAAACGACCCGTTCGCCGAAACGCTCGACGCGTTTTGCTCCGAAACGGAAACGCGTTTGACCGGCGCCGAACGCGCCGAAGCGCTCGATTTCGCCCGCCGCCTCTTCGAAGGGTATCGCGACCGCCGCGTCGAAATCGACGCCGCCCTCGACGCCGCGTTGACGAACCGAACGCTTTCCCGCGTCGACGTCGTCGCCCGTTGCATTTTGCGCGTCGCCGCTTATGAAATCCGTTTCATTAAGACGCCGAAAGCGGTCGTTATTTCGCAAGCGCTCGAACTCGGCAAAAAGTTCGGCGAAAAGGAAACGACGCGCTTCCTGAACGGCGTTCTCGACCGAATCGACGCTTAATTGAAGCGTTCGATCGGCGCGCGTTTTCGCAAATCGACGGCGGTCCCGCGCCCCAATTCAACGGCAAAGAGCAAATCAAACGATAAAATGGGTTTTTTCGATAAAATCAAAAAAGGGCTTGGACGAACCGTTCAAGTCTTGCAAACGGACGTTCGCGACCTCTTCAAGCAAGAAGGTCGGCTCGTCGACGCGGCGTTTTTGGACGAGCTTTTCGAAACGCTCGTCAAAACCGACATGGGCGTCGACGCGGCCCGCGAAGCGACCGACGAAATTAAGGAACAATTCCGCGGCCGCGTCGTTAAAAAAGAAGAGCTGGTCGACGCGGTCAAGGCGAAACTTAAAGCGCTGATGGCGCAAGACGCGCCGCCGATTCGGTTCGCGCAGTCCGGCCCGACGGTCGTCCTCTTCTGCGGCGTCAACGGGAGCGGCAAAACGACGAGCATCGCGAAACTGACGAAAGCGATGAGCGACGCCGGGAACAAAATCGTTCTCGGAGCGGCGGACACCTTCCGCGCGGCGGCGGTCGACCAACTGAAAATTTGGGCGGGTCGACTCGGCGTCGAAATCGTTTGCGGGCCGCCGCAAAGCGATCCGGCGAGCGTCGCGCACAAAGCGGTCGCCCGCGCGCTTGAAGTCGGCGCCGACCTTTGCGTTATCGACACCGCCGGGCGTCTGCAAACGCAAACGAACTTAATGAACGAGTTAGAAAAGATCAAGCGCGTCGTCGCGAAGCAGATTCCGGACGCGCCGCACGAAGTTTTCCTCGTTCTCGACGCGACGACCGGGCAAAACGGCCTTAGCCAAGCGCGCAAGTTTACCGATTCGGTCGCCTGCACCGGAATTTTCCTTTCGAAACTCGACGGCACCGCCAAGGGAGGCGCCGCGGTCGCGATTCGTCAAAAGGTCGGTTTGCCGGTCAAATACGTCGGGCTCGGCGAATCGGAAACCGACTTCGCGGTCTTCGACCCGGACGCCTTCGTCGACGCGATGTTCGAATAAGCCGCCGTTTTAGCGTTTTAGCGTTTTAAACGTTTGGAGCGTTTTAAACGCTTGGAGCGTTTGAAACGTTTGAAGCGTTTGGAGCGTTTGGAGCGTTTGGAGCGTTTAATCGGTCCCAACGGCGAAACGAACGACGAGCGCTTCCGAAAACAATCGAACGACGCGCTCCGCCGGCGCGACGTCTTTTCGTTAACGAACGAAAAAGGATTATTCGATGAATTTCGTTATTTCGTCCGTTCTCGCCGTCGCGGCGATTCTCGCGTCCTTTATGCTCCAACTCGGCGGCGAAGACGCGAGCGGCGCGTTTATCGCCGCGTTTTCGTTCATCGGGATTCTCGGCGCCCTTTACTTCGTCGACGGCAAGCGACTTTTCGCGGTTTCGAAAGGTTGGACGAACGTCCTGATCGTCGCGGTCGTTTTAGCGCACCTCGGCCCGTTGGCGCGATCGCGTCAAGAGTTTTTGGCGTTTTCGATCGCCAACATTTTGGCGGTCGTCCAAACCTTCCTCTTTTACCAAAAGAAGACGCGCCGGATTCATTATCAAATTTTGACGATTTCTTTCGTCGAGGTCGCGGTCGGTTGCGTTTTTCAGCGGAGCGGACTTTTCGCGATTTTAACGCCCCTTTACGCGCTTTCGGTCTTTTGCGCCGTTTCGCTCTTGACGCTTGAAGGAGAGCGCGCCTATTACGCCGCCAACGCGACGCTTCGCCCCCGTTTTATCGGGCCCCGCGCTCCGAAACAAACGACGCGAGACGAAGAAGTCGCTCTCGCTCTCTCCTCCGCTTCCCCGTCGACTTTCGCTCGACTCGAAGCGGCGGCGCTTTCCGAATCGGCGAACTCGGCGCCCGACGCGGCGCTCCGATTTTACCGACGCGGCGGCGTTAAGTCGGCGGAGGTTGACGCGGAGTTTTTCCGCCGTTTCGCCGTTTCGTCGATTTGGGCGTTCGCGGCGGCGCTCGTCTTCTTTTGCCTCTTCCCGCGCTTTCATCGGCTGGAAATCGGCGACGTTCAATTCGGTCGCGAAAACTGGAACGCGGGCGCGCCGCCGGTTCGCTCGACGGTCGGTTTTGCGGAAAAAATCGAACTCGGCGAACTCGGCCCAAGCGGCGACAACCGCCAACGAACGTTGACCGTCCGTTTTTTCGACGTTTTCGACCCGGGAAAAAAGCGCCCGATCGACCCAACTTCCCCAATCTACCTGCGCGGAATCCCGATGGCGCGTTATTCCGACCGCGTTTGGGAGCAGGTCGATTGGGAGTCGCCGCGCCTCGACCTTCCGTCTCTCGCTCGGTCGATTCGGCAAACGTCGCCGGTCGCCCCCGACGAGATTTTGCTCCCGTTGCAAGCGGAACTTGAAAAACTCAACCGCGAACGACGAGAACGCGAACGGCGAACGCCCCCTTCGCGCGCCGTCATACGCTTCTCGCTCCCGCCGCAAGCGCCGACTTCCCCGGGCGCCCCGCGTCCGGTCGAAAGGCCCGACGGAACCTCCGTTCGAACGTTGGCCGACGTCGCCTCGACGCCCCTTTACCGACCGACGAACGATCGTCGCTCGCCCGTCGACGAAACTTGGGCGCTCGCGCGACTCAAGCGCCCGACGTTTTTATACGAGACGCTTTTCCTTCCGACGACGCGACCGCTCGAACGTCTCGAGAATTTCGACGACTTGCGAACGATTTTGCCCGCGTCCGACGACGCCGAACGGCGCGGCGTTCCGACCGCCCGACTTTTCGACGCGCGAACTCGCCTTCTCGGACTCGAAATCGAACAGGAACCGCTCGACACGAGGGTCGTTTTCGCGCCTTGGCCCTTTTATTTCTTGCGGCAAGACTTTCATTTTGAAGGAAACGTCGCCCGTCGCTCCCAACGCGCCGCCGGCCGTCAAATTCGATTCCGGTTCGCGACGAACGCCTTTTTCGCCGACGGTCGCCAAGCCGAGCTAACGCCGAATCAAGAGGTTGTTTGGCCGTTCCTCGACCAATATCTCGCGCTCGACGCGGAGCGTTTTCCGGAATTGATCGCGACCGCGCGCCGTTGGGACGCGGAATCCGGGCTTCCCAAGGAGGATTTCGCCGGTCGGGCGCGTTACTTAACGTCGCGACTCCGCGACGTCGGCGAATACCGATACGACCGAAGCGGCGTCGCGCGGACGCCGGGGCTCGACCCGCTC
This sequence comes from Thermoguttaceae bacterium, assembly GCA_045577885.1. GTDB lineage: Bacteria > Planctomycetota > Planctomycetia > Pirellulales > Thermoguttaceae > RUG369. Next base: position 12,341 of record JAZNJF010000063.1, on the reverse strand, counting down.
GAAGACTTCGTTTCGGTCAACAAAAGCGGGCATTGCGAATATTTCGCGGGCGCGCTCGCGCTAATGTTGCGGGCGGTCGGGATACCGTCGCGAACGGTCGTCGGCTTCCTCGTTTTCCCGGACGCAAACGGCGGCGAAACGATCGTTCGGCAGTCGAACGCGCACTCTTGGACGGAAGCGTTTATCCCGCCGTCCAACTTCCCGACGTCCGATTCCCCCGCCGCTTCCCTCGCGCCGGTCGTCGACGCGAATTCCGCCGATCCCGCGCGTCCCGCCGGTCCGTCGGTCGACGCGACTTGGCGCGCCGACGGCGCTTGGCTCCGTCTCGACGCGACCCCGGCGGCGTCGTTGGAAGCGGAAACGAACTCTTTACTCCTCAACGCGGCGCTTTGGAGCGACTTTTTCGCGTCGGTTTGGCGCGATTACGTTCTCAACTTCAACGGCGCGCGCCAAACGGAAGCGTTTTACCGCCCGTTGGCCGAAAGCGCGAAAAACGCGTTCGCCGCCCTTCGTTCGTTCGGCGACGACGGCTTCCGCCCCTTCGCGTCGACTTTCGAACGGCTGAAAGACGCGGTCGACCGAGCGAGTTCCGGCGACTGGAGCCCTGAAGCGGTCGGGCGGCTCTTAACGCTAACGGCGCGATTGGCGCTCGCGGCGTTTGTCGCTTGGCGACTTATCCTCTTCGGCCGCCGACGTTTCGGGCGGCGTCGGCGCTCTTTCGCAAGCGGAGCGGGCGGCGCCGACGCGGCGCGAACGCGACGGCAAACGCGGCGGCAACGTCGCGAGTTTGCGTTTTACTATCGCCTTGAACAAGCGCTTTCGAAACGTCTCGCGACCGAACGCCGCGTCGACGAAACGCCGCTTGAATTCCTCGAACGCTGTTTCGCGTTGGAAGACGAAGCCGCCGCGACTTTCCAAAACGACGCTCCAAACGCCTCCAATCCCGCGACGAGCTCGACGTCGACGACGTTCGTCGACCAAACGACGTTGGAACGGTCGCGTCGCGCCCCGAAAAAAGCGGCAAAATCGTCAAAGACGCCCCAAGCGCCGCGTTCCGTCTCCGCCGCGCGGTTCGAACCGACGCCGGACGCGACCCGCCGCCTCTTCCGCGAGCTCGTCGAGCGGTATTATCGGGCCCGGTTCGCCGGTTCGCGCCCGACCGCCGAAGAAAAAGCGCGCTGGGCCGCCGCGCTCCGCGCCGCGAAAATCGGTTAATCCCGCCCCGCCGACCGTCAAAATCGATTCAACCGGCAAAATCCAACCCAAAACGAACAAGGTCGCCGTCGAGTCGTTTCGGAAGCGTTAAAAACGCGCGTCGGTTGAACGACGTTCGCGCAAAACGGCGATTTTCGACGGCGCGACGGCCGTTAAATTCGCCAGATTCGTTAAACTTGAACGTCGATTTTCCAGCGAACGCCCCCGCTTGCCCCGCAAGGACGCAAAGTCCCCGACGAACGCCCCCGCTTGCCCCGCAAGAACGCAAAAAACGACGGAACGTCTTGCGACGCGCCGTCGTTTTCGCGCTTTCTTTTTCGCGTTTCCGCGTCGCCGGTTTGCGACGCGACGACGCGAGATTGGCGGTTAACGCGCTCCGATTTTATCGATTTTAACGATAACGCCGTCGGTTTCCGCCGCTCTTTCGCCGCTTTGCTCGCCTTGCGCAAAGCCTCCCGCCCCGTTCAAGCGCGCGACGCGAGCCCGAATCTCGTCGAACGCCGCCGACAATCCGGCGCGGTCGAGCCCGACGTCGGCGAGCTGCTCGTCCCGAGAACCGCAAGGAATAAACGCGTCCGGAACGCCTTTTCGCAACAGAAAGCGCGCGTCGAGCCCTTCGTCGTTCGCCGCCTCCAAAACCGCCGACGTAAACCCGCCCGCCAACGCGTTTTCCTCGACGACGACGGTCGGAATCCCCGCTCGCAACGGCGCCAAAACGCGATCGCGGTCGAGCGGCTTGACGAACCGCGCGTTGACGACGCCGACGTCGAGAACCGGACGGCCCGGAACGACGCCGCGCGCGAAATCCTCCGCTAAATCGAACGCCGTTTTCAAAATTCCGCCGCCGCAAACGACGAACGCGCCGTCGGTTCCGTCGCGCAAAACCTCCGCTCGCCCAAGTTCGAACGGCGCGACTTCGCGGCGAATCCGCGCCGCCTTCCCCTTCGGGTAACGTATCGCCGTCGGGCCGTCGAGCGTCAACGCGAACTCAAACGCCCGCGCCATATCGCAAGCGTCGCCCGGCGCTATCGTCGTTATATTCGGAAAAGGCCGCAAATAACTCAAATCGAAAACGCCGTGATGCGTCGGTCCGTCCGCGCCGACCAGCCCGGCGCGGTCGATCGCGAAGATAATCGGCAAGTTTTGCAACGACGCCTCTTGGAACAAATGGTCGTAAGCGCGCTGTAAAAAACCGCTGTAAATGTCGACGATAGGCCGCATTCCGGCTTTGGCGAGACCGGCGGCGAAGTTGACCGCGTGCGCCTCGCAGATGCCGACGTCGAAGAAGCGATCCGGAAACTCCGCTCGCGCCGCTTCGAGCATATTCCCTTGCGTCATCGCGGCGACGACGACGCAAACGCGCGGGTCGCGCTTCATCGCCCGATAAATCGCGCAACGGGCCCAATCGGTGAAGGAGCGTTCTTTCCCGTCGTTCGCCGCGTCGAGCAAATCGACGACTCGCGCGGCGTTCGGAGCGTCGGCGATCGCGGCGTCGAGCGCGGTCGCTCGGGCTTTTTTCGGATTCGGCGCGCGCCGACTTTTCGACGTTTTCAGCTCGTCGTCCGCCCATTGATCGAACAAAACGACGCTTTCGGCGTTGAGCGCCTGCTCCGGGTTCGTCGCGTGAAAGTTCGCCGGATCGATTTCGGCCGGTCGGTATCCGCGTCCCTTTTCGGTCAAGACATGCAGCAAGACCGGCTCGTCGATCGTCTTGATTCGTTCAAGATATTTGCGCAACGTCGCGAGGTCGTGCCCGTCGATAGGGCCGACGTACCGGAATCCAAAATCTTCGAAGAGCATTCCGCCGACGAGTCCGGCTTTCGCCGCGTCGCGAAGTCGCGTCAGGAAGCGGTAAGCGCCCGGTTTTCCCTTAAAAAAGCGACGAAACGCCGTTCGGGCGCCGAGGTACGACCGCGCCGTCCGCATTTTGTCGAGCGAACGCCCGAGCCCGCCGACCCGTTGACAAATCGACATTTTGTTGTCGTTCAGGATAACGAGCATTTTTTGGCGCAATCCGCCCGCGTGATTCAGCGCTTCGAAGATCGGACCGCCGGCCAACGCGCCGTCGCCGACGACCGCGACCGAGTAACGCGGCGCATTCGACTCTTCCGTTTTTCCGTTTTTTTTCGAATCTTCGGAATTCTCCGAAACTTCCGCAACTCCCAAATCTCCCGAATCTTCCGAAACTCCCGAAGTTCCCGAAACTCCTAAATCTTCCGAAACTTCTAAATCTTCCGAAACTTCCGAATCTTCTAAAATCGTCGAAATCGCCGGTTTTCCGAACTTTTCTAATTCTCCGGCTTTTTTCGCCGCCAAACCGTCGTTCAAACGCGTCGCCAACTCGTCCCCGCGAGCGAGTCCGAGCGCCGTTCCAACGCTGCACCCCGCGTGACCTGTTCGGAAAAGGTCGTACTCGCTTTCGTCCGGGTCGGGATAACCGGAAAGCCCGCCGCGCGTTCGGATTCCGGCAAATTCGGCGAAACGCCCGGTAAGGAGCTTGTGCGGGTAACATTGGTGCCCGACGTCCCAAACGAGCCGGTCGCGCCGGAAGTCGAACGTCGAATGAAGCGCGATCGCCAACTCGACGACGCCCAAATTCGACGCGAAGTGAACGCCGCGCCGCTCCGCCAAGTCGCAAATCGTCGAGCGAATCTCCGTCGCCAGTCGTTCCAACTCGTCGAGCGTCATCGAGCGAAGCGGTTCCGCCGAACGCAACTCGCGCAACAGCGTCGGTTCGACTTTCGGACGCGGTTCGAACGGCGCCCGCTTTTCATTCTCTTTTTCGTTCGTCATCGGTCCCGCCCCGCGACGTAATCGGCAAGATAATTCAACGCGTCCCAAGCCGCCGAATCGACCGCGAACGCCGGACCGGTCGCGCCGCGAGCGTCGGTTCCGCGGCCAATTCCGCCGATTTCGCCGTCCAATTCCGCGACGAATTCCGGTTTCAGCGCCAATTTCGCTTTTTCGACGCATTCGGCGAGGAGCCGCCGCGTTTCGTCGACGCCAAAAAGGGAAATATACGTCAACTTTCCGGCCTCGGCGTCCTTTTGAACGCGCTTGCCGAGCGCCGCTTCGTCGCCGACCGCGTCGAGAAGGTCGTCCGAAATTTGGAACGCTTGCCCCCAATAACGCCCGAAAAGGTCGAGCCGATTCAGCGTCGCGTCCGACGCTCCGGCGACCAACGCGCCCAAGCGGAGCGAGACGCGAATCATCGCGCCGGTCTTGCGTCGATGAATTTTGCGCAAAAACGCCGCCGTCGCGTCTCGAACGGAATCGTCGAGCGCCGTTCCGCCGTTATTATCGTTATTTCCGTTATTGTCGTCGTCTTCAACGTTCTTTTCAACGTTCTTTTCGCCGCTTTTCGCGCCGTCGATTTCGTCCCCGACGTCGGAAAACGCCGTTTTCAGAACGGACGCGACCAAGTCGGAAACGCCCGGCGACGCCGCCGAAACCGCCGACCAAAGAACGTCGTCCGCCTGTCCGCCGACCATTCCGGACGCGCCCGCCGCTCGCGCCAACTCGGCGACGCAACGGACGACGCGGCTCGGCTCGACCGGGCTCTTCGCCAACGCTTCGAACGCGAACGCTTGGAGCGCGTCGCCGGCCAAAATCGCGGTCGCTTCGTCGAAACGCCGCCAACACGTCGGCCGACCGCGGCGCAAGTCGTCGTTGTCCATCGCCGGCAAGTCGTCGTGTATCAACGAATAAGAGTGAATCGCCTCGACCGCGACCGCCGCCGGAATCGCCGTTTCCCGACTTCCGCCGCAAAGCTCCGCCGCGATCAACGCCAACGCCGGACGCAACCGCTTCCCGGGCGCGAGGAGCGAATAACGCGCCGCGTCGGTCAGCCGCTTCGGCGAATCGTCGTCGAAACGCGAAAACGCGTCGAGCGCCGCGTCGATTTCCCGCCGCAATTCCGCCAAATATTCCGTCGGCGTCGATTTTTCCGGTCGTTCGGTCGTCATTTTTTTACCTCGTGTTCGTCGTCGATTCGCGAATCGTCCCGGCGCGGGGGCGTTTTCCCGTCAAGCCAAGCCGACTTTGCCGTTTTTGCCGATTTTACGCCTCAACGTTGCGTCTTTTACCGCTTTTGCCGTTTTTAAGACCCGTTCAAAACGGCGGCGCGTCGTCGAAAAAGCTCCGTCCGCGCGGCGGTTCCGAGCGTTTCGGCGGCTCCGAATTTTGCGTCGAAGCGGAAGTTCGCCGAGTCGACGTTCGGGTTCGCGTCGGATTCGCCGTCGGTTCCGGTCGCGTCGAATTTTCCGACGGAGGAACCGGAGCCGACGCCGTCGTTCGTCGCGCCGTCGCCGTTCGAGTCGGTCGCGCCGCCGATTCTTGCGCCGTCGCGTCGACGACGTTCCCGCCGCCGCTCGCCGCCGAGTTTGCGGGTCGCGCCGGATTTTCCGTTTGCGCCGTCGTTCGAACGCCCGACTTCGCCGCCGTCGCGGGAGGCGTTTGACGTCCGGCGACGTCCGTTTGCGACCGAAGCGCGTTTTCGTCCGCTTGTTCGAGAATCGGCGCGCCGTTTTCGTCGACGCCCTTCAAGATTTCGACGCGACGCTCCGCTCCGTCGAGAATTTGACGGCAACGGCGCAGGAGCCGAATCCCCTCTTCGTACCGCGCGAGCGACTCTTCCAATTCGCCGCGCCCGCTTTCGAGCGTCGAAACGATCGTTTCCAAGCGCCGAAACGCTTCTTCAAAGGAGATTTCGTTCATCGCGTCCTTTCGTTTTTTATCCAAACCGCCGAACCGTCCGACTTTCGCCGTTCGCCCCCGCTTCCTTATTTTACCGTCGTTCCGTCAAACGCCGACGCCGCGCCGTTCGCGCATTTTCTTTATTTTACGCAAACGACGCGGTTTCGTCGTTAAATTTTGCGCGATTCGCCCAAATTCCGGCCAACCGCGCTTCTTGTCGTCCGCTTTTTAGGCTCAGTCGACGATTTCGACCTTAACGGAGGTCATTTTGTCGCCTTGTTGAATCGTATCGACGACGTTTTGCCCTTCGAAGACCTTGCCGAAAACGGAGTGTTTGCCGTCGAGCCAAGGGCAAGGAACGTGCGTAATGAAGAATTGCGAACCGTTCGTGTTCGGGCCGGCGTTCGCCATCGAGAGGACGCCCGGACCGTCGTGTCGGAGGTCGGGATGGAATTCGTCGTCGAATTGATAACCGGGGCCGCCGCAACCGGTGCCGGTCGGGTCGCCGCCTTGGATCATGAAGTCGGCGATGACGCGGTGGAAGATCAGGCCGTTGTAAAAGCCGTCGTTGGCCAAATTTTCGAAGTTGGCGACGGTGCGCGGGGCTTTGTCGGCGAAGAGTTCGATTTTGATCGTTCCGCGTTCCGTTTCGATCGTCGCGATTTTTTTCATTGCGGTTTTTTCCTTTTTATCAAAGTTTCGGACAAAATTCTTTTTTCGGCGCGAGCTCGTCTTCTCGTTTGAAAAACGTCGACTCGCCCAACCGGGCCTCGTCGGCGTTTTCGACCGTCGCGGCGCGTTGCCGTTAATTATAACTTTTCCGCGAAAAAACTCAAGGAGCGGGCCGATTTTCCCGTTTTTTTCCTTTACGTCGACTTTATCGCCGTCCCGTCGTTCCCAACGCGCTTCGCAGTCGTCGCGGCGACGCTCCGCAAGGGTCGCTTTTTCGGTCAATCCTTCGCCGCTTTCCCCCTTTATATTAATAAGGGCGTTTTCGTCGAACGCTCAACCGCAGAAGTCGGCGACGGCGGCGACGAACTCGTCGGAGCGTTTCGCCGGGAAGACGTGCGTCGCGTCGGCGATCGCAAGTCGTTTAGCTCCGGGAATTTGCGACGCGATATACTCCGCCGTCTCGACGCGGTAAAGGGAGCCCGGGTCGGCGTGCAGGACGAGCGTCGGAACGTCGATTTTGCCGAGCGAAGCGCGGAAGTCGGCGGTCGTCATCGACTCCCAATAGCGGCGGTCGACGGCGGCGCGCTCGGGCGGAATCGGAGCGAAAAAGACCCGTTTCGCGAGCGATTCGCGGACGCCGGTAATCTCGACGGCTTTCGCCAACCAAGCGTCGCGGTCGAGCGGTTCCGGCCAAGTCGGCGGCGCGTCGGGGGTCGACGGAACTTCGCAACGGGCGAAAAACGTCGTCTTAAAGAGCGGCGGATCGTCGCGCAAAATTTGCATGTCGCGTTCGTAATCGTCGGCGAAATAGCGTCCTTGGCGGTACCCGAGCCGCCAAACGTCGTCGTTGAGGAGTTTGGGGCAAGTGTCGACGAAAACGATCTTCGCGACGCGGTCGGTTCCGAACTGTTCGAGGTAAGAAAAGAGGACGGAGCCGCCCATCGAGTACCCGACGACGCAAACGTCGCGGGCGTCGAGGCGTTCGATCAACGCGCGCAAGTCGGCGGCGGAGCGTTCGACGCCGAAATCGGGAGCGAACGGCGTTTGCCCGTATCCGCGATGATCGAAGGCGACCGTTCGGAACGAGCCGCGCTTGCTAAAGCGTTCGAGAATCCCGTTGGCCGTCGCGACGGAGCCGCCGAACCCGTCGATGTAAAAGAGAAACCGCCCTTCCCCGACGTCGACGTAAGCGATTTCCGCGCCGTCGTCGACCGTCGCCGTTCGATATTCGAGTTTCATTTCCGTTTTCGCGACGCGATTCGAAACGCCGCGCTCCGTTTCGCGTTGTTTCGCCGTTTCGGGGAAAATTTCGACTCTCGAAACGAAGCGACGCCGAACGCGCCCGACGCCCGCCGTGTTGAACTATATCGAATTTGCCGAAAAAACGCAAGAGCGAAGCGGGAAAACCGGGGCGAAACGCGGCGCTCCTCGTTTAAGAGCGACGTTTCAAGAAAATTTCGCCGATTTTCTTGAAAAAACGTCAAAAAAAACCGCCGAAACGGTTGCCCGTTCCGGCGGTTTCGACGTTTAGCTTCGTTTAAGCGACGCGAACTACTTCGCTTGGCGCGCTTTGAAGTATTCGACGAGCGCGTTCGTCGAGCAGTCGTGCGACGTCGTCGGCTCGGCGGCGACCAACTCCGGAAGAACCGCCTTAGCCAACTGCTTGCCGAGTTCGACGCCCATTTGGTCGAACGAGTTGACGTTCCAAAGGACGCCTTGGACGAAGATTTTCAGCTCGTAAGCGGCGATAATGCGGCCCAGCATGCGCGGCGTCAACTTTTCGAAGAAGATCGCGTTCGTCGGACGGTTCCCCGGGAAGACCTTCGACGGCGCCAAACGACGCGCTTCCGCTTCGTCGAGCCCCGATTTCGTCAGCTCGGCGAACGCTTCTTCCTCCGTCTTGCCCTTCATCAACGCTTCCATCTGCGCGATGAAGTTCGCGATCAGCTTTTGATGATGGTCGCCGATCGGGTTTTGCGTTTGCGCCGGCGCGAGGAAGTCGCAAGGAATCAGCTTCGTCCCTTGGTGAATCAGCTGATAGAACGCGTGTTGGCCGTTCGTGCCCGGCTCGCCCCAGACGATCGGGCCGGTCGAGTAGTCGACGCGGTTGTTTTCGCGGTCGACGCCCTTGCCGTTGCTCTCCATGTCGCCCTGTTGCAGGTAGGCCGGGAAGCGGCGCAGGTATTGGTCGTAAGGCAAAACGGCGCAACTTTCCGCGTTGAAGAAGTTGTTGTACCAAACGCCGAGAAGCGCCATCAAGACCGGAATATTTTCGCGGTACGGCGTCGTCCGGAAGTGAACGTCCATCTCGTGCGCGCCGCTCAAGAGTTCTTCGAAGTTTTCGAACCCGACCGCCAACGCGATGCTAAGCCCGATCGCCGACCAAAGGGAGTAACGCCCGCCGACCCAGCTCCAGAACTCGAACATATTTTCCGGATCAATCCCGAATTTGACGACTTCGTCGCGGTTCGTCGAGAGCGCGACAAAGTGTTTCGCGACCGCCGCTTCGTCTTTCGCCGTCGCGAGGAACCAAGCCTTCGCCGACTCGGCGTTCGTCATCGTTTCTTGCGTCGTGAACGTCTTCGACGCGACGATGAAGAGCGTCGTTTCCGGGTTCAAATTCTTGACCGTCTCGGCGACGTGCGTCCCGTCGACGTTCGAAACGAAGTGAACGCGGAGGTTCGTTTGATACGGCGTCAGCGCTTCGCAGACCATGCAGGGGCCGAGGTCGGAGCCGCCGATCCCGACGTTGACGACGTCCGTAATCGCTTTGCCGGTGTAACCGGTCCAACGGCCGTCGCGAACGCGGTCGCTGAAATCTTTCATCTTCGCCAAAACGCGGTTGACGTCGGGCATCACGTCTTTGCCGTCGACGTAAACCGGGTTGTTCGAACGGTTGCGAAGCGCGGTGTGCAGAACGGCGCGACGTTCGGTAACGTTGATTTTTTCGCCGGTAAACATCGCTTCGGCCATTTCGCGAACCTTCGCTTGCTCGGCCAACGCGACGAGGAGATCGACCGTTTTTTCGTTGATGCGGTTCTTCGAGTAGTCGAAGAGAATCCCGCCGAACTCGACGGAGAATTTATTGAAGCGATCCGGGTCGCTCGCGAACATGTCGCGCATTTGAACCGGCGCCATTTCCTTTTGATGTTGTTCGAGATTTTGCCAAGCGGGGGACTGCGTCAATTTCGACATCGCTCTTATTTCCTTCTATATCGCCGAATTGCGGGATTTACGACGAACGACCGTCGGGATGCGGCGGCGCTCGCGTCGATTGCGAAAGTAAGTTCTCTCCTTATTATATACAAAATCGCAATTTCCGAAAGGGCGTCGCCCAACTTTAACGCGAAACCTTCGCCGCCGCGTCCGCGCGACCGTTTTAACCGCTAAACTTTCGCCGTCGACGCGGTTCGCTCGCCCGCGCGACCGTTAAAAACGGTCGAACCGTTCCTCGTCGCGACGCGAAAATTTCGCGCTCCGCGCCGCCGCGACCGTTCGCGTCAACTTTTCCGCGACCGTTTCCCCCGCTCTCGCCGCCGCCGTTGAAAAAAGTCGCGCCTCCGCTCCGTTTCGGTTTCAAGGAGGTAAATTAACGCCGAACGGAAAAAACGCGACGTCGACGCCGCGTCGACGCGTTCGCCGAACTCGCGAGGCGCTTTCCAAGCGGCTTTGAAAACGTCGATTTTCGTTTCAGCGACAAAATAATCAAAAACGCCGCCGCGAAGAACGCTCGACGACCAACAACGACCTAACGAAAGGAAAAACGCAATGTCCGAAACGACTTCGACTTGGAACGGCGAAGGCTTGGAAAGCGGGCGCGATCAAACGCCGGCGATGGGAACGATGGCGGGGCGGATTTGGACGATCCTGCGCTATCAAGGGAAGCAAAGCGTCAGCGCGATCGTCAAGCGAATCGGCGCGCCGCGCGACTACGTGATGGAGGGGATCGGCTGGCTCGCCCGCGAAGGCAAGATCCGCGTCGTCGAAGAATCGCGAGTCCGCGTCGTCTCGCTCGTCGACGAAAACGCCGGTTGACGGCCAATCAAATTTCGGGCGGTTTCCGGTTCCCTCGGTCGACGTTCGAGCGAATTTCGGGCCGCTTCCGGTTCCCCCGAGCGACGTTCGAGCGAACTTCGCCCGAAACGCCGACTTAACACCCGCCGACTCGACCGGGCCCGCGTTTCCGCAACAAAAAAAGAAGAATCAAAAACCGCCGTTTTCGACCGCTCCGTCGGTTCGCTCCGAAACGTCGACGCGCCAAAAAAGAGCGTCGGTCGACTCGCCGCGACGTCGAAAACCGTTTTTCTCCAAGACGCGGCGCGACGGGAGGTTCGCCGTCAAGGTCTCGGCCAAAATAACGCCGACGTCCTCCCGTCCGCGCCCCCAATCGACGAGCGCGCCGACCGCCTCGGTCGCCAAACCGCGACCGCGGAACGCTTCGTCGACGCCGTATCCGATTTCGACGACGGCGGTCGACGCGGGCTCGGCGGCGGTTGCAACCGCTTGCGTCTTCTCGTTAACGACGGGTTCGGCGGCGGTTCGGGCGTTCGCGTCGGCGGCGAATTTATTCGCTTCCGGATTCTCGTCGGCGCCGGGTTCGCTCGCTTCCGGCTTCTCGTCGGCGCCGGGTTCAACGTCGAGTTTGAAATTCGGCGCCGTTTCTAAAAAATCAAAGAGCGGTCGCGGCGGGCCTTTGAAACAGAGGAACCCGACGACGCGGTTCTCGCTCCGCAAAATCGCCGCCCAAAGGGTCGACCAACAGAGCGACGCGGCGTCGAGCGGCAGCGCGTTTTCGAAGAGCCAGTTAAAAGCGGCGCGCGTTTCGGCGTCCGGTTCGCTCGGCGGTTCGGCCAAACGGAGTTCTTGCGCCAACGCGTCGACGTCCGACAGATAAAGCGCGAATTCGTCGAGCGTTAGCGGAACCAGCTCGAGCCGCGGCGTCGTTCGCCGATTCGGACGCGCTCGGAACGTTTCCGGGTCGACGGCGGCTCCGTTCCCCTTTCTTCCGTTAAAAACGCTCAAATCGCCGCCCCTTCGATTTTACCGACTTTACCGCTCTTACCGCTTTTGCCGCGTTTTGTCATTCCGCCGAATCCGGCGCCGACGCGTTCCCCTTCTCCGCCGCCGTTTTGCGCGTTTCCTTAATTTCGGCGGTTTTGTCGAGTCGCAGGACGATATATTGGTCGTTGCGGTAAACCTCGTCGGCTTTCCAAAACGCTTCTAAGTTCTTCATTAACTCCGGATACGCGACCAACACATACGGCGGCGTCTCCAGAATCGCGAACTGATACCCCATTTCCGCGCTCTGTTTCAAAATTTGGTCGCGACCGCGCATCGCGAAAACACAAACGAGGGGCGACGTCCATCGGGTCGCCGAATCGCGCTTCGTTCCGGGCGTCGCGTACAGCCGCTCCATATCGCGGAACCAACGGACGATCGAGCGGGCGTCCTGCGGTATCTCCTTCCAAGAGCCGACTTCGGCGCGCTGCGCTTCCCATTTGAACGAGTCGCAACCGCGCGGAACGAGGAAAACGGCGTCCGGCGACGTCGCTTCGCGGGCCCAACGGCAAACGTCGAGCCAACCATCGGCGATCGATTCTTTCGGCGGCGCGCTTCGCGGGATCACATGCGTTCCGCGCAAATTAACGAACGTCGCAAGTCGCCAAGTCGGGGCGACAAGGAGCAAAACGACGCACCAAAACGCCCAGCCGGTCGCGACGACTCGCGCCGTTCGCCGTCCGCAAACGCTTATCGGAGCG
>JAZNJF010000062.1:0-5932 GCA_045577885.1 Thermoguttaceae bacterium | reverse complement strand
CCAACTCCGCGCGACGCGACAAAAAGAAAAAAGCCGACGTCGAACTTGTCGACGTCGGCTCTTCGTTAGCGAACGCTTAACGTTCCGAATCCGCGCTTAACGGACTCGCGTTTCGTTTCGCTTATTTCGGCAGAAGAATGCGGGCGTTTTCTTGGAAGGAAACCTTCTTCGTTTCGCCGTTGATCTTGTACTCGATATCGAGCGTTTTCTTCGTATTGTAAATCGGGTCGCCGAAGAGGTCGTTGTATTTGCCGACGTAGGTCAGGAGGCGCGAACCGTTGAAGTATTTTTCCATCAACTTTTCGCGAACGTCGACTTTCTTGTCGCCGGCGCCGTAGGTCGCGGAAACGATCTCGATTTTGAGATTTTCTTTCGCAACTTCTTCGCGGAGCGAGCGAAGTTGTTCTTCCGCGACGCGTTGGTTCGGGTCGAACGTTTTGTCCGGGTTCGGCAGCCATTTGAATTCGCCGAGCTTGCTCGTGTCGCCGTCTTGACGAATGTCGAAACGGTTGATGCGCGGAGCGGTGGCGATACGCGGACGAATCGGCGGAATCGTGCTGACCGCGACGCTTTCCGGGTCGTACATTTGGCGAATTTCTTCGTCGCCGAGGTACGGGCCGTTGCAGTCGATCCAAGCGAGGAGACGTTCGCGGGCTTCGCCTTCGACCTTAACGCCGTGGTGTTCGCCGCTCGTCGCGTTGTGGAAGAGGCGGCTGACCGGCGAGTAAGCCGAGTACGGCGGGAGGGTTTTCAGGTTGTCCGGGTCGTTCGCGCCGTAGGCTTCGACGATGAAGAGACCGGCGATGTTCTTCGGAACGTTGCGTTCGTCGCGCGGTTTCGCGCCGCCCCACGGGGTGTCGCCGCCGACGAACGTCATGTACGGTTCGTTGAACGGGCTGACGTCGTTCGGACGGTGGTGAACCCAACCCCACCAACCTTTGGTCGACGGGCGCCAAGTCATGTTGATCGTTTGATACGCTTTGCTTTCCGGGTCGCCGTGGCACTTAATGCAGTACTTTTCGATGACCGGGTCTTGAACGAAGCGTTTGTAACCGATCGATTCTTCCGTGCCCCAAGACGGCGGAACCGGTTTGACCGGCGCTTTCGTCGCGGCGATACCGGCTTGCGCGCCTTCTTGCGCGAAGTTTTGTTGCGTCGCCATCGAGGATTCGTGGCAACCGGTGCAACCGCGTTCTTCGCCCGGCATCACGTTCGTGAACGTGCGCATGACGTGAATCGCGCGACCTTCGGCGTCGAGCATTTCAAAGAAGAGCGCTTCGCCGGCGGGAACTTCGAAACGAATGGAGCCGTCTTCTTCGATCGGAACGACGCCGATGATGCGTTTGACGCCTTCGGCTTGGAAGACCGAAACGGCCGGGCCGTCGTGTTGGACGGTTTTATTCCAAGTGGTGTACGTTTTCGGGTCCATTTGGATGATGCGGATCGCTTTCCCGTTTTTCTTGAGTTCCGGGAATTGTTCCGTGCCTTCGAAAACGTTGTTGCTGTAGAGGACGCCCGGCGCCGGTTTTTCGCCCGAACCGATCTTCGGCCATTTGACGACGTCCGGTTTGACCGGATAGAGGCCTTCGCGGTTGACGATCGGCATCGCGTGATAAGCGTTGTACTTACCGCGATAGATGAGTTCCTTGTTGCCGTAAACGTCCATCAGGTACAGACGGAAGAACCAGTCGTGGTGCGCGCCGCTGTAGAGGTGGCCGCCTTCGCGAGCGCTGACGAGGAAGACTTCTTCGCTGAGCGGATACGGGGTCTTGTAGGCGTAAATTTTACCGGATTGGTGGTAATCGACCTTCGCGGCCGGGTCTTGCGGACCGTTGCCGACTTCGGCCCAAGCGACTTCGCGGGTAACGCGGTCGAGGCCTTTCGGGTAGTTCAAACCTTCGGACGGGTCGATGATCCCGATGGAGCCGTTGAACCAAGCGTGGTGGCCGAGACCGGTGAACATGACTTTGTTGCTTCCCGGAATGGCGCGGGCTTCGGTGAGGACGTCCGGCCAAGTCGATTGGTTGCCGTAGAACGTTTGTTGGTTCGTGCCGTCCGGGTTCATCGTCCAGAGGGATTGGACGCGCCAGAGGGCTTTGTCCGTGTATTCCCAACGGGTGAAGATAACGCGACCGTCTTCGAGCATGCTCGGGAGGTATTCCGGTTCGCCGTTGGCCGAAATGACGTAAATGTTCTTACCGTCGGCGTCGCAACGCGAAACGGCGAAGGAGTGCGTCATCGGCATGCAGCGGACGTAGGAGTGTTGACGGCTCGAGCAGAACGTGATTTTACCGTCCGGCGTGTAAACCGGGTCGAGGTCGTCGTAGTCGCCGAACGTCAATTGTTTCAGGCCGGTGCCGTCGATATTGACTTCGTAGAGGTGGAACGACTTTTCGCCTTTCGGTTGGAAGCTGAAGAGGAGCTTCGAGCAGTCGTAGGAGACGTCCGGACGCCAGAAGCTGCCTTCGTGCCCTTTGAGAACGTCGAAGACTTCGCCGCCCGGGTTCAGCCCGACGATCAACATACGCCCGCCCGGTTCCGCCATGAAGCCGTTGCGGTGGCGCGCTTCGTGGCCCCACTCGTCGGTGGCGTCGCCCTTTTTCCCTTTCGGGTACGGGTTGTCGATCAAGACGATCTTTTCGAAGTCGATCAACGGGTTTTTGAACGTGATATCGCGTTTGACTTTGCGAACGGCGATGTAAAGTTCGCGCGCCGTTTCTTCGGTTTCTTCGGCGGCGTCGATCTTCTTTTCGAGTTCGGCGAGCGCGGCGAGGTCGGCGGTAAAGTCGACTTCGTCTTCGTAGTCGGCGACGATACGGTCGGCGATGGCGCGAGCGTATCCGATTTCGAGCTTCGCTTTTTCAAAGGTCGGCTCGTTATCGCATTGGAACAACCATTCGGTTTCCAGTTGCTTCATCCCTTCCGGCGTAATGTCGGCGGCAAAACCGACGGTCGCGGTCAAGGCGAGCAACAAAGCAAGCAACGTTTGCTTCATAGCGTTTTCCTTAGCGGTAAGCGGGTAATCCGTCGCGGATTCAAAATCGAGCGTTCGCGACCGGCGCGTTTCGTCGACGATTTCAAAACTGCGTAAACGTAACGATAATCTCTCGCCGCGACGCCGTCGCCCGCCTCGCCCGTTTCGGCGCTTACCCGTCCTTTATTAATAAAGACGACAAATCTTATTAATAAATACGTCAAGGGCCCAAATGGAAAATCGACGCGAATCGACGACGGACGACCTCCCACAAAACGCAAATTTTGCGGCGAATCGTCGGCGTATCCAATAATTTACCTTAAAATCGCAATCCCGTCAACGACCGCGCGAACGACTTTCGACGATAAACCGCGATTTTTTTCTAAATTTCCGCTTTTTTTTCCTTTTTTCGACGCAAACGACGCGACGCGCTTATTCTTCGCCAACTTCATTTTTTCTCCATTTTACCCGTCTCCTCCAACTTAACGCCGTTTCGTTCGGGGCGCTCGGGCGGCTCGACGACGCAACGCGACCCAAGCGACGGAAAGAAACGCGAACCCGACGACGATCGCGGTCGGCGAAACCGGCGCTTTCGCCCTTTCCGACTCTTCCGGAACGACGTTAACGACCCGCCCGACCAAAACCGGAACGCGCCCCCAAGGCCCCGGTCCGGTCGATTCGGCGCTTTGCGCAATTTCGGCGTTTTGGGGGCTTTGACTGTTTTGCGCGGTTTGCGTTTTCTCGGCGTTCCGGGCTTTTTCAGCGGTTTGCGTCCTTTGCGCCGACGTTTTGTACGCCCAAGTTTTGGTAAACGCGCCGACAAACTCGATTTCGCGCCGATATTCTTTTCCTCCGCCGACTTTCAACCCGTCGGGGAGTTCCGGAACGCAAAGGACAAGGGGCCAACCTTGCGAATCGTTGGCGAATAGGTAAAGTTGGTAATATCGGTCGATTCCGGTCGCCGCGACGACGTCCGGGTCGTCGACGAGAACTAAGTTCGCCCGCCGAACGCGTCCGCGAAGTCGAACGACGCGCCCTTGATTCCGCTCCGGACGATTGAAAAGCGCGACAATCTTATCCGCTTCAGACGCGAAACTCGAATCCGGCGCTAAAACCGCCTTTTCGTTTCGACTCGAATCTCGGCGAACGGCGGCGAGCGTCTCGTAAAACGGGCGAACGTCGGCGCTCGTCCAGCGGAGCGTTTGGGCGATTTCCCGACGTCGCGCCGCGTCTTTTTCGGCGGTCAACGCGCGAATCGGGTGAACCGGCGCCCCTTCGAACGCCGACAAATCGACGCCGAGCCGACCGAGCGGAGCGTCCGTCGGGAACCAACCGACCCGCGCCGCCAACGCGACCGCCCCGTCCGCTTCCCGACCGAACGAAACGCCGAGTCCGCCGACGCGCTCGCCGACGCCGACGTTCGCCGCTTTCCCCGTCTTAGCCAATTCGCCGACGTTCGCCGTTTTCCCCGCTTTACCTTCCTTATCTCTTTTCGCCCGTTTGCCGTTCGCGTCGAAAAAACTCGACGGCGCGGCGAACTTCGGAACGTTCGGCGAATAAACGACGAGCGTTTCCGGCGCGGCGAACGTTCCGCCGTCTTCTCTATTTTCCCCAACTTTCCCGTTTTTCGGCGAATCGAGCGCGACGACGACCCGATAAAGCGCGTCGCCGCCGATTCGCGCCGCTTCGTCCGCGCCGGTCGCAAGTCGTTCGATTCGAACCGCGGTTCCGCAAAAATAACGAACGCTCGCCGACGAATCGAACGCCGGACGCTTGCTCGGCGCCGCCGCGACGTAATCGCCGAGCGTTCCGACGAGCGCCGTCGCGTTCCTATTTTCCCCGTCTTCTCCGTTTCGCCCATTTTCCCCGAACCGCTCCGCCAAAACCGACGGCGAAACGAGCCGCGCCAACCGCTCGAACGTCGCGACCGCGATTTGCCGCCGCTCGACCGCTTCGGTCGAATCGAGCGCCGGTCGCGGTTCCCCCGAAATCGCCGTTTCGCGCCGCCAAGCGTCGGCGTCGACGCCGGTCGCGACGCTCCAAAACGCCGCGTCGTCTTGCGCCGTCTCGCCGACTTCGCCGACTTGCGTTTGTCGCGTCGTTTGCGCCGCTTGCGTATTTTCCGCATTTATCGTATTTGCCGCAACCTCCGGCGTCTCGGCGCGAACCGCTCCGACGAACGCTCCCGACGCGACGAGAAGGAGCGCGAACGGCTCGATCGAGTCGGGCAAGTCGAGCGCGTTCTTGCCCCGTTTGCCCCGTCTACCTGTTTTTCCAGCCGATTTGCGCCCGACGAAACGCCGCGTCAAGAGCCAAACGGCGACGATTCCGACGCAAACGCCGATTTTAACGCCGAGCGCGCCGCCGGTTTTCTCCGTTTTTTCGGTCGACTCGCTCCCGTCGTCCGTCGACGCCGCCGCTCCGCTCCAACGGAAATCGGCCGCGACGAGGGTCGGCGCCGCGTAAAAATCGTCCCCGCCGTCGAACGCCGTCGTTCGGTAATAAACGGCGGTCGCCTCGACCGTTTCGCGCCGATATTCGACCGTTTCCGGATAAGCGGTCGCGTTTTCGAGCCGCTCGTCGACGTTAAAACCGGGCGGAGCGCGCCGCGTCAGGAGCCGAACCGGGTCGCGTTTCGAATCCGGAAGCAACACCCAAAGGTCGTAAAACCCGCCGTTTTCCCCTCTTGCGCCGCTTGCCGCGACGCCGCCGTTTTGCGCCGCTTCGTCAACTTGCGCGACTTCGCCGTTTTGCGCCGCTTCGCCGTTCGTCTCAACCTCGCCGTTTCGCGCCGATTCGTTATTTTGCGCAAACTCGTTATTTTGCGCCGCTTCGTCAACTTGCGCGACTTCGCCGGTTTGCGCCGCTTCGTTCGCCGTCGGAACCCAAACGGCGCGGAGGAGCCGCCCGCGGAGCGTCAACGTCTTCCCTTTATACTTCGGCCCTTGACGGCGCAAC
>JAZNJF010000061.1:0-28070 GCA_045577885.1 Thermoguttaceae bacterium | reverse complement strand
CGGCGCCGCGTTGAAAACCGTTCAAAAAGAAACCGATTCCAACGATAAAAAAGACGAAAAAAGCGGGCCCGAGATTCGCGACGTCGTTCTCGACGGACGCGGCGGCGTTTGGATTCTCGTCGACGATCAAATCCGGCTCCTCCGCTTGGCCGCCGACGGCAAAACGTTGACGGAAATGAAAATCGGCGCGTTCCCGACGCTCGGCGCGCCGACGTCCCTCGCCTTCGACGCGAAAAATCCGGCGCTCTTGATCGTTTGCGACGACGGGCCCGACCAACAGGTAAAATTCTTCGACGTCTCGAAGCCGAACGCGCCGAAACTAACGAAAACGTTCGGCGAAAAAGGCGGCCTCTTCTCGAAAACGACCGACGCTAAAGGACGCAAACTCGCCGACGGCGAAATGGCGTCGACGCGATTTTACGCTCCGCACGGAGCCGGAACCGACGCGCAAGGCAACCTTTACGTTTCGCTCGGTTTCAACGGCGCGCCGGTCGGAACGCTCGTTTTGCGGTCGTTCGCTCCGAACGGTTCACTCCGTTGGGAACTGGCGAACTGCGCGTTTGTCGACACGTTCGGCTTCGACTCGACCTCGGACGGCAAGCGAATTTACACTCGCACGGCGATTCTCGAAATCGACCCGGACTCGAAAAACGCCGACCTCGATTGGCGCTGCGCCGCGACGACGATCGACCATCGCCGATATTCGCAAGAGGAAGACGGGCGTCCCGGTTTCGGCGCGTCGGCGTTCGTCAAAACGCTCGAAGGTCGCCGACTTTATTACACGATCGGCCAATACGGCGGCGGATTCAACTTCTATTCCTTCGACGAGGAAAACGGCGGCCAAATCGCGCGCCCGGTCGGGAAAATCCGCTCCGACGACGAAACTTGGGCTTGGCGAATGGACGAAAAGGGCGACGTTTGGCACGGCGACTACCACAAGAACCGCTCGATTCGCCGCTATCGCTTCCAAGGCTGGAAAAAGGTCGAGTCGGCGGACGTTCCGAACCTTTACGCGCCGATTTACGATACGGAAAACCCGGACGAATGGCCTTGGCCGGAAGACTTCGAACTCGTTCGCCGCATTTACTACGTCGCGAAAACGGACACGCTCTATTTGAGCGGCTACCTTAAAACGGACGAAATCGACTCTTGGGGCGTTTGCGGCAAAACGCTCCGCCGATACGACGGCTGGACGTCGGGCTCGCCGAAAATCGCTTGGACGGTTCCGCTCCCGGTCAACCCGACCGGCGAAGAAGGGAAACCGCTCTCGCCGGAAGGGATCGACGTCGCCGGCGACTATATCTTCTGCGGGATGGTGAAAGCCGACGAAGGACGCCAGCGAACTTACGCGCTCGAAGCGGCGACCGGCAAGGTTCTCGGCGCGTTCGTTCCGGGAGGCGCCGTCGGCGAAGAGGCCGGTTGGCAGGATATGCCGTATTCGGTCGCCGCGATGAAACGGAAAAACGGCGATTATTTGATTCTCGTCGAAGAGGATTGGCGCGGCAAAAACATCCTTTACCGCTGGACGCCGCCGACGTCGCCCGCGAACGTTAAACGTTAAACGGCAAGGCGCCGCGACAAGCGAACGTCGAACGTCGAACGCCGAACGATTTAAAGCGCTAAAAACGGCGCTTCGTCGTCCCAACCGTCGTTTCCCCGCGATATCGGCGCGCTCCTCGATAAACGCGCCGATATTTTTTCATTTTTTTCATTTTTCCTCTTTTTTTTCGCGAAAATCGCTTTCTTTCCCTTTCTTACGCTCAAAGAGACGCGATAAATTCGCGCCGACGTCCCCTTGTCGCCGCCGACCGTCTCCGCAAGCGCGTTATTTTCCCCCGTTGCAATCGCGCGAATTATCGTCCGTTTAAAAATTAAGGAGCCAAGAATGAAAAACCCGATTACCGATTACTTACGACAATTTTTTCACGCGGCCCCCGCTTCGCCGTCCAAGCCGAAAACGCAAGAAGACGGGCAAGGTTATCTTCACGTTTGTATCGTTTTAGACTCGTCCGGCTCGATGGGCGTCGTCGAAAACGACGTTAAAGGAACGTTCGATTCCTTCGTCGCCGAACAACGTCAAAAGCCGGGCAAAACGGTTCTCGACGTTTACCAATTCGCCAACGCGACCGAACGCATCGTCCGCTCCGCCGACCTTTCGACGTTCGAAAATAACTTAATGCGCAATTATCGTTGCTCCGGCGGAACCGCGCTGAACGACGCCGTTTGCCAAGCGATCGACGAACTCGGCGCCGAATTCGCCGCAATGCCGGAATCTGAGCGTCCCGACGACGTCGTCGTCGCGATTTTGACCGACGGCGAAGAAAATTCCAGCCGCCGTTTCACCAACGACGACGTTAAGGAACGCGTTAAGCGTCAAACCCAAGTTTACGATTGGAGCTTCATTTACCTCGCCGCCGATATCGACGCGTTTGCGACCGGAGCCCGACTCGGCTTCGCGACGGAAGACTGCGCCCAATTTTCTCGCTCCGCGGAGGGAGTCGAACGCGCTCGGCAGGCCGTTTCCGAACGCCTCGCGTATTGCCGCGCGCGCCGACGTTAAGCTTCCCGACGTTCGCCGTTTCGTCTTGCGGCGCGCCTAAACCAAGCGCGACGCAAATTTTTCGTCGCCGCTTGAACGATCTTCCGATCTTTCGGCGGCGCCGACGTTCCGCCGCCGTTTCTCAATAAAAAAGAACTAAAAAGCTCGCGGGCCTTCCCCTTTTTATCTAAATTGCGTATAATAC
Source organism: Thermoguttaceae bacterium (assembly GCA_045577885.1). GTDB lineage: Bacteria > Planctomycetota > Planctomycetia > Pirellulales > Thermoguttaceae > RUG369. The sequence goes on along the minus strand of JAZNJF010000061.1, from coordinate 25,326 downwards.
GACAAACGTCCTTATTTGAAATTAAGGCGAAACGCGTTTCAAACGCCAACTTTTGCAAGGATAATCCAAAAATGTCGTCCGAAAAAAACGAACCGATCGCCCAAACGCCGACGAACGAAACGTCCGGTTTCGCGCCCGGCGCCCCCATTTTAAGCCCGCCCTTAGATTCCTTCGCCGAACCGACGACGAACGCAAACGCCGACGACGCGACGGTCGCCCAACAGCCGGCGAATGCAAACTCCGACGACGCGACGACAAACTCGAACTTTGCGCCGAATTTCGCGACGTCCCAAGCCGCTCCGCGTCCGACGCGACCGCCGTTTGGCGTTCCGCCGCGTCCGCTCGGATTTTGGGCGTTATTTTTCAAAGACGTAACGACGTCGGTCGTCGCCGTCGCGACATTTTGTTTTCTGTCGTTTTTTCTCTTTTTAGCGACAATTGCGTTGTTCGCCGCCGCGCTCGGCGGGTCCGACGAATCGCAACTTGTCGTTGAAGAAACGATTTCCGGCGACGAAACCGCGCCGGGCAAAATCGTCGTTTTGCCGATCGAAGGAACGATTGAAACGGACGAATACGGCTTCCTGCGCGAAGCGATCGATTGTATCGCCGACGACGAACGCGTTCGCGGCGTCGTTTTGCGCGTCAACTCGCCCGGCGGCACCATCGCCGGCAGCGACTACTATTACACGCTCCTGCAAGACTTAAAAGCCGAGCTCGACGTTCCGATTATCGCCAGCATGGGCGACGTCGCGGCGAGCGGCGGTTACTACATCGCGACGGCGGCCGACCAAATCTTCGCGGAACGTTCGACTTTGACCGGCTCGATCGGCGTTATCGTCCCGATGTACGACGCGTCGGAGCTTTGCGAAAAATTCGGCGTCGCGTCGACCCCGGTCGTCAGCGGTCCGATGAAGGGAATGGGCGACATGATGAAGAAGCCGACGCCGGAGGAAACCGCCGTTTGGCAGGCGCTCGTCGACGAAAGTTACGAACAGTTCCTCGAAGTCGTTCGCGCCGGTCGGCCTTGGTATCGCGGCGAAACCGCCGAAAATGGGAACGATACGGAAAACGGCGAAAATAGCGAAGACGGCGAAGGCGGCGAAGGCGGCGAAGGCGGCGAAGGCGGCGAAACGCTCAAAAACGCGCTCGCGCTCGTCGAAGAACGCGACGCCGAACTCCGCCGCGTCGCCGACGGTCGCATTTACACCGCGAAACAAGCGAAAGATCTTCGGTTAATCGACGAAATCGGCTTCCTCGACGACGCGATCGACGCGGTGATCGAAGCGGCGGGTTTAACGGCGGAAACGGCGCAAGTCGTTCGATACGAAGAACTTGAAGACTGGACTTCCGCGCTCGGACTTTCGGCGTTAGCCAAGCGAAGCGAACCGCTCGAAAAAGCGTTGGATTCGGTCGCGACGCCGCGCGGTTACTACATTCTTCCGCGAGCGCTCCCGACGGCGGGCCGTTAACCGTTCGCGGTCTTCGCTCGTTCCCCCATTTTCTCTATTTCAACATCCCGAACCGTTGAAACGCGTTGAAAAAAAGCGTTCCAACGGTTCGGAACGAGCGAGCGTTTATTTCCTCCAACCGATTCAACCGGTAAAAACCGTTTTTTACCGCCGTCTTCGCGGAAAATCGTCGACAAAACTTGAGCAAATTGACGGGAAAAATAGCGAAATCGCGCTTCCCCTTTTCCAAAATAGCGATTATACTTGCAAAAAAACTCGGTAAAAAAGCGCGCCGAGCGAAAGAGCGGTTTGACTTTTGGGAGCGTTTTTGTAAAATTTAATTGTCGAAGGCAAATAATCCGGCTTTTTTTTCGCGCCGACGCCGATAAGGTAAATAGGCCTTTGCAGACGGCGCTCCTTTTCGCCGTCCGACTTGTCTTCGCTCGCTTTTATTTTCGCCGCCGACGTCGACGCGGCGCGTCCTCCGCCTTCGGAGCGCGTCGTTTGTTTTCCGTTTAAAACAGGCAAACTGGATAAACGGCGTCAACTTTTCGGCGCGCGCAACGAACACATTAACGACGAATCTCGCGTCGCCGTCGTCGACGGAACGCGTCGAACGCCGCCAACGCGCCCGCGTCGGGCTTTTTTTCGGTCGCACGAATGCCAACAGAACGAGAAATGAACGTCGACGAAATCTTTCGCCAAGCGTTGCTCAACCGAATCGGGGAACGTCGCTTCTCCTATTGGTTCGCCGGAGCGCGCTTCTCGGCGTCGCCGTCCGGGCTGATTATTCGCGTCGAAAACGAATTTCTTTGCGCGTTTATCCGTTCGTCTTTCCAACACGAGCTGCAAAAGGTTTGCGTCGACGTCGTCGGCGGCGAATTGCCGATCGAAATTTGTTGCGACGAAACGCCCGCGCCCGCCTTCTCGGCGCACAATCGCCCGCAAACGCAAGCGTTCGAAACGCCCGCGCCCGCCTTCTCGACGCCCAATCGCCCGCAAACGCAAGCGTTCGAAACGCCCGCGCCCGCCTTCCCGACGCCCAATCGCCCGCAAACGCAAGCGTTCGAAACAACCGCGTTCGGTTTTTCAACGGCCGACGAAACGACGGCGGCGACGCAATTCGCGCCGCGACCGGCGAAAAAACGGGGCCGACCGCGCAAAAACCCGCTTCCGCAAGACGCGGAACGTTCGAGCGAAACGCCGTCGCCTTTGCTCGAACGCGCTCCCGAACGAAACGCTTCCGCCGATTTCGCGTTCGACGCCGACGTTTTTCGAGCGTCGACGCCGCGCCCGGAACCGACGGCGCCCAACGCTCCGCTTTCCCAAGTCCCCCAAAACTTCGCGACTTACCTAAACGGCGCGCCTTCGCAAAATTTCCTCGGTTCGCTCGTTCCCGCGAACGTTCCGGCTTCGCCCCTTTCCGCCTCGTCGCCGTCGAATCTTCCGGCGCCGAAACGCGGTCGCGGTCGTCCGCGCAAGAATCCGCTTCCGCCGCAAGAACCGTCGTCCGCTTCCTTTGCGACGAGCGCCCTTCCGGTTCCGACGCGCCCTCTCGCGCCGTCGACGCCGGACGCTTGGAACCTTTCCGAATCGGAACGCGCCGTTTGGGCGACCGGTTCCGGCGACTTCGAAACCGCCGCGACGCCGAACGCTCCGCAAAAACGCGGTCGCAAACCGAAAACGCCGCTTTTCCCGAACGCCGACGCCGCCGAACCTCGCGACGCCGAAGTTCTGCGCGACGCCAACGGTTTCAATATCGTTAAAGCGCCGAAACCGCAAGCGCGCGTCGCGACGGGCTATTCGTCCGTTCGGTTGGCGTCGCTCGACACGTTCGTCGAAGGCTTTTCCAATCAACTGGCGCGCAAAATCGCCGACGTCGCGATCCTTCAACCGGGCGCGATGAATCCGATTTTTATCGGCGGCCCGACCAGCGTCGGTAAAACGCACCTGCTGGAAGGCATTTGCGAACGCTACGGACGCTACCCGAACCGCAAACCCGCGCTATATATGACGGCGGAGCAGTTCACCACCGCGTTTATCCAAAGTTTGCACGGCGGCTCGGCGCCTTTCCGCGACCGTTTCCGCAATATTTCGCTCCTCGCGATCGACGACCTCCATTTCCTCGAAGGCAAAACGACGACGCAAGTCGAACTCCTTAGCGTCGTCGACATGTTGCGCCAACGAAACGTTCAGCTCGTTTTTTCCGCGAATCGTCCGCTCGCCGAATTAACCAAATTGAGCGGCGAACTGACGACGCGCGTACAGGGCGGTTTCGTTTGCCAAATCGGGCCGCCGGAACGCGAGATGTTGTCGCAAATTTTGCGTCAAATGGCGCTCGAACGCCGAATCGCGCTTTCGGACGAGGTTTGCCGCTTCGTCGTTTCGCGTTTTACGACGCACGCTCGCCAACTTTCCGGCGCGCTGAACCGCCTTTACGTCGCGCACTTGACGACCGGCGCCCCGATCGACGTTCCGTTCGCCCAAGAAGCGCTCGCCGACTTGATCGCGTCGAACGTTCGCGCCGTCAAACTGGAAGATATCGAACGCGTCGTCCAAGAAACGTTCGGGCTCGACGACGAAGAGTTGAAATCGAAATCGCGTTCCAAACGTTGCGCCGATCCGCGAGCGCTCGCCATGTGGTTGGCGCGAAAACACACCCGCTCCGCGTTGACCGAAATCGGCGCGTATTTCGGCGGACGGCGGCACAGCGCGGTTCTTTCGGCTCAAAAAAAGGTCGACCAACTCCTCAAAACGAACGGCTCGATCGAAAACGGTTCCGCCGCTCTCGACGTCGCCGACGCGATCGACCGAATGGAACGCTCCTTAGCTCGTTCGCGAAGTTAGGCGCGTTTTATCCGAAACGCCCGTTCGCCGTTTTCTTTTTCCTCTAAATAAAAGACGTTAAAAAACGCTCGTTTTAAGGACGATTCGCCGACGCGGATCGTCCTTTTTTTCGACGCGTTCGCCGTCTTTGCGCCGTTCGTTTTTCGTTGCGCCCGTCGACGATAAAAAAACGCGCCGACGTTAAAACCGTCGACGCGTCGTCTCGTTTTATTTATTTTCCTTAGAGGCGCGAACTAGAAGATTTCGTCGTCGCCGCCAAACGGATCTTCTTCGTCCGTCGCGTCCGCTTCGCCGTCGTCGCCAAACGGATCGTCTTCGGCGGCTTCGCTATCGTCGGCGAACGGATCGTCTTCGGCGGCTTCTTCCTCGTCCGCCGCGTCCGCTTCGCTATCGTCGACGGCCGGAGCGACTTCTTCGACGGCGCTCGGAGCGGAGGCATTCGCGCCCGGCTCTTCTTCTTGACCGGACTCGATCGCTCGCGCCAAACGAGCGGCGACGTCGGCGCAAGTTTCGTCGCGATGACGCAACGGCTCGACTTGTTGCGTTTCGCGCAAGCATTGAACCAAACCGTCGGCGGAAACCAAATAAACGCGGTCCGTTTCTTGGTTGAAGATTTGGAATTTCGTCGGCGCGAGAGTCAACGTCTTCAAGCGAGCGCCGGTATCGCGATCCAGGACCGCCAAACGGTCGAGTTGATCGAAAACGTAAAGACGCGTCGCGGAAGCGGAAATCAAACGCTTAATTCCGGAAGCGCGCCAGTTTTCAAGCCCGGTTTTCATATCGAGCGCGAAGAAGTCGCCGGATTCGACCGGAATATAAACGTTGTAAGCAAGCCCTTGCGTCGAGTCGAAATCTTTGAACGCCGAGACGCGTTCGCTCACCGGGCTTTGCGTCAAGTACGTCCAACGCACTTTGCCGTTGGCGTCGTTGATCGCGAACACGTTGCCGGAATCGGTCCCGACGATCGCGAGCCCGCCCTTGCGACGCGACGCTTCCAACGCCATATTTTGAGCGGAAATATCTTGCGGAACGTAAAACGGAACGCTCGAAACGTCGTCGCGCGGCGCCAAGAAACGATTGCCGTGTCGCGACTCGTTCAAGTAGGCGATTTGCGGCGTCGCTTGCAATTTATACAGGAGTTGGAACGGATTGTTCACCGCGTCGCGTTGGAGTTCGCCGATCATCAACCAACCTTGGTCGGTCGTCCAAATCAAACGGTCGACGCCGTAAGACTGCGTTCCCAAAATCGGCGCGGCGACCGCGACGCCAAGCGTCGGACATTGATGCGGACGCGTTTCGGAAAGGGGCGCGAGCAAATATTGCTTCGACCCGTTCGCCGCGTAATCCGCTTCGAGCTTCGCTTTGATTTCCTCGGCCATTTTGGCGTCTTTCGTCGCTTCCAGCATCGCTTCGAGCGTTTTTTGCGCCTCGGGCCGCTCCGTTTCGCGACGCTTCGCTTGATACGCGTAAAGGCGTTGCGAATAAACCGGGACGTAAATTTCGCGCTCGGTCGCGACCGGCGCGGCCGACGGTTGCCCGTAAACTTCCGTTTCGTCGAGGAACTTGCCGCTAAAACGATCGTAAACGACCAAGCGCGTTCCGCAAAGAACGGCGACGATCTTGCTGTTGATCGCCGGAGCGGTCAAATATTCTCGCCCGACGTTGACGGTCCAAAGCGTCGTTCCGTTTTCCGCGTCGATCGCCTGCAGAACGCCGCCGTCGGTCGTAATAAAGACGACGCCGTCTTGAAGCGTCGCGCTCGTTACTTCCTCGCGGTCTCCATCGAGCGTCGCTTGCGCGAACCAAGCGCGAGTCAGCCCGGCCGCTTGAGCGTCCCTCTCCGCGACGAGACGGGATTTAGCGATCCCGGCCGCCGTCGCGTTCGCGGCGACGCAAACGCTCATAAGACAAAAAATCAAGCCAATCGCGAAATGTCGTTTCATTCGAAATCCTTCTATTCAATCCGTTCGACGTTCTTCGACGACGAAAACGCCCGACGCCGTTGGAAACGCGCTCGCCGCCGACGGCGACAAACGTCCCAACGCGCGCCGCTCCAAAGTCGTTTTTCCGGCGACGCCGAAACGGCGGTTCGTCTATATTCTAATAATAATCCGAAGAAGCGCAATTTGGAACGCCCCCCCTCCCTTTTTTTGAAAAATTTTTCTCAATTCGGGCGATTGAGCCGATTCTATCGTTTAAACGACCGTTTCGCGCCTCTCGCTCGCGGAACGTTCGCCGACGCCGACGCCGTTCTCCCCTTGCAATCCGCGCGACCGCTTCAATCGTCCGTCTCGCGCCCCGACGTTTCCGCTCGACGCGGCGACTTTAGCGCCGAAACGACGCAAATCTTTTTTTTCTCCCCAAAAAAACGCGCCGAACGTTGCAACCGGAGCGACCGGAAAAATCTTGTCGAAATCGCTTTTGATTTTATTTTTCTCGCGTTCGGACGATTCATGCAAAGTGAAAAAAAGAAACGGAGCGAACAAGCCGCCTCGCGCGGTCTAAACTTCGTCGAACGCGGGAAACCCGATCGCCCCGACGCGCCCCTCGCGGAACCGGCGTTTCCGGACGTCCCGCCGCCCGACGAAACCGCTCCGCTCCAACGGCGAGATCGTTCGACGCGGCGCCCGTTCTTCGCGTCGAAACGACGCGCGACGTCGTTTTCGCATTTTTGTCATTAATATATGCAAGCCGAAACGACGCGACGCGCCCCTCGCTCCAATGTTTTAACGGCGTTTTCCCTTTGTTCGAATCGCGCGACCGCTCGACTCGAACCGAAACGCGGACGCTCGGCGTCGACCCGCGGAACCGCAACGGACCTGTTTATGAATCCCGAAAACTTTAGCGACCGATCTTTTCGCGACTTCCCCGTCAAAAAGAAATGGTGCGACCCCAACGACGTCCCGTTCGTCGGAAGCCTTCCGGAAACGTTGCGCGTCTTCCGGAACGTCGCCGGTTACGACCTCCGCTTTTTCCGCGCGGGCTCGTCCGAAAACGACGTCGTCGACGGCGAATCGCTCGAAAACGCGACCGACGCGTCCGCGCAAGTCGCTCGAATCCCGGTCGGCGACCCGAACGTTAAAATCTTCGGCGCGCTCGTCCTCCGCTCGGCGCAAGACCTCGCCCCCCTCGTTCCTTGGTCGAGCGCAGTCGCGTTGGCCGAAACCTTGGCGACGACGCTCGGCGAAAATTACCGCTGGCGCGCCGAACTCGTCGAACGCGAAGCCGAATTGGCCGTCGCCGCGACGCCGAACGCCGAACCGACCGACGAAAGCGCCCGCCTCGCCTCCCGACTTCGCGACGTCCTGAAAACCGGAGCGAAGGCCCTCGGGGGGTTCGACGCCGCCGCGCTCTACCTCCTCGACGACGAAACGACGCGCCTTAAAATCCGCGCTCTTTGGGGACTCCCGACCGACCGCTTCCTCGACCCGCCGCGCCCCTTGCGCGGAGCCCGCGCCGACGTCGAAGCCCTCCTCGGAAGCGCCGTCGTCCTCAACGAAGCCTACTTGGCCGAAGCCTGGAAAGCGCCGGAAGATTTCGACTGCTCCCTTTGCGTCCCGGTCGCCTCCGAAACGACGATTCTCGGAACGATTTGGTTCTTCTCGAACCAAAAACGAGAAATCGAAACGCGCGAACTCGAAACGCTCGAGCTGATCGCGGGTCGAATCGTCGCCGAACTCGAAAGGGAAAACCTTCGACAAGAAAACGAACGCCTCGCCGTCTCGCGCCGAAATTGGGAAAAAAGCGGCGAGGAAACGTCGCGCAAAGAAAGTTAGGCAAAAGACGCAAAAAACGCAATATGCGCAAAACGGCGAATCTTGAAGGATCGCCGTTTTTTTACCTATTTTAACGCGTCGCGTCGCTCGACGCGCTTTTTAGGAATCGTTCGGGCAAAAAAGGGAAAAAAGATGAAAAAAATTTTCGTCTCCCCCCTTGCGACGCGCGACTCTTTATGTATATTGGGATATTAAACGGTATTTCGAGCAAACGCCCAAGCGCCGCCCCCCTTTTGGAGTCGGCGCCTCGGCGGAAGAAAACACACACGGTTGGTAAATAAATATGTCTAAACCTCCTGCATTCAAAAAGAATCGTATCAATCGCAAACGTTCCAAGGCGAAGATCCGCAGCAAGAAACGCGATCCGTTGAGCGTCAACGGCGAACGTCCGCGTCCGATGTTCGTCGACTACAAAGACGTCGAACTCCTCAAAAAGCTGACGAGCCGTCAAGGCAAAATCATCAGCCGTCGTAAGACCGGTTGCTCCGCCGTCAGCCAACACGCCGTCGCCGCCGCCGTCAAACGCGCGCGCTTCATGGCTTTGATGCCGTACGTCGGCGACTGAGTTTCGCCCGTTGATTTTCGACGCCGGAGCTTCGCTCGAAAAGTCGACCGCGCGGTTTTGGTCGCGTCGCCCTTTCTTTCGCGGTTCGGTTGAGTTGTTTCGCCAAACCGGCGACGCCGCGACGCGACGTTCCGCATCCCGTCGTCGAAAATCCTTTGAACGCTTTCCTTAGCGAAACAGGTTTTGCGAATCGCGCGCTTTTGACGTTATCGCGTCGGCGCGCGGTTGGCAAAACCTTTTATTCGTTTTAACCGCGCGACGGTTTCCGTTCGCCAAGCGACGCCGCCGAGCGAGTTTGCGCCCCGTTTTGACGTTCGTCGTCCGTCCCGTTTTCGCGAGTCGCTTTTGACGCGCCTCGTCCTCCCGTCTCTCGCCCTTGCGCAGGAGTCCGCGCCATGTCCGAACAAACGAGCCCCAACGCCGTTTCTTTCAACTCGATCGAAGAAGTCAGCCGCAAAGCCGACGTTCTTATCGAAGCGATGAAATGGATCCGCGAACACCGCGGCGCCACCGTCGTCGTCAAACTCGGCGGCAGCCTGATGGAAGACGAAATCGCGATGATGCACCTCTTCACCGACCTCGTCTTTATGGAGTCGGTCGGGATCAAGCCGGTCGTCGTTCACGGAGGCGGCGCCGCGATCAGCCAAGCGATGAAAGACGCCGGAATCGAGCCGCGCTTCGTCCAAGGCCGACGTTACACCGACGACGCGACGCTGGCCGTCGTTCGCGAAGAACTGGCGCACAAAATTTCGAAAAGCCTCGTCGACTCGATCAAATTTTACAGCGGTTCCGCCGTCGCGCTCTCCGACTGCTTCGACACGAACGTCCTTTACGGTCGCAAAACGGCGCAATTCGACGCGGACGGCGCCGAAATCGACCTCGGTTGGGTCGGCGAAGTTACCCGCGTCGACGTCGACAAAATCCGCGAATACTGCGACCGCGGCGTCATTCCGGTCATCCCGTCGTACACGATCGTCGACGACGGCGGGCGCAACGGGCTGAACGTCAACGCCGACGTCGCCGCGACCGAAGTCGCCAAACAACTCGGCGCCGACAAGCTCGTTTTCGTCAGCGAAGTCAACGGCGTCCGCACCGACCCGAACGACCCGGCCTCGATGATCAACTCGCTGACCGCCGAAGACGCGAAAAAACTCCTCGCGTCCGGCGCCATCGTCGGCGGAATGATCCCGAAAATCCAATCCTGCTTGAAGACGCTCGAACGCGGCGTCAAAAAGATTCACATTATAAACGGCCGCATCCGCCACGCGCTCCTGCTGGAAATCTTCACCAGCCAAGGCGTCGGGACGGAAATCGTCCAAGACTAACCGCTCGCCGCGTCGTTTTCGGCAAGCAAGGCGTTTTAGGCAAACTAGGTCGACCGAATTAAACGGTTAACTTCGCCCCCAATCCCCTTTCTATTGGGAGCGCGTTATTTCGTTCCCGTCCTTTGGTCGTTTATTCCTTATTTTGCCTCGCCGTTTGTTCCGCGTCCGCTTCCCGTTCGACTTTGACGCTCGAACGCCGGGCGCGCCCCCGTTTTAACCGCCCTTCCCGCGATTCCCAGTCGCGCTCGGACGGAGTTTTTGCGTTAAAATAGGTTGTTTAGGAAGTTTAAATCGCAATGTCCAGAAGCTCGCAAGAAATTATTTCGCTCTTCGACGAATACGTCATCCCGAACTACACCCGTTACCCGGTCGCGCTCGTTCGCGGCGAAGGGCCGTACATTTGGGACGCCGAGGGCGTTCGTTATCTCGACTTTTTCCCGGGTTGGGGTTGCAACCTCTTCGGGCACTGTCCGAAACCGGTCGTCGAAGCGCTGAAAAAACAAGTCGAGCGTCTTCTGCACGTCCCGAACAGCTGGCACCAAGAAGAGCAAGGCGTTTGGGCGAAAATGCTCTCCGAGCGCGCTTTCGGCGGCAAAGCGTTCTTCTGCAACTCCGGCGCCGAAGCGAACGAAGCGGCGATTAAGCTCGTCCGCCTCCACTCGACGCCGAAGGGCAAATACAAGATTATCACCTTCCAAGACTCCTTCCACGGACGCACGATGGCGACCGCGACCGCGACCGCGCAACCGAAGTACCAAAAGGGCTTGGAACCGATGCTTCCCGGTTTCGTTTACGTCCCTTACGGCGACTTGGCGGCGGTCGAAGCGGCGATCGACGACGAAACCGCGGCGATCATGATCGAGCCGATTCAAGGCGAAGGCGGCGTCCGCGTTCCTCCGCCGGGTTTCCTCGAAGGGTTGCGCGCTCTTTGCGATAAAAACGACATGCTCCTCGTTTTCGACGAAGTGCAAACGGGGATGGGGCGCACCGGGAAATGGTTCGCGTATCAATATTTCAACGTCGTTCCGGACGTGATCACGTTGGCCAAGGCGCTCTGCAGCGGCGTCGCGGCGGGCGCGATGATGACGACGAAAGAACTGGCGCCGAGCTTGCGTCGCGGGATGCACGCTTCGACGTTCGGCGGAAACTCCGTCGCCGCCGCGGCCGGGATCGCGACGATCGAAATGATCGAAAACGAAGGTCTCCTCGAAAAAGCGACCGTCCTCGAACAACGCGCCAAAGAACGGATGAACAAGTGGGCGACCGAACTCGACTTCATTCAAGAAGTTCGCGGCGTCGGAGCGATGATCGGTCTCGAACTGAAAATCGACGGCGCTTGCTTCGTCGAACGCTGCATGAAAGAAAAACTGCTGATCAACTGCACGCACGGCTCGGTTATCCGACTCCTTCCGGCGGTCAACACGCCGCTCGACGTTTTCGACGAAGGTCTCGATATCCTTGAAGCCGCTTTGAAGAAGGGAGCCTAATTCCGATGAAACCGCGCCACCTCCTTTCGCTCGCCGACGTTTCGGTCGACGAACTGAAATCGATTTTGCGAATCGCCGAAGAATTGAAGGCCGACTTCAAGAAGGGCGTCCGTCCGAAACGCCTCGACGGCAAAGTGTTGGGCCTTATTTTCGAAAAAATGTCGCTCCGCACCCGCGTTAGCTTCGAAGCCGGAATGACGCACCTCGGCGGCGGTTCGATGCTCCTCGAAGAGCAGCACATCGGCCTCGGCAAGCGCGAGTCGGTTCCGGACGTTTCCCGCGTCCTCAGCTCGATGGTCGACTGCATCGTTTTCCGCGCCAAGAAACATACGACGGTCGAAGAGTTCGCGAAATACTCGACCGTTCCGGTAATCAACGCGCTGACCGACAAGTCGCACCCCTGCCAAGCGTTGGCCGATATGCTGACGATTAAGGAAGAGTTCGGCTCCTTCGACGACGTGAAAATCGCTTGGATCGGCGACTCGAACAACGTCGCGGCCAGCTTGGTCGAAGCGTCGGCGATGTTGGGCGTCAAAATCGTTATTTCGTCGCCGGAAGGGTACCGCTTCAGCGACGCGGAAATCGCCGAGATGACCGCGCAAGCGCAACCCGGTTTCGAACTCGAACAAATCGCCGATCCGATGGAAGCGGTTCGCGGTTGCAACGTCCTTTACACCGACGTTTGGGTCAGCATGGGCCAAGAAAGCGAAGAGGCGAAACGCAAGGCCGACTTCGCCGCGTACCAAGTCAACGGCGACCTCATGAAGGCGGCCCGTCCGGACGCGATTTTCCTCCACTGCCTCCCGGCGCGCCGCGGTTTGGAAGTTACCGACGAGGTGATGGACTCGCCGCAAAGCCGCATCGTCGAGGAAGCGTCGAACCGTATGCACGCGCAAAAGGGCCTCCTCGTTTGGCTCTTGGAAAACTAAGCGCCGAAACCGTTTCGAGTCGGTTTTAGCCGCTCGGCGACGATTTTGCCCTTAACTTAACCGAACGTCGCGGCGCCGCGTTGAAAGCGACGGCGCGACGTTTTCGTTTTAAAAATCGACTTTTTTCCCCGTTTTACCCTATTTTCGTCGGCGGAACGTTCCCCGAACGCCCCCCTATTTCCCCGAGGCGCCCATGTTTATCTCTCTTGACTGGATTTCCGATTTTGTCGACATTTCCGACGTCGAACCGAAAGTCGTCGCCGACCGTTTGACGATGGCGACCGCCGAAGTCGAAGGTTGGTCGACGCTGACCCGTTACGTCGACGGCGTTTACGTCGGCGAAATCGTTTCCGCCGAACCGTTCGAGACGGAAGACGGCAAAAAGCGAACGTTCTGCAAGGTCGACTGCGGAGAGCGCGGCGTCTTCACGACCGTTTGCGGCGCGTCGAACGCTCGCGTCGGCTTGAAGTCGGCGTTCGCTCCGGCCGGAACGACGCTCGGCGAGAAAAAGATCGAAGCCGCCGAGGTTTACGGTCGCCCGAGTCAAGGGATCTTGTGCAGCGCCGCCGAACTCGGAATGAGCGATTGGCACGAAATCGTCTTCGAGTGCCCCGCGTCGACGCCGAACGGCGCCCCGTTCTCCGATTTCGTCCCGGCGACCGACGTTTTGATCGAAGTCGACAACAAAAGCCTCACGCACCGCCCCGACCTTTGGGGTCATTACGGCTTCGCTCGCGAATTGGCGGCGATCTTCCACCGCGAACTGAAACCGCTCCCGCGGCACGGCGTCGACCAATACGCCGACCTTCCGGCCTTCCCGGTCGAAATCGCGGACGAAAACTGCCCCTGCTACTCCGGAATCGTCTTCGGAATCGAAGCGGGCGCGGCGCAAGTCCCGTCGCCGATTAAGATGCAGCGCCGCCTGCACGCGCTCGGCCAACGCACTTACGACCTCCTCGTCGACGTTACGAACTACGTTTCGCTCGAACTCGGCCAACCGACGCACGCCTTCGACGCCGACAAAGTTTCGAACATCCGCGTCGCGCCGATGGGAGCGCCGGGCGTCTTCACGACGCTCGACGGAACGGAACGCAAGATGCAAGCCGACGACATGATGATTTGCGACGGTTCGAAACCGGTCGCGATCGCCGGGATTATGGGCGGTCTCGAAACGGAAATCACCGGCTCGTCGACCCGCGTTATGCTCGAATCGGCGAACTTCCGCGCCGCTCGCATTCGCCGCACCGCCGGTCGCTTGAACCTCCGCACCGACGCGTCGCAACGTTACGAAAAAACGCAACCGCCCGCAAACGTTAAAGTTGGGACGGAGCGCATCTTGAAGCTCGTCGAAGAGTCGGGCGTCGCTTACCGCGTCGAAACCCGTTTCTCGCTCGCGGGCGACCTCCAAGACGAAACGCGCTGGATCGAACTCCCGCCGGGCCGTTTGAACAAACTCGTCGGCGTCGATTTCCCGCAAGAAAAAGCGCTCGAAATCCTCCGCTCCATCGAGTTCCAAGCGGACTACCTCCCGGACGGAACGCTCCGCGTCGGCGTCCCGGCGTTCCGCAGTACGAAAGATATTTCGATCGAAGAGGATATCGTCGAAGAGGTTACGCGCATTTACGGTTTCGACAATATCGCGCCGATTTTGCCGGAAGCGCCGCTGAAACCGCTTTACGTCGAGGAGTACATTCGCCTCGAACACCGCGCCCGTCGCTTGCTCGCGCTCGGTTACGGCTTCCTTGAAGTTCACAATTACGGCTGGACGAACGACAATTGGACGGCGGCGCTCGGTTTCGACGCGGGCGAAACGTTGACGCTCCTGAACCCGGTTTCCCCGGCGGAGTCGCATCTTCGCACGACCCTTATGCCGAACCTCCTCGCGCTCGTCGCGAAGAACCGTCCGTTCCGCGATTCGTTCCGTTACTTCGAACTCGGTCGCGTCTACCGCTTGATCGGCGCCGTCGACGACCAACGCAAGCCGAAGGACAGCGCGGAAAAATGCGACGAAGTCCCGCGTTTGAGCGGCGTTAGCTTCGTTCAGTCGGGCGTTTCGATCGACGATCACTACCTCGAAATTAAGGCGGCGATCGAAGATTTGGGTTCGATTTTCCTCCAAAACAACGAAGAGTTGAAGTTCGTCGCGACGAAAGAAGACAAAACGCCTTGGCAAACGGTCGATCATTCGGTCGAAATTTACCGCGGCGAAACGAAAATCGGCGCGCTCGGCGTTCTCGACAAGAAAGCGCTCTCCGTCGTTTCGCCGGAAGGCGGGCAAGTCGTTTGGTTCGAGCTGGAACTCGATCGATTCGCCGGGAACCTTTACCCGTCGCTTCGTTTCGTCGAACCGCCGAAGTTCCCCGGTTCTTGGCAAGACTTCTCGCTCGTTTGGCCGCTTGAATCCGGGTACGAAGGGCTTTCGGCGAAACTCGACGAGTTCGCGCACCCGCTCCTGCTGAAACGCTCCTTCCTGACGATGTACAAGGGCAAGGGGCTCGAAAAGGGGACGGCGAGTTACTCGTTCCGCTTCGAAATCGGCGCGTCCGACCACACGCTGAGCGGCGAAGAAATCGACGACTTCCACCAAAAATTCCTCGATTTCCTTAAAACGAACGAAATTTCGCTTCGTTAATCGAATTTTAAGTCGTTAAAACCGCCCGTCGTCGCCGTTTTCTTCGCGATTTCGGCGTCGACGGTTCGCGTTCGTTCCGTTCAAGACCGTTCGTTCCGACGAGCGGTCTTTTCTATTTTACGCTGTTTCCTTATTTCCCGCGCTTCAACAATTTCCTCTTTCTTACCGTTTCCGCCCTGCTTCCCCCGTTCGACGTTTCGTCGGCGTCGACGCGTTCGTTTCAACCCTCGCAACCGCTCCAACGCGTCCGCCGACGACGGCAAAACGCTAACGTCGGGAAAAAAAGCGGTTATTTTGCGCGACGTTCCTTGATTTTCGCCGATATTCTCCATAAAATGAAGATAGCGGAGCGGTTCCGGTTCGCGCCGAACCCGTTCTTTCCCAACTTCGCCCATCTTACCATTCTCCCCCAACCCGCAAATTTTAGCGAGGCGGTCGCGAACGCGCCGTCCAAACCCAAACGAGGAAACGTTATGTCGCATTGGAAAAAAATCGTTCTCTCCCCGTATTTTGCGACGACGACCGGCGCGGCGGCGCTCGCGTTGACGTTGGGCGCCGCGAACGCTCAAAACGCGCCGATTCCGGTTCCGTCGACGCCGACGCCCTCCGTTCCCGCTCTGCCCGACGCGACGACTCCCGCTTTCCCGCCGACCCCGTCGAACCCGGATCCGCTCGGAATCGGAACGTCGGCCGCCGTTCCTAACGCGGCCCCGAACGCGGCGACGCCGAACGTCGAAGCGTTGCGCGCTCAAGCTCGAACGCTCGAAGCGCGGCTCCGCGTCCTTCCGACGTCCCCCGCCGAACAAGAGGCGTATCAAAAGGCCGTCGCCGAACTTTCCGCGCTTCAACGTCAAATTCAGCAAGCGGAAGCGGCGGCGGGCGACTTCGCGACGTATCGTCGAAACCGCGCCGCGCAAGAAGGGCTCGATCTCGACGCCGCGTCGGCCGCCGGCTTGAACGCGAATCCGCTCGCCGTCCCGAACGCCGCTCCGACGCCGACCTCGAACGTCGGTTTGCTCGACGCCGCCCCTTCGTCGCCGAACGCCGCGATTCCGCTCGCGCCCGGAGAAGCCGAACTCCTCCGCGCTCAAAAAGAAGAGTTGACGCGACAATATCGCCAACTTCAGCAAACGTTGCGCGCTCTTGCGCCGAGCGACGAAGCCCTCGCGGAGTCGTTGCGAGCGGAGCAAACGACGCTCCTCAACCAACTTAAAGAAATCGACGAACGTTTGGCGAGCGCCCCGGCGGCGCCGACGGCGCCCGCTTTCCCGAGCGCGCTCCCGAATCTCGGCGCCGACCCGAACGCCGCGATTCCGCCGGAAAACCGCCTCTCGCCTTTTGGCGGCGCTTCCGAATTAATCGACGGAAACGACGTCGCGGCGAAAATGCAAAAAGCGGAAGAAGCGGCGACGCTCCTTCGCGAAATCGGGCTCGTCAACTTGGCGGGTCTCGCGGCGGCGGAGATTCCGCGTTTGGCCGACCCGAATTTCGCCGAAACTCGTTACGTCCCGGGAACTTGGACCGAAGGCGCCGGACTCGCGGAAGAGCGTTACAATCCGTTCCAACAAATCTCGAAGGACGAAATCGACGCGATCAAAACGTCGATCGACGACTTGAAAGCTCGCGTCGACTCGCTGACCGAGATCATGTCGAACGTCGAAACGCAACTGAAACTCTTGACGCGTCAAACGGTCGCCGCCGCGCCGTCCGTTCCGACGCCGGAAGCGCCCGCCCCCGCGACCGACGCTCCGGAAGCGACGCCCGTCGAATAAACGCGGCCCCCAAGAAATCGACGTCTTAAAAAAAAGCGACCTCCCGCCGGATCGAAAGTTAACTCGACTCGGCGGGAGGTCGCGAACCGTCTCGGCGTTAGTTCTCGCCGTTATTTATTTCTCGGCGGCTTCCGAATCGGCGGCCTCCGGAATCTCGCAAACGACGCGGAAACCGACGTTAAACGAGCCTTGCCAAGGTCGCAGCGACGTTCGGTATTCGCTCCGAGCGTTGATCGGGCGATCGTACCAAGAGCCGCCGCGAACGACGCGCTCCCCTTCGACGCTCGCGGCGTCGCCGTCCGCCGTCGGATTCGGCTTCGCCAAGCTCGCCGTCCATTCGGAAACGTTGCCGTGCATATCGAAGAGCCCCCAAGCGTTCGGCTCGTATTTGCGCGGTTTTTCCGACAAGAATCCGCCGTCCTCGACGTCCGCGATTCTCGGAATCCAGTGGTCGAACTCGGTGCCCCGTTCCAGCTTGATTTCTTTAAAGTACTGGTGGCAAACGAAGTTGCGCAGCGTCGCGTCGGCGAGGTTCGCAAAACGCGAAAAGTCCGCGTCGACGGCGCCGTAATTCATCGACGTCGCCGTTCCCGCCCGGCAGGCGTACTCCCACTCGGCTTCGCTCGGAAGTCGGAACGTTTGGCCGCTCGCTTCGGAAATCTTTTGGCAGAAAGCGTTTGCGTCGTTCCAGGAAACGCGAACGACCGGCAGTTCCGGCCCGTTGACGTAAAAACCGCGAACGCCGAACTGGAACCCGTGCCGCGACTCGACGCCGGAATCGTGCGACGGTTCGACTAGCTCGTAAAGCGCGTTGGTCGTCTCGTCGACGCTCATCCAGAACGAACGCTTAATCTCGACGACGCAAGGCTTTTCGTCGTCGTAACGCGGCCCGTCGGGCGACTGCGCGCCCATCACGAACGTTCCCGCCGGAATCAAACGGAACTCCATTTTCAGCCCCGGAATCGGTTCCAAGACGGTCGTCGTTTTCGTTCGGTCGCCGAAAAGACGCTCCGCTTCGTCCTCTTGCCGCTTCTTCGCTTCCGGCGCGTCGAACGCCCAATCGAGGAGCGGCGTCGCGTCGGAAGTCGTTTTCTCCGCGAGTTTTGCAAGCGCGGCGGCTCGAACGGCTTCCCCGTCGGCGAAGGGCGCGACGTCGTTCGAGCCCGCGACGAACGGATTTTTCGGAATCGAACTCCAATTCGTTTTGGTCGTTTCGGCGGCGACCTTCGGGTCCCAAGTCGTCGGGCGTTTGACCTCTTGGTCGACGCCGCCGCTCTTGTACAGCTCCATCACGTCGCGACGCAACTTGTTCCAGCGCGCGGCGTTAGCGGAATCGCCCTGTTCGCCCCAATAGCCGTGATACGGCGCGTTGAGGTCGATCCAAGTCAAGAGCCGATCCCATGACTCCGCGTCGAGCCGAACGCCGTAATGCCCTTTAAGGAGCAGTTTGTACAAATCGGTCGTTTCCGCGCCAAACTCCGTCGGCATAAGGAGATGGTAATCGCTTTCCATCCCCGGACGGCGAACGTAACGGTGCAACGCGTCGTAACTCGTCGACCAATTGCCGGGTCGAATCGAAACCGGGAAATACGTTCCGTACCCCTTGATATTCTCCAAACCGCGCAAGTCGAACGCCCCGAGCGGCGCGCTTTCGTCGCCGTTATGGCAGGCGACGCAGTAACGGTCGAGAACCGGCTGCACCTCGGCGCGGAAGGAAAAACCGCGACTCGGGCCGCGCCAATATTCGATTTCGCTCGTTTTCATCCGTTGCACGACGGTCGGGTCGAGCGAACTCGGCGAAACGCTGTTCTGATCTTCGTGGCAACCGACGCACGACAGGTTTTCGCCCGGCATCGCGGTGAACCAACTGCGCATAATCTGCAGCGCTTTCCCGTTTTCGTCGAGCGGCTGAATCGAAATCGGCGTGTTCGCCGGAACCTTAAAGAGGGCCGAACCGTTCGGCTCGACCGGCACGACGCCGAGCGTGTTGCGCACGTCGCACGGGCCTTCCGCGCCGACGCCGCCGATCGTCCCGCCCATGTTCGGATAAAGATAGTTGTAAGTAAAGAGGCGCAACGACTTAACCGTTCCGCGCGGCACGTTCTTCAAGCCGTCGCCGACGTAAATATCGGCGATGAAAACGGTCGCGTCGTCGCGGCTTTCGTCGATTCGGTCCTCGACGACCGGCGGACGTTCCGTCGGGCGCAACGGGATCGGCTCAAAGTGCGCAAACCCTTGTTCCTTCGAGAGTAAGATCATATTGTCGTCCGTGTCGACGAGGTAAATGCCCCAACCGTCTTGCGCGTTGAGTCGAGCGGACGCGAGGTAATAATCGCCGTCGAGCGGGAACGGATGCAAAAATTTCGGCCAAGCCTCGTTGACGAGCGTGTCGACGATCAGCGTGTCGTCGTATTTCGGATCGGTTTTCGACGCGACGATCGGCGTTTTCGCGCAGATGCGGCGAACGGCGCCGGACGCTTCTTTCCGCCCTTTGCGCACGTCGAAGAGAACGAGTTCGCCCATCCGCGGAACGCCGTGGTGCCCGGTAACGATCGCGACGAATTTCGTCGGTTCGCCCGGAATCGGGCGCGCGTAAAACATCGAGTTCGGCCAATAGGAGTTCGTGCCGTAAAACGAGTTTTGGTTCGTGCCGTCCGGGTTCATCAGGAAGAGAAGCCGCGAGTGCGCGTGCGGAATGTCGGCGTATTCCCAACGTTGGTAAAGGATTCTGCCGTCTTCGGTAACGGTCGGATGCCAGTTGTGTTCTTGGTCGAACGTCAAGCGGCGAATCGTCTTCTTTTCGTCGGCGTACATCCGATACGTGTTCGTAACGCGGGTCGACCCGTTGACGCAAGGGACCGCGATGTAACAGGCGCTCGACGTGTAAACGATCGACTCGTCCGGCAGGTAACACGCGTCGTAAGAGTTGGCGTCGGGCAAGTTAGGAAGCAGCTCTTTCGCGGGCGTTCCGACGATTTTTTCGCCGTCCTTTTCCAGTTTCGTTTCGAAAACGTTCCACTGTCCGTTTTCGCGCGTCGAACTGAAAAGGACTTTTTCGCCGTCGAAGTGAAGGTCGACGTCGCCGACGAACGCCGGTTTTTCCGGACGGTAAACTTCGCGCGGAACGGCCGGATAACGCGCCGAACCGTCGAGCGTCAACCGATAAAGCCCGTCGTCGAACGCCTTAGGATTGAGCGCGCTGTTGCTGACCCAGTTGTTGACGAGGCCGAGGTGGCGAGCGTTGCGCCGCACAAAGAGAATATCGTCGAAGTCGAAGAGCGGATTCGCGCGCCCCAAACGGGAGTAAAGGCGGACGTCGGCGAGAAATTCGCGAACGAACGCTTCCTTATCCGCGTCGGACGGCTCGCCGGAAAGTTTTGCGTTCCAAGCGTTTAAGCCGTTCAACCGCGCGTCGAACGTTTCCGCGAGCGTCGCGAAATCGGGCCCGAATTTTTCCGCGACTTCGTCTTCGCCGAACCGCTCCGTCAGCGTCGCCAAGAGTTTTCGGCTCTTTTCGAGCAAAAGGCGACGCCGTTTAACGTCGACTTTAAATTCGACCGTAAAATCCGCGGGCGCCGCGACTTCCGCCGTTCGATCCGCTTTTTTCGACGCGATTCGAACCGCCAGCGGAGCCGCCGCGACGCTCTTTTCGTCCTGGGCCGCGAACATCTCCGGCGAATACGTCAACTCGTTGTTCCAATCGGGCTTAAGCGTTTTTTGCGGGAGAACTTCGACGCTCAATTCGTCTTCCGGAACGAGCGCGGCGGCGGTTTCGAGCCCGAAGTGATCTTCGAACGTTTCGCCCGACTCGCCCTTGCGAGCGCGGTCGACCGCCGGGTCTCTCGTCTCGAAGTTCGCGTTGGCGCCGTACTTAAAATCGACCGCGGCGCGGGGCGTCGGCCAATCGACCGGCCCGTCGAATCGCGGCGACAACCGGAACGCGACGATATGCGAAATGCAAGTTTCCCGCGAAAACGACAGAACGTGTTCCCCCGCCTTCGCTTCGAACTCGGCGACGTCGCGCCAAGCGGCGGTCTCGGAGTTCCAACTTCCGGTCGTCTCGGCGAGCGCGTTCGTCGCCAACGTTTCGCCGTCGAGGAAGAACGTTACCGGACGGCTTTCTTGCGCGGCGAAGAGCGCCGACAGTTTGTAAACGCCGTCTTTTGGAAACGTTAGCTTGTACTCGGCGCGGTTCGGATACTGCCCGTTGTTCCCGAGAATCGGCGCCGGCCCGTAATTATGATACGCGCGCAAATTTCCTTCGTCGAACCAAACGGCGCGGAACGTAAAATCGTTCGCTCCGCTCGCGTTCCCGCCGTCGTCGCCGCGAACCGTCGAGAAACAGCAGCTCGCGACGCTCAACAACGCCGCGAACGCCCAACGCCGAACGCGGCGCGTCGCGCTCAACCTTTTTTTCATCGCTTAACTCCTTAAACTGCGTCTAATTACCGCGTTTTCCAACGACGGCGCCGTCGAAATCGCGTCGTCGGTTCCTTCGATTATAAAAAACAAGCGTCGGAAAATCAAGCGTTCGTCGCCCCAAAAGCGCAAAAAACCCTTATTTTCGCGCTTAGACTCGTCGTTGGAAAACGTCGCCGACGTCGCGCCGCTCTCCGCCGTTTCCGCGCGTTTTTCTTTTTAATTTACAAAAATTTTCGAAAAATCGCGACTTCGAAGCTCCGAGAAACTTGACGACGTCGCGTTCCTCGATTAAACTAAACGTCGGCGCGCCGTCCGTTCGACGGCAAACGACAACGCCTTTGGAGGGCTTTCGTCGCGTTGCCTTCGCGTTTCCCCCCTTGCATTTTTCGCATAAGGAGCGGTTCAATGACCGTTTTTTGTCGACGATTCCTTACGTCGTCGTTTTTGTTCGCGTTTCTATTTTTGGCCTCGAACGCGTTCGCGCAAAAAGTTTACTTCATCGCCGAAGGCGACTTTAACGCTTCCGGCGTCGGCGATTGCGTTCAAGCGGGCGTCAATTTAATGCGCGGAACGTTCAAGTCGGCGCTTCCGGAACATCGCCTCGTCCTTTACAACGATTACGACTCGTCATGGACGGGGCCGGACGTTTCCAATTCGAGCTCGATTCGCCGCGATTTCCTCCGAGCGATCGCGAGTTGTCCCGCCGGGGCGAACGACGCGATCGTTTGCTATTGGTGCGGACACGGCGCGTTCGACGAAGGCGGCCATTATTTCGATCTCGCCGACGACGCGATTCGCCGCGCGACGATTCTCTCGGCGTTGAAAGCGAAAGGTTGCCGCTTCACGGCCTTAATTTCCGAAACTTGCCACGTTTACAAACAGGTCGCCGCCGAAATGGCCCCCGGCGCGGGCGTTCCGGACGACGTTTCGCCCCTTTTCCAATCCCTCTTCTTTGAGAGTCGCGGCGTTTTGGATATCAATTCGTCGAGCCCCGGTCAAACGGCGGCCGCGTCCAACGCCTTCGGCGGTCCGTTTACCCTCTCGCTTTCCAGTATTTTAACGAAACTTTCGGACAAACGACTCTCTTGGAATCAAACGATTAAACTGATCGACCTCATCGTCGACAAACAATTTGGTTCGCAAGTCGACCAAACCATTTACGCTTGGTCGATTCCGGGCGGCGGCTCGAACGTTGCGGAAAACCGCCCGAACGAATGGTCGGACGCCCTCTATCACCCGGAAAACGGCGACC
Organism: Thermoguttaceae bacterium; assembly: GCA_045577885.1. GTDB lineage: Bacteria > Planctomycetota > Planctomycetia > Pirellulales > Thermoguttaceae > RUG369. The sequence goes on along the minus strand of JAZNJF010000061.1, from coordinate 2,871 downwards.
GAATTATCGCCGTCAACGGAGACCCGATCTACGACTACGCCGACTTCCAAAACGCGGTCGCCAATTCGGATTCCGAAATCCTCTTGACGCTCCGCGACAAACGCTCCGGCAACAAATACTACATGAGAACGACGCTCCTTCCGAAGTATTCGCGAACGCGCCTCGGCATTTACGCCTCCGACGACGGCGGCGAAGGCGTCGTCGTAACGGGCGTTATGCCCAATTCGCCGGGCAACCGTTGCCGTTACTTGAAAAACGGCGACGTCGACGAAGTTTCGTCCCGCGCTTGGTAAACGCTCTTTCCGCTCGACGCGAGCGCCGAAACTCGCGCCAAGCTACAACGCGTCGCCGCGCCGTTCCTTTTCAAACGCGGCGCGGCGTCGTTTTTCTTCCGTCTTAACCTATTTTACTTTAAACGGTTGCAAACATGAAACCGCGCGATTATTGGAACTCGGTCGCTGAAACGAAAACCTTCACGACTCCGTTCGACGCGGCGCTTTTTGCGCGCTACGTCCCATCGCTCGACGCGGCGATTCTCGACTTCGGTTGCGGATACGGGCGAACGTTGGCGGAGTTGGCGCAGGCCGGATACCGAAATCTTTGCGGCGTCGACCTTTCCGACAAGCTAATCGAACGGGGAAAACGCCTCTTTCCGACGCTCGACCTGCGCGTTTCGCCGCCGTCGACGCTCGACTTTCCGAACGCAAGTTTCGACGCGGTAATCCTTTTCGCCGTATTGACTTGCGTCGTCGACGACGCGGAGCAGGAAACGCTCGTCGACGAAGCGCGGCGCGTTCTCCGACCGGGCGGGGGCCTTTACGTCAACGATTTCCTCCTCAACGACGACGAACGCAACCGCGACCGTTACGAGCGTTATCAATCGGCGACAAACGGTCGTTCCGCGTTCGGCACGTTCGCGCTTCCGGACGGCGCGACGCTTCGTCATCATTCGGAAGAGCGCGTCGAAACGTTGTTTCGGTCGTTCGAAACGGCGGCGTTCGAGCGTCGCGTCTTCCCGACGATGAACGGACACGTTTCGAACGGTTTCGCCGCAGTCTTCCGCAAACCGTTGTATTAACGCCGCTTAAAAACTCGCCGCCGACGCCGCGACTCTCCGTTTGCGCGGCGTTTTTTTCTCTCTCTCGTCTAAAATTTCCCAAAAATCGACGCGGCGCCGCAAAAAAAACTTGACGCCGCGTCGTCCGTCGGTTAAACTAAACGACGTCGGAAGCCGAATAGCGTCGTCGCAAGTTTGCGCGGCGGCGTCCCGTCGTTTTTCTCCGTTATCGTTCCTCGCCAATTTACGTTCGTTAGGAGTTTACGCAATGCCGCTTCAACGCTTTTTCCTCGCCGCCGTCGCGACGTTCGTCTTCGCCGCAAGTTACGCCTTTCCTTACATTTGCGCTTCGACGTTCGCGCTCGACAACGACGCGCCGTCGACGGTTCCCGCGTCCTCGTCCGCCGACGCTTCCGAAGTCGATTTTTACCTTTATTTTCAACCGACTCGCCCCGACGCGTTTTATTTCCGTTGGAAAGAAGCGGTCGAGAAAATTCGCGCTAAAGTCGGAAACGACAAGATCAACGCGATCGCGGCGGCGATTCGTTCCGACGCTTCGACGCTCGCCTTGCGTCGCGAACTCGAAGGCGCGACGCTCGAAAACGTTCTCGTTTCCTCCGCGTCTTCGCTCGGATACGACGATATGTCGTCCGGCGATATTTTCGGCGTTCCCTTTGCTTGGGAACTCTTGCAAAAAACGGAAAACCAACGTTTGCAACGATTAACCGACGTCGTTTTCGACGGCGTCGATTTGACCGGCGTTTCCTTTCGCGATTGGCGGCTGGAGCGCGTTCGCTTTAACGAGTCGGTCGTCGGCTTGGAAACCTGCGATTTTTCCGGCGCGACGCTAAACGACGTCGTCTTTTGCGCGCCGATAACGTTCGAGCAATTCGCCTCGACGCGAAGTTTCCAAAACAACGCTTTACACGACGTCGCCTTGCGCTTCGGCGACCCGATTTCCGGCGCTCTTCCGCCCGAAAAGCCTTTCGTTTTAAGCGGTTGGAACTTTTCCGGCAAAGACCTAAGCCGCGTTTCCTTCGGTTGGTTCGTCTCGGCCGCCGACGCCGACTTTACCGGCGCCGATCTAGGCGTTCCGTTCGACGACGTCGCGCCGCTTTTACGCAATCCGGCGCCCGCGTCTCGACCGTCGGAGCTTCCGCGCGATATGACCGAAGCGCAATTCGCTTCGACGGCAAGTTGCCGTTCCGGTTTGCTTTGCGGCGTTTCGTTCCCGAACGACGTTGGCGGTTGGGACTTTTCCGATTGTCTTTTAATCGGTTCGCGCTTCGACTCCGTTTCCTTCGCCGGCGCCGATTTTACCGACGCCGACGTTCGCGGCGCCGCCTTTTGGCCGAATCCGAAGGGTCCGAACGCGCGCTTTTTAACCGCGAAACAATTTTATTCGACGCGGAGTTATCAAACGGGCGATCTTCGCGGAATTACGTTCGGCAGCGCTTGCTCGCTCGCCGGTTGGGACTTTTCGAAAAAGAATTTGTCCGGCTGCCGGTTTTATTGCCCGCTCGACGGCGTCGACTTTACCGACGCGATCATAACCGACGTCGAATTTGGATACGGCGTCGAACTAACGCGCGAACAACTCGAATCGACTTGGGATTTCAAAAGCGGCGCTTGGAACGCTCGCCAAAAGTACCAAACGAAGACCGCCGGCGTCGCCCGCGACCGCAAAACGCGTCCCGTCAAAGAAGCCGAACCAACGCCGAAAACGGAGTAACGTCGCAAGCGGAAGCGTCTCCCAAAACGGAGCCCAACCGCCGACGTCGCCGAACGATTATCGCGTCGTTTTCCCGTTTTTG
>JAZNJF010000060.1:0-13081 GCA_045577885.1 Thermoguttaceae bacterium | reverse complement strand
GTCGACGAGCGCGAGCGTCGGCTTTTGGGCGGGGAAAGTTGGGGCGATTTGTCGGGGGAAGTCGGTTTTTTCGGTCGCGTCGGTTGTTTCGGCGTCGCCGGGCGCGGTTGCCTGCGTCGGGGACGGAAAAGACGCGTCGGTTTTGCCGGTATTGTTGAGTTTAGCGGTTTTGACGGCGTTTCGGCGGCGAAAAATCGCTCGCAACCCGAAAAAGCAAGCGTCTTGCAACGCGCCGCAGGGGCAAACGTGAAACCGCCAAAAGAACGGCGCCGCGACGAACGCCGTCAAAAAGACGCCGCCGAGAACGCCGTACGTCGGAAAGTCGAGCGCCCAACGGGAAAGGAGCGCGGTCGGGTCGAGTTCGAGCGCGGTTCGTCCGGCGAACGAAACGCCGAAAAGAAGGGAAAGCGCGAGCGAGCCGAGCGTCAACGTCCCGAAAAAGAGGGCGAAACGAGGCGAACGAACGACGAAACCGGTTCGGAGGAAGCGGAAACGTCGCGGAAAAAGTCGCCGACGGAGAAGCGCCGCCGCGTCGACCGCCGTCCCCAACGGACAAACAAAGCGACAGTAAAAACGCCTCTTCCAAAGAGTTAGCGCAAAAACGACCGCCGAAAAAATCGACGCGCCGACGAGAAAAACGCCGACGGAACCGCTCGTCGCCGTCGTCGCCGCGTTTGAGAACGGAACCGCTCCGCTCGCAAGCGCGACGAGGAAGACGAGCGGAGACGTTTGCGCCGCCGCCCTCGCGAGTTCGATCGAGCCGCCGACGAACGCGCCGAGCGTCGCCGTCAAAAACGCGAACCGAAACGCCCAAACGCCGAGTCGACGGAGCGAAACGCGACGCTTCGACGGCGATTGAGGAAGCGTCGAAGCGGTTGATTTCGCCGGTTCGAACGGTTGCGGAAGCGTCGAAGCGAACGTTTGCGTCGTCTCGGAAGGTTTGACCGCTTCAAGCGTTTTTGCCGTTTGAAACGCGTTTGACGGTTCGAGCGGTTTTGACGGCGACGCGGCGTTCGGTCGCGCCGATTTTAACGGATTTTCAGGCTGTTTCATTCGCCGAGATAAGCCTTTTGCTCTTTCAGGAGGGCGCGTACTTTCGGAATCGAGACGGCGCGAGCGAGCGTTCCGTCCTGGACGGCGACCGCGGCGGCGGCCCCGGCGGCGTGTCCGCTGACCCAGCAGTTCGGAATGACGCGGATAACGTCCGACATCAACGGTTCGCCGGAAATCGAGCGGCCCGCCGTCAAAATGTTCTCGACGTTCTTCGGAACGAGCGCGCCGAACGGAATTTGCCAACCGATATGATCGCCGTGCCAAGCGCCGCCGATCCCGACGCAATCGTCGAATTTCTTGCCCGCGCGCGCCTCGTCGAGTTTGAGCGTCGCGACGCCTTCGATCACCCGAGTAACGCGAACGCCGATTTGCGGCGCGGTTTCCATCAGGTAAACGTCCTCGTAACCCGGCGTCGAGCGCGTCTCTTGGACTTGCTTCCAAATTTGCTTGCGGTGTTTCAATTCCAGTTCCGACAAGACTTTAACGTCGACGCCGTCGAGCGACGGGCCGGTCATATTGACCCAACGGACGCCGGGGACGGGGGTAACGTCGCCCAAAAAGCGGGCGCGTTTGCCGCCTTTTTCCGGTTTCGCGCGGTCGAGGTTGCCGATGCGGTAGGGAAGGCCGATGTTGTACATGCGTTGCGTGTGCGCCGCGCCCGCCGGGACGAAAACGTCGCCGTCGCCGGTCGCGTCGATTACTTGCTTCGCCAAAATCGCTTTGGGTCCAAGTTTCGTTTGAATGACGACGCCGCGAACGACCGGGTTTCCGGTTTCCGGGGACGGTTCGTCGTCGATAATCGCGTCGATCGCCCAAGAGTGGAGGAAAACTTCGATATTCGCTTCGGTAATCATTTCGACGAGCAGATATTTGTACGCTTCGGCGTCGAGCGTCGGGTTGCGACCGAACTCGCGGTTGACGATCCCTTGCGGGAGGTCTTCGAGGCGCTTCATCATTTCTTCGCCGATTCCTTGGGTCGCTTGGACTTTTTTGTCGCCTTCTTTCGTCCAGTGCCCGAGGATGTGAACGACGAGACCGCCGGTCGCGAGCCCGCCGAAGTGGCCGTATCGCTCGACTAACGTCGTTTTCGCTCCGGCGCGAGCGGCGGAAATGGCCGCGACGCAACCGGCGGGGCCGCCGCCGACGACGAGAACGTCGGTTTCGGAGATCGTCGGAACGACCGCGGACGGGCGAACGACGCCGCCTTCGCCGAGTTTGCAAGGAACGGCTTGGGAGCCGTCGAGGAGTTTTCCGACCGTTTTGTCCTTTTGAGTAACGAAATCGGCGGCGGCGTCGCGCGGGGCGAGACCGACGGCTCCGAGCGCGGCGGCGCTAGCGCCGAGACCGAGGGATTTCAACCAATCGCGGCGGTTGAGTTCGCTTAAAAACATCGTTGGGCTCCTTGATATAAAACGGGAAAATCGTTAAAATTTTAAAATGGACGATTGAATAATGTATTGCGGTTAAACGTTTTAAGAGTTCTTGCGATACGACTGCTCGACGACGCGCAACGCCGGGCCGAGGTCGTCGCGAGTGCGAACGTAAACGCCGACGTCGCCGGAACCCCAATGCCCCTTGTCGGTTAAGTCGAGACAAACGCCGTCCGGGTCGACGACTTCCGGGAATTTTAGGTTGACGTGCAGGCGCAATCCCTTTTTTTGAAACTCGACGTCGACGACGCTTTTTTGCGCGCTAAACGCGACGTAAAGTTTGCGAACGCTTTGCTTTATATCGGGAAAACACCGAACGAGTTCCGCGCGCAATTCCTCGAACAATTCGCGGCAGTCGGCGTAAAAGGGACGAGTTTCAAGCGTCCAAACGCCCTCTTCCGACGTTTGCGCGTCTTCGGCGAACGCTTGACGGAGGTAAGCGCGGAAACGTAACGTCGCGTCGATCAATTCGTCGAGAACGCGGTCGACGTCGGCGGCGTTCGTCGGGTCGAAGTCGAACGTTTTCAAGAGGATAACGCGGTCGATTCCGTTCGGGTTCGCGTTGGCGTTCCAGTTAATCGGCGTTTCTCCGGCGAGCGCTTGCAAGTCGTCGGCGCGTTCTTCGAGCGTCGGGAGGTAAAGGGGAATCTTTTGTGCGCCGAGGTAAATTCGCAACCCGACTTGGCTTTCGGTCGGCGCGTAACGCAAGCTGAGATTGATTCCGCTTTTTCCGATTCGGATTTCAAACGCGCCGTAACTTCGCGGCGCTTGCGTCGGAAAATCGTTAATCGCCGCCAACTTCCGTTTGAAACGCGTCCAAAATTCGAGGCGTTCGATCGGCGCGCCTTGCTCGGGTTCGGAAAGCGCAAGCGCGACCGGAGCGCCGCCGTCGAGCGCCCAATTTTCGTCGAGGACGGCGAGCAAGTCCGCTTGGCGGCGCGCGACGATTTCCGGCGTCCAGTCGTCGACGTTAAGAAGTTGCGTCGTCAAGAGATAAGGCGACGACTTCTTGTCCGCTAAAAAGTAGGCGTCGCGTTTTTTCTTGAAGTCGAAATTGCCCGCTTTCGAGTTGCGGCGTTGCGAGAGCGGAACGAGGTTCGCGAGGCGGTGCGTCCAACGTTCGCGCTCGTCCTCCGACCAACGGCTCGTCCAATAATCGGCGGTCGGCGTTTGCGGAAGGACGTGTTCGAGCGTCGCAGTTTCCCAATCGTACTCGACGCCCTTTTCGGCGAGGAACGAGTCGAGGCGCAAGACGAGATACTTGCGTTTTTTCGACGACAGATCATTGTAAACGTCGCCGGTCAAGCGTTCGTAAAAGGCGCGCTTTTCCTCCGGACGCAACTCGAGCGCGTCGCGCAAGTCGCCGATTTCTCCGGAGTTAACGGCGCGAACGACGACTGCGAACCGCTCGAAACGCCGCGTCGCGATCGTTCCGATAAAATAAAGGGCGGCGCTCAACCGTTCGAGCTTTTCGAAAAATTCGAGAAGCGAAAGCTCCGCGAACGCGCCGCGCCGACGTTCGAGCAAAAACGCCAACGCCGGCGGGAGCCAGTCGGAAAACTCGATTTGATTCAAAAAACGGAGAACGCGGTTGGTCGCCGCTTTCGTTTTGTCGCCCGAAGGGAATTTGAGCGTTAAGTCGCGGAGTCGCTTAACGTTTTCCGCGCAAGGGATTAGAACGCCGTCGAAAAACGCTTGCAACTTTTCCGGCGTTCGATAATTTGTCAAGACGCTTCCCTTAAAGGCGTTTAATTGGGACGTCTTGGGATTGTCGTAGCGATAAATTTTGAGGATGTGCCCGAAGAGCTCGTTGAACGCTTTGCGACCGAGGGAACGTTCGAACTTTTCCCAAGTCTTGGCGTATTCGTCGTCTTGGATTTTGCCGACGATTTCCGCTTTCAACACGTCGCTAAAGAGAAGCGGCAAACCGCGATTGTTCAAGACGTTAAAGACGCGAAACGCCGATTCTTGCGACGGCGTTTTAACGACCGCGAAGACGCAGCGATTACACAAAAATTGGGTAAATTTTCGAACGTCGTCGTCCGAAGTCAACGACCGACGGACGGCGGCGCGTAAAGCCAGCGCGTTGCGTAAAATGTTTTTTCGGGAATCGAGTTCTTCAAGCTCTTCCGGCGCGACGGCGTCGAGCGCGGCGAAACCGTCGGCCCGTTGGACGAATTTTTCGAAGAACGGTTGGTCGATTTTGCGGAGTTGCAAACGGGGACGCGCCGGGGCGTCGTCAATCCAGTTGTCGGGACGATTGCACAACGCGTCGAGAGCGTTTTTAATTTTGGGCTTTTCGGCCCTATCTCTAAGCGCCGAAAATAAAATTGTTAGCGTCGTTAAACGTTGTTGGCCGTCGACGATTTCCGCCGTCGGCGCCGCGCCGAGTTCGTCCGCTTGAATGAGAACGAGCGAACCGAGAAAGTAAGGTTCCGCGTCCGAAGCGTCGGCGGTTTCGCGAAAATAGCCCCAAAGGTCTTCAAACAGTTCCAGCGCTTGCGCTTCCTTCCAAGCGTAAGGACGTTGATAAAATGGAACGATAAAGTCAAATTTATCTGAAAAAACGTCTTTCAACGTTTTTTCGGAAGCGGTAAGACCTTGGGACATAACGATTAATCTTTCGGTTGCGGAGAAAGGGAAAATAAACAAACGGGAACGCCGAGTAAGCGGAAAGGGGAAACCGGCGTCGCGCTTGCGGGGAGCGTTTTTTTTGAAAAACGACGTTTTTATTTTTAAATCAAAAACGCCGTCGAACGCGGAACGCTTCGACCGCGCAAGTTCGGCGTCGCGTTTGCGGAGGAGCGACGGTTTGAAAAACGGCGCCTTAATTTTAAAATCAAAAACGTCGTAAAACTTGGAAGGCTCCGATCGGCGAGCTGGCGTCCCGCTTGCGGAGAGCGTTATTTTGAAAAACGTTGTTTTAATTTTGAAATCAAAACGCCGTCGAACGCGGAACGCTCCGACCGCCAAAACGCCGTCGACGTTCGCGCGGCGGGGAACGCTTCGAACGGCGACGGGCGTTTTAAACGTCGGAAAAACGCCGCTTAGTGCATTTCCGCTTCCACTTTCTTGATCGCGGGGCGGTAGTAATGGAAATGAACGTTCGGGTGGTCGCCGAGGAGCGACATCGGGACGGCGGCGTCGCAAATTTTGTTCGCGATCATAAACGCGGTCAGGCGCATTCCGAACGGGTTGTCGTGCGTCCCGGCTTGCCAAATACTGACTTTGTCCGACTTCCAAGTTTCGACCGGGCCGACCGTGCAGGCTTGCGTCGGGACGTTCGCGACGTAACCGCCGCCGCTCGTTCGGGCGTTTTGCAAGATCGTGATCGGGTGAAGGTCGACGACGCGGGTCGCCAAACGACGGTATTCCTCCGGACTCGGCGGCGCGTCCTTGTAAGCGCCTTCCCGACGCAACGGGTCGTTGAACGCCCAGTGCTTGACGTCGCCTTGACCGCCTTGCATCACCGCGCAACGAATCGAGTCGTAAGTCGCCGAATACGCCGCCAAATCGCCGGACGGGAAGTGAATGTTTTCAAGCGGCATGCGGAGTTTCGGGTCGATACGGTCGAAACAGAGCGCGAAGTCGGCCTTGGCGAACGAAAGCGGGTGGTCGGTTCCGACCGGGACGCCGTTTTCGACCCATTCGTCCATTCCCCAAAAGTGCGCGTGCTTGAGGTTTAGCTCCATCGCGTTGACGATGCGAGCGACGAGCGGAAGTTGCTCCGTCGGCCCGATCGGACCGCAAATCCCGACCGGATTGTCCGCCGTCGCCGCCTTCCAAGCCTCGACGTATTCGAGCGCCTCCGCGAGGTAAAACTCTTCCAGCGTCTCGTAATAATGGACGGTAAAACCGGGACGCGACAGCTTGAAGAGCGTTTCCTCCGTCAGTTTCGCGGCGTCGGCCAAAATTTCCGGATCCAAGGTCGTGTAGTCCCACCAATCGGGCGCGATTTTGCTCAGCGGTCTCGCCATTTGCGCTTTCTCCTCCGACGACGCGCGTCGTGTTTGCGTTATGCTTGCGTTAAATTAAAACGATAAAAACGGTTTTAACGAAAAAATAAGGGCGAAACCGAGCCGCTCGCGTCGACGCGACCCGATTTCGCCTTTCAAGTATAACAGTTTTGCCGCCGAAAAACAACGACTCGCCGCTCATTTTGCGCGAAAAAGAGGAAAAAAACGCCGCGTCGCGGAGTTCGAACGAGGCGGCGGTTGGGATAAAGGCGAAAACGACGAAGACCGGTTGAAACGGTCGCGGGGATTGGGAAAAAACGGTTGAAACGGTCGCGGGGATTGGGGGGGATAAAACGGTTGAGATGGTCGCGGAGGCTGGAAGGAGCGGAGCGGTTGAAGCCGTCGCGGAGATTGAGAAGGGGGGACGATTGAGCAAGAAACGCAAAACGCTTTCAACGGCGGCGATTGCGCGGAACCGTTGAAAGCGTCGAAAGCGGCCGGTCGCGTTGACTTTAACGTTAGAGGACGTTAAGATTTGCGGGTCGCGGCGAGTTTAAGGCGCGTCGAAATTAGCGGACGTTGGCGCGGCGTTCCGAAAGAACCCAATCGACGCGGGGCGCGTCGCGGACGGTCGGCGGTTCGAGTTTGCTCAACATTCGCTCGATAACGCTCGTCGGAACGACGCGGGAACGGCTCGCGTTGCGGCGCTGCGTTTCGTCCCAAGTCGTTTCGAGGTAAACGATTCGGACGGTCGCGCCGTAATCGCGGCAAAGGCGAACGACCGGCGCTCGGGCGAAGTCGGCGATGTTCGTCGCGTTCCAAACGAACGGGCGTTTCGCGCGCAAATGCTCCTTGGCGATCTCGCGAGCGCGGGCCAAAACGAGGTCCGGGCCGTCCTCCGGCGCGATTTTCATTTCGTCGCGCAAGTCGTCGAGCGAAATAACCGGCAAATCCGGAAAAGTTTGCTTGATATGCGTATCTTTGCCGGTTCCGGGGAGACCGCTCAAGAGAACGACTTCGCCCCAAGTATCGTCGTAAAGGTCGATATGCGGGGAATCGATGCGACCGGAAAAATAGGCGTAACGCGAAAAATCGGACGCAAATTGGAAGGGCGCGTCGTAAACGCCGGCTTCTTGCGCGACGTCGCGAAACATATCGAGCGCGGCGAGCGATTCGGCGATATTGTCGGCGATTCGTCCCCGCAAGTCGGCCTCGACGAGCGTCGCTAAAAGGCGGTTGGAAAAGAGTTCCGTCGTTTCGCCCTCCGACGCGGCGCGCAAGACGACGAACTCCGGATTCTCCGCGTCTAAAATATGAACCGGCGCCGAGTGAAAACGAATCAACGCGCAAACCGTTTCGCGAAAACGTCTTGCGGACGCAAAACCGGCCAAGCCGAAGCGCCGCCAAAGGAGGTCGCGAGCGACGAGCGCGCCCGAGCTCGCGTGTCCCGGCGACGTGATTTTGCCGTCTTCGATTCGCGTTCGGAACGGTTTGGCGACGTCGTGTAAAAGCGCCGCGACGAAGAGAATCGCCCGTTTTTCCGGCGTTTCGGCGCGCCAAGCGTCCGATTCGACGAGTCGCTCGACGACGAGGCGCGTGTGCGTCAAGACGTCGCCTTCCGAATGCCAAACGGGGTTTTGCGGCGTTTCGCGCATTTGGGCGAGCTCCGGCGCGAGCGGCGAACGTTCGAGCGTCGCCCAATCGACGGCGGCGCCCGGCTCCGGAATCGGAAGGCCCGGAAGTTGCGGGAAGGCGGCGGGTTGCGTCGCGTCGGCGGTCGGCGGTTCGGAGGCGTTAAACGATTTCGGTTGCATTTTAACGGTTGGGGAAGGTTCGGTAAGCGTTGATTTTAAATGTTTTAGCGGAAACTCAAAGCGCTCGACGGCGTTTGTTTAGGCGGCGCCGTGCGGTTGGCGGAGCGCTTGACGTCGCGCCGCGGGGGAGGGCGTTAAACCTCTTCGATCGTCGCGACGCCTTCCGGGAGTTCGGCGTCGAAAATCGCGTCGACCGGGTAAGTCAGCTCGTTCGGGACGATCGGGCGGTTGAGCCAATGCGTTCCGGAGTCGAAAACGGCTTGATGGAAGGAGCGTCGAACGTATTTCAGCCGCCCGACGACTTCGCCGTTTTCCTCAATTTTGAGGTAAAGCCCCTCCATCGTCGTCGATTTGTCGGTTTCGAAGAGCGTCGTTTCGACGTCGATTCCGTCGGCTTCGGCGCGGGCGGCGAGACGCTCTAAATGGCTGTCGGTAATGAAGTTCGAATGTCCGATCAGCGACGTTAAGTCGGCGAGTTTCTTGAACTTGCCGCGTCGCAACACCGGAACGGAAACGATCGGCAAACCGGTCAACAGTTCGCGACGCGACGCCGTATCGAGGAAAACGCCGCGTTCGCGGTCGAAGACGTCGAACTCGAGGAAGTAGTGCGGCAAGGCGTCGTAATAAAGGCAGTGTTTCGCGAAGACCCATTCGCCGTAAACGACGTAGCGATCGCGGATAACGTCGTAAAACGCGCCTTGATGCGTCGTCGCCCAACGCTTGAAAACGTCGAAGTGTTTTTCGCGGGCGCCGCCGACGAGGTAATGGCCGCGACTCTGCAGGAGGAGCGAACCGTCTTTGTCGAACGAAAGGGCGGAGTTCGCGCCGTCGCATTTTTCTTCGACGACGATAAATTTATCGGCGATTTCGGAGAAGCGAACTTGCTCCAAATCTTCGTCGCCCGGTTGGAGACGCGAGCCTTCTAAGTGCGGCGTTCGCGGGTATTTAAGCATTTTGTGTTCGGGGCGGTAAGCGGTCATTTTTAAACTTTCTCAATATATTAATAAGGGGCGGCGCTTTGGTCGGTTTGACGCGCGGGGCGCCGCCCCTTGGGGGGAGTGGGGGAAATGGAGGGAAGGCAACGGCGGAAACGGGCGACGGTCAGTCGACGGAGGCGAAAAGGACGCGGCTTCCGCGAACGGCGTCGAACTTGAGCCGCGTAACGCCGGCGTTGCGGAACGACGTTTCCAACATTTCTTGCGTGAAAAGTCGCAAGTGATGCGGGTTGTCGTCCGGTTGCGACGGAACGGTAACGACGATAAGACGTCGCGCCAACCGAACCGCCGCTTGAACCGCCGCGTCGTAATCCGGAATGTGTTCCAACACTTCGAGGAGCGAAACGACGTCGAACGAACGCTCCGCAAAACCGGCTTTTTCAAACTCGCCGGTATAACCGTTAAGGTTGGAAACGCCGCCCGCGCGAACCGTTTCGTAAAATTCGCCCCAATGCGGCAAAAGGTCGACCGCCGTCGTTTGGACATGCGGGAACGCGTCGAGAAAAACCCAAAGGAAAACGCCGCGACCGGCGCCGATTTCGAGGAACGACTCGAACGCTTCGCCGCGGAGCCGTCCGAGAATCGCTCGAACGCGCGGGAGTTGGTCGCGAGTGTTTTTGAAACGATAAAATTTCAGTTGCGCCGCTTCGCCGAGTTCGAGAATGCGTTCAATTTCCGCCGGGCCGAGGTCGTCGAGCGCCGGTTCGAGGAGTTCCGCCGGGAGCGAAAACGCCGTTTGGTCGACTTCTTCGTCGAGCGAGCGGACGACGCCCCCGTTGGCGAGAGCGTTCAACGCTAAACCGCGAGCGTAAGCGGCGGCGAGTCGGGGATAGTAACGTTCGGAAATCGGATGCATGGCGTCGGCTTTCTGAAAAAGACGCTCAAAACGGCGTCGGTTAACTTGAAGTTGAGTTGCTTTTCGCCCCTAAGAGGCGCGTCGCGGTAAAATTTTATAAGAAAATTGGAAATTTTAAGGAAATTAAAAGAAATTTTAGCGAGTAATGCAAAAAAAACAAGGTCAAAAAAGAGATTTTGTAGCAAAAAGCGCGCCGCCTATTGAAGGGAAAGCGCGCTTGTCGTCGCTTAAAAGCCGACGTTGAGATTTTAAAGCGCAACCGCCGCCGCGGCGTCGCCGCCGTTACTCCGTTTTTGTCGGTAAAGGCGCTTGCCAATGTTGCGCCGAATAGGCTTCGAGCGCCGTCGACGCGGGAGCGCCCGGGGCGAGGCTGTGCGCGGTGAAGAAAATTTGGCCGTCGACGCGCTCTTTCGTCGCCATATAGTCGAGTTGGCGAGTCAACTCGGCGGGATCGCGCCAAGCGGGCGTTTTCGAGTTCGGGTCGACGCGGTACGCCGCCGTTCCGATGTAAAGCGCGACGTCGGTTCCTTCGGCGACGTCCGACCACCAGTCGACGAGCGTCTTAAATTCGGCAATCTCGAACCCGATGTGCCAATAGATTTGCGGCGTAACGTAGTCGATCCATTCGCTCTTCACCCAATGCCGAACGTCGGCGTAAAGGTTGAAATAACATTGGTTGCCGCGCGTGTCGCTCCCGAGCGGATGACTCGACTTGTTCGCCCAAATCCCCGCCGGACTAACGCCCCAAACGACGCCGGGGCGCGCCGCTCGAATCGCCTTGCCGGCGTCGCGGACGAGAATGTCGACGTTGTCGCGGCGCCAATCTTCGACGTCGTGAAAGTCGCGGGGGAAGCGGCGGAACGTTTCGAGGTCTTCCGTCATATCGCGCGCCGGGTAAAAATAGTCGTCGATATGAATCCCGTCGACGTCGTAATTTTCGACGATTTCGACCATTCCGGCGATAACGAGTCGGCGGACTTCGGCGATTCCGGGGTTTAGGTAAACTTTGCCGTCGCGCTCGAACGTCCATTCCGGATGAAGAACGGCGGGGTTCGTTTCGGCGAGATTCTTCCGCTGGGCCGCGCCGGTCGTAACGCGGTACGGGTTGACCCAAGCGTGCAGTTCGAGACCGCGGGCGTGCGCGCCGTCGACCCAATAGGCGAGCGGGTCGAAATCGCCGTCCGGCGCGACGCCTTGTTTGCCGGAAACGAAGCTCGACGCCGGATAAATTTTCGAGCGGTAAAGCGCGTCCCCCATCGGTCGAACTTGCAGAACGACGGCGGTTAAGCGCAGTTCGGCGGCGCGGTCGAGGAGGGCGTCGGCTTCGGAACGCAACCGGTCGGCGGTCAAACCGGGCTTGGACGGGTAGTCGATGTTCCCGACGGTCGAGACCCAAACGCCGCGGAACGGGCGCTTTGCGGCGACTTGCGCGGTTTGGTCGGGGGCGTCGGTTTTGTCGGTTGAAGCGGTCGCGGCGACGGCGAACGTCGGAAGGAACGTCGCGGCGGCAAAAACGGCGACGAAGCGGAGGAAACGAGCGGCGAACATGGCGGAGTTCCGTTAAAATAGGGGAGACGGGGAAAAGAGCGAAACGCCGTCGTCGCCTCGTCGAGCGAAAAGACGCGGCGCGGCGACGGAAACGGCGTTAAAAACGTTTCAACCGCTAAAAACGTTAACGTTGTCGGCAACGACAAAACGGTTTAAGTAGACTTTAGCGGTTGACGCGGTTGAAACGGTCGAGGCGAACGTCAACGGGTCGAAACTTGGATCGTAAACGCTTCGCCGGTCGTCGACTTTTCCGATTGCGGAACGAGGATAAAGTTGTCGACGACGACCGGGTTAAACTCCGCGCCGGAAACGACTTTTGCGTCGGCGACGCGGGTCGGGAAGAGTTGGACGAACGGGCGGTTGTTGTACTCCGAGCCCTTCGACGCGTCGAAGTTGAACGTTTTCGCGCCGTTTTTCGGCTCGATCGTCAGCGTCCAAAGGGTGCGTCCGTCGTCGGTTTTTTCCGATTTTAACGTTTGCGCCCAACCGGATTCTTGCTCGACCAACGCGTTTTGCCAAGCCGGGTCGCCGTAAAGGACGAAAACGTCGCGGTCGTAAAGGAGACCGCGGAGGAACTGCGCCGGAACTTTCAGCTCGCCCTTTTCGATGCGAACGAGGAGCGAAAGGAGCGCTTGGTTGTTCGCGAAGAACGCTTCCGCGACGGTGAAACGGCCCGGTTGACCGAGGTAATAGCCCTGCGTCCCCCAACCCATATAACCGAACCAAGTCGGAACGACGTAACCGACCATTTGGTCGACGTTGCAAGAATGGAAGTAGGCGAGCGCCATCGCGTTCGGGCCGTCGATATCGCCGATCAGGCAGTTGCCGCTGGCGAGGTAGATTTTCGAACCGGAGGCGTGAATTTCGAACGGTTCTTCGCCGGTCGACGGTTTCCCGTAAAGTTGGCCGTTTTTGCTAACGAAAAAGCCGTTTTTGTAATTGTAACCGAGCATCCAGTCGCGCTGGGTGGCGTGTCCGGAGGTAACGAAGAGCTGGGCGCCGTCGAGCGATTCGGCGATAGCGCGGGTCGTGTCGTCCGGAGCGTCTTCGAGAACTTCCATCGGGGCGCCCGGTTTCTTGACGCGACGACGGTTCTTGGCGCCTTCGTCGTAACAAACGCCTTCTTCGAAGAGGTCGAGGTTGATCGCGGTTCCGCCCGCCGCTTTGACCGTCGGCCGGTCTTCCACTTGCGCCATCCGGAGCGCGTCGTCGGCGTTAAAACCGGTAATAATTCCCCAAATTACGTCGCCGTAAGGGTCGTCGTCGAGGGCGCGCGTCGTTTGCCAAATCGCCGCGAGGTTCGCTCGGCTCGCTTCTTCCGGTTTGACGACGTAACAGGCGTATTTCGGGAAAACTTTGCGGAGTTTGCCGAGCATATTTTCGTCGTTGCGGATGACGACGACGTTAAATTTTTCCGAATGTTTCGCTT
>JAZNJF010000059.1:0-6424 GCA_045577885.1 Thermoguttaceae bacterium | reverse complement strand
GAAGCTCCGGCTGATGAAGCCCCGGCCGCCGAAGAAGCTCCGGCTGCGTGAGATTCGATTTAATTCGATTCAAACGAGAAAAAGCCCGCGTTGCAAAGCGCGGGCTTTTTCGTTTCTTGCGAGCGTTCCGTTTTCAACCGTCGCGTCGCAAACTTGCTCGCAACCTTTGGTTCGTCGCTTCAAAACCAACCCGACCGAACGTAAAAAAACGGCGAACGTTCGAGACGCTCGCCGCTTATTCGCTTAGTTAGTCGCTAACCGTCGCTTCGCTCAACGTTGCGGACGTTCGCCGCGCGGACCGTTCGGGCGTTGCGGCATTTCGATCTTGCGGATCTTCGCGTTGCGGAAGACGACCGGTTCGTTGCCGTGCAGGCCTTGGAAGCCGATGTAACCGGCGTTTTCGGTTTCGGCCGGCGCTTTGTTGATCAACCACGAGTACGGTTTCGTGCCGTCCGGGTTGACGTCGGCTTTCGTCCATTGTCGTTTGTTCATCACGGTCGTAAGGTGGCCGTTGAGGTAAACTTGAATCGTCGGGCCCATGCAGACGACCGTCATGCGGTTCCACTCGCCCGGCGCTTTGCAGACGTTGAACATCGGAGCGCAACGACCGTAAACCGCGCCGCAGTCGCTCATATCGACTTTACGACCGAACGAGTCGAAGATTTGAACTTCAAAGGAGTTCGGAATCCAGTTCGCTTTGTCGGTGCATTGGATGACGATACCGCTGTTCGCGCCTTTCGTCGTTTTGAATTCGAAGTCGAGCATGAAGTTTTCATACTTGTCTTTCGCCCAAATCGCGTTGTCTTTCGTCGCCTTCATGACGCCTTCGTCGTCGATCGACCAAATGGCCGGATCGTATTCGGCGTTTTCGAGTTTTTCGCCGAAGAGCGAGACCCAACCTTCGCCTTCCGCTTTCGGTTGCGTCATCGGAGCGATTTTCGCGTTGCGGATTTTCATCGGCGAGTTGCCGTGCAGGCCTTGGAAACCGATGTAGCCGAGCGGTTCGAACGACGCGAGCGAGCGACCGTGGAACTTCGCTTCGATGTCCGTGCCGGCCGGGCTCTTTTCGTTGTTCGTCCATTCGGCGGTATTGATGCGGTTAATGACTTCGCCGTTAAGAACGACGGTGATCATGCGACCGAAGCACATAACGCGCATTTTGTTCCATTCGCCCGGCTTCTTCGTAACGTTTTTGCTCGGCGCTTGGAAGCCGTAGAACGAACCGCAGGAGTGGTAGTTCGGTTCTTGACCGGCGTCGTCGAGGAGTTGGATTTCGATCGTGTTCGGGATCCAGTTGCCCTTGTCGGAGCATTGAATCAGGAAACCGCCGTTGGTGTGTTCGGAGAGGTTGAATTCAAATTCGCAAACGAACGAGGAGTATTTTTCCTTCGTCCAGATGACGGCGTCTTTCGTCGCGACGAGTTCGCCTTCCTCGTTGAACGACCAAACGCCTTCCGGGAAGTCGCCGTTTTCAAGATTTTCGCCGAAGAGCGGAACCATTTCGGCGCCGCGTCCCATCATCATTCCCCCCATCATACCGAAACCGCGCGGGCCGCGTTCGCCGCGTTGGGCGCGGGGGCCGCGTTGAGCGTTATCGCCTTGCGGGCCGTCTTGCGCCGGTTGAGCGAAAGCGACGGAACCGCAAACGAGGAGCGCCGCCATCAGAGAAGACAACGTTTTTTTCATCGAGACAATCCTTTCATAAAATCCGATGAGTCGCGAGAGCGCCGCGCGTCGACGCCCCCCAAAAGCCGCCGCCTCTTCAACCAATGAAAAAAGAACGGCGAGTATTTTCCTTATTTTAACACAACGACGGCAAAACCGCAAAGGCCGTCGACGCTATTTTAACGTTTTTAACGAAAAAAAGTTCCGCATTTCGTCAAAACCGGTCGATTTTACGCTATTTTTCCATTTTAACCGCGATTTTTCAAGACGAAACGCGCCAGTTTGCGCCCCGGCGAGCTCAACGGGTAAGCGTCCAATTCGGCGAGCGGAACCCAGCGAACCTCCGCCGCGACGCGCTCCGACTCCGGCGTTTTCGACGTTCGCGTCTTTTTCGCGACCTTCGAGCGTCGAGACGGCGGGAACGAAACTTGCGGCGCCGCGTCGTTTTCGAGTTTGTCGAAGAGCGTTTTTTCGCGTCGCGTCGACGGCGAAATCGGTTCCGCTCCGGCGAGTCGGCAAAAACGGAGCGTTATCTTAAATCGCGTCGCGGCGTGTTTTACCGTATACGCGACGGCGCCCGGTCGGCGATCGAGCGGCGGCGCGCCGACCTCCTCTTCGAGAAAGCGCTGCAATCGGTCGCAAAGCTCGACGTCGGCGGCGAAATCGAGCGCGTCGCGGAACGCTTCGTTCGTTATTTCGAAACGCGGAAAATCCCAAAGACCGGCCCAAAGCGCGTTTTCCGGACGGCGAATCAGCAAAACGTCGGTCGGAGTTCCATCGCCGCAAGTCGAAACGCCGCAATGTTTGCCGCCGCTTCCGCCGTCGCCGAATAAGTCGCGACGCTCGATCCAAAACGCGACGTCGGTTCGCGGAATCGTCTCCGCTTTTTTCTTCAAAACGGGCACGACGTCTTGTAAATCGCGGCGCCAACTTTCGCAACATTCGGTCAACGGGCAAGCGTCGCACTTCGGCGACGTCGGCGAGCAAACCAAGCGGCCCAAGTCGGTCAACGCGCCGTTTAAACGCCGGTAAACGTTCGGTTTGCGACTTTTCCCGGATTCGAGCGGAAGCCAATCTTCGGCGGCGCGCCAAAGGATTTTTTGCGCCGTCGCCGTCGTCGTTTCGAGCCGCAAGCCCAAGAGCCGAGCGTGCAGGCGCGTCGTGTTCGCCTCCAAAATCGGGGCGCGGCGGTCGAACCCGAACGAAAGAATCGCTCCGGCGCAGTACCGCCCGACGCCGGGCAGCGACAAGACGTCCTCAAACCGCTCCGGAACGTCGCCGCCGAACCGCTCGACGATCTCGCCCGCCGCCGCCCGCAACGAACGCGCTCGACGGTAATAACCTAAGCCTTCCCAATACTTTAAAACGGTCGCTTCGTCGGCTTCGGCGAGCGCGGTCGCGTTAGGGAAACGGTCGAGAAAACGCGAAAAATAGCCTTCGACCGTCTGCGTCGTCGTCTGCTGGAGCATAATCTCGCTGACCCAAACGCGATACGGCGTCGGTTCCGAACGCCAAGGAAACGTTCGTCCGTTCGCGTCGAACCAACGCAAAAGCGCGGCTCGCGCTCGCTCGAAGTCGAACGCCGACAAGACGTTAAGCGCTTCCGCCGACGCGGCGCTCGTATCCGCGTCGGACGTTTTCTTAGTCGTTCGTTGCAAACGCTTCTCCTAACGCGATTTAGCCCAACGTTTTAACGACGGAACATCTTCATTTGGCGCAAACCGCGCTCGACGTCCGCTTTTTTGAGCGCTTGGCGCTTGTCGTAATTTTGCTTCCCGCGGCAAAGCCCGACGAGCAATTTCGCGCGGCCGTTTTTAAAGTAAAGTTTGAGCGGAACAAGAGTTAACCCCTTTTCGAGCGCTCGTTTCGCGAACCGTTCGATTTCGCGACGGTGCAACAGCAACTTGCGGTCGCGCTTGCGTTTATGATTGAAACGGCTCGCGTCGATATACTCCGGAATATCGCAGTTGACGAGAAAGACTTCGTCCTTTTTGACCCGCGCGTAACACTCGGCGAGAGAAACGGTTCCGCAGCGCAAACTCTTCACTTCGCTCCCGACCAACTCGATTCCGCATTCGAGCGACTCCAAGACGTCGTAATCGTGTCGCGCTTTGCGGTTTTCGCTGACGACGCGTTCGATTCCGTCGTCCTCTTTCTTCGTTTTTTTATTTTTCGCCATTTTTTATTTATTCGTTATTTTATCGAAAATAACGCGGAAGCGTCCCCCGCGTTTCATTTTTAAACCTTGCCGTTAATAAGGTTTCATCCAACCCCAATTAACCGCGATATCGTAAAGCCAAGGCGCGACCCAAGGGTTCCAAGTCGGGAACGCCGCCGACGCGGCCGACCAAAAGAGGAGCGCGAGCGCGACGCCGCGTAAACGACGCGATTTTGACGCCTTGTCGACGATCGGCAAAAGCGCCGGGACGAAGAGCGGAACCAACGGGAAGAACCAACGCGACCAACACGACATCCCGCCGTAATTGCGGTCGCCTTGGTCGCGCGTCAAAAAGAACGCGAAAAAGACGACCGTCAACGTCAACGCGCCGACGCCAAACGCTCGCAAACCTTTGTCGTCTTTCGCTTTGAAAGCCCAAACGCAAAGTCCGAGAACGCTCAAAATCCAAATCGGCGTCAACGAAAAAACGCCGCGCGACCCGACCGTCGAGTGGAACGCGTACCGCAAAATCGACGGTTCGCCGCGGTCGATTCCGGTTCGGTTCGCCCAATGACTCAAGCGAGCGTACTTCGCTTCGCGCGGACGACCGGCCGGGTAGTAATTATAGTAATACCAATCGCTTGCATCGAACAAGGTTTTCGGGTCGACGTCGTTTTTCTCCGCCTCCGCTTTCATCGCCATATGGTCGCGCTTGCAGGAGTACGCGGGCATAATCGAGTTATGCGCGATATAATTCGTCGCGATAAACGCCGCCGCGACGACGAGCCCCGCCGGAATCGCGACGCAAACCGTTTTCGCCGGACGTTTTACAAGGAGAATCGCGCAAAGCCCCGCCGCGAACGCCAACGCCGGCAAGTCGCAAGCGACGGAAAACGCGCCGAAAAATCCGGCCGCCGCGTAATAAAGCGGATTCTTTTTCCCGTCGCGCAAAATTTTAAACGCCGCCCAAAGCGCGATCGAAATCGACGCAAATCCCGGCAAATGGTTGTTTAACGTCGGAACAAACGTCAGCGCGAACGTCCCGAACGTCGCCGCCGCGACCGCGTACATTCGGCCCCAATCGGTTTGACCGACCGATTCGATAATCGACGCCAAGCAGAAAAACGCGATTCCGAGCGGTATCAGTTGGTAAATAACGAGCAAAATTCGCGTCGTTTCGAACGGATTTTTGGCGAGCGACAGCCCGAAGCAACGGTTCAAAACCCAGTACGGAACCGCCATAACCGTCGGCAAAAGCGTCGGTTTACTCGAATAAATATAACCGGACGCCGGGTTCGACGGGTCGTAAATTTCGTCCGGAAGCCCGTGTTTCACGACGTCGATCGAATCCCAACCGGGCGTTTCCCAAGCCTTGTCGATCGCGTACGGAACGAGTTCTTTGCGGTATTTAACGACGCGGGCGTCGGCCTTTTTATTTTCGTCGTCGAAACGTTCCGGACAAGGGCTCGCGCAGTTGCGTAAAATCTCGCCGGGCGCGAATTTAGCGACGAGTTCCTCCTCCGTCGTCTCTTGACCGGAGGCCGACGGATACGTCGACGTCGCGGCGCGCCGCTCCGCTTCAATCTCCGCCTTCGCGCTCTCTTTATAAATCGGGACGTAACGGTAAACGCGAGCTTTCGGCTCGACGAGCGCGCGAATCGTCAGCCAACGACTGCGGTCGTTCGCGCTCAACGTCGGACGCGCTTTGTTCGCGTCGCGCAACGCGGCGTCGTAAACGCGTTCTAACTCGGCTTCGAGACGCTCGCCGGAAACGCCCTTGGCGCGGAGTTCTTTCTCTTTTGCTTGCAACGTTTTCGGAATTTGCGCCAATCGGTTGTTTTGAATCGCGCGGTCCGGAAGCGAATCGACGGCGACGATTTTGCCGAACCCGACGCCGAGCGCGAGAAAAATCAAAACGGCGTAAATCGACCGCCGCGTCGCGCGCCGTTCCTCGGCGTCGGCGGGCGTCGGGGTCGAATGTTGCGCGGCGTTGGAAGCGTCGAGCGCGTCGACGCGAGTCGTTTCGTCGGTCATCGTCCTTCTCCTTTTTGCTTAATCTCGCTATTCTAACGTTTTTAACCCCGTTTATCCCCAAAAGAGCGGTTTAATATTTTATCTAAACCGCCTATTTTAAATTTTAACGACCGCGAATCCAAGTTTGTTGCGTTCGACGCGGCGCAGTTTGAGCGGGCGCGGTCGGCGCGACGGTCGTTTGCGCGCCGGTCGGGTTTTCGATCAAACCGGGAACGAGCGCGGCCGTCGGATCGGCGAATCCGGCGCTTTCGTCCGAAAAGAGCGTCGTTTGGACCGGGGCGAGCGTCGTCGCGGTTCCTCCTCCGCCGAGTCCGCCGCCCGCCAAACCGCCGACGGTCGCGGAGCCAAGCCCGTTCGGATCGGGTCCCGACGTCGGATCGCCGACGGTCGCGGTTCCGGCGAATTCCTCCGTCGCGCCGACCGGTTCGCCGAAAACGCCCCCTTCCGCGTCGAGCGCGGCGGCCAATTCGGAGTCGAGCGCGTCGGACGGCGGGCCGATTTCCCGCGTTCGCAATTGACGTTGCGTCGCCGCCCGTTGCGTCGCGCCGCGACCGACCGCCGCTCGCG
>JAZNJF010000058.1:0-14664 GCA_045577885.1 Thermoguttaceae bacterium | reverse complement strand
CGATCAACATCGCGCAACTGTACAGCAATTTCGTCGGCGCGGAAAGGAAGCCGTAATTCTCCAAAGCGCCCATTTTACCAAACGCGGGCCCAACGTTGGAAAACATCGAAAGAGCGGCGCTCGACATATCGACGAACTTTTCGATTTGCGGCGACGGCGCGTCCGCCCAAGGCGCGTCCGGTTCTAAGCCGAGAGTCGCCAAAGCCAGCGCTAAAATCAAAACAATCAACGTTATTAAATGAACGACGACGGAATTCAAGACGTCGCGCTCCAAATTCTCCCCGTTGTATCGCGTCGCTCGCACCACGTTGGGGCTGTGCGTCCGTTCGACGCTCTGTAAAATCGCTTTTCCAAGGAGAACAACGCGATAAATTTTCGCCCCGCCGGCCGTGCTCGCCGCGCAACCGCCGCAAAACATCGCCAACGCTAAAACGCAGAGCGACGTCGCGTTCCAAAGTTCGTATCGCGTCGCGGCAAATCCCGTTCCGGAGGCCAGCGAAACGACGGTGAACGCGGAAAGACGCAGCGAGTCGAGCCAAGATTCCGGCCTTTTTTCTTCGTCGTCTTCGCCGAGCGCCCCGAAACAACCGCTTTCGACGCCTTCTTTATTACGCGCGATCCCCGCGTCTTGCGCAACCTCCGTTCCTTGTTCCTTTTCCGCGTCTTGCGCGACTCTCGCTCCTTGCTCGTCCTCCGCGTCTTGCGCAATCTTCGCGTCTTGCGCGTCTCTCGCTCCTTGCTCGTCCTCCGCGTCTTGCGCAATCTTTGCTTCTTGTATATTTCGCGCGTCGATCGCAAAGCTCGCGTTCTCGCCGCCGTTTAAGGAACCGGAAATTGGCGGAAACGGCGCCGCGTCCCAAGCGACGTCGCGCTCGCCGTTCTTCGCTTCGTCTCGCAAACCCGCGCTTTTGCCGCTCGTTTCAACCGACGCTCGCCCAAAATCTCCTTTGACGCACCCGAAACCGAACGTCGCGACCGTCGCGACGGTTAGAATCGCCAAATACGTTCGCCATTCGGTATCTCGCAACAATTTTCCGGGATTTCTAATCGCGACCCAATAAAGAAGCCCGTAATTCGTCGACGCGACAATCATAAAAAAGAGCGCCGTTAATTCAAAAGCGACGCCGTTAACATTCGGATCGGTCGCAAAATAAGCGACGCTTGCGTTTCGCGAGCTAAAACCGCCCGTCGCGACCGTTGAAAACGCATGCGCGATCGCGTCCAAAAAAGAAGCGCCGCAACACAAAAACGATAACGCGCAAGCGACGTTTAAAAAAACGTAAATCTTAAAGAGCGCAAACGCCAATTCCCGCATTTTCGCGACGGGCATATTCCCGGAAGCGCCGCGTTCCAACTTCATAATCGCTTTGCCGTTCGCGCCTTGACCGATTAACGCGACGAAAAAGCACATCACCCCCAAACCGCCCAAGAAATGGGTCGCAAATCGCCAAAAAAGAAGAGTTCGCGGCAACGACGCGGGATTTTCCAACTCGCCGAAAACGGTCGCGCCGGTCGTCGTCAAACCGGACGCCGACTCAAAAATCGCGTCGGCAAAGGTCGCCGGAACGCCCGGTCGCAACTCCGCGCCGCCGTATAAATAGGGAGTCGCGCCCAAAAAAATCGCTAAAATCCAACTAAACGCAACGATCGCGATCGCCTCTTTGCGGAAAAGTCGCGTCGAGTTGGCGCCGCGTCCGAACCAATAAAACGCAAACGCGACGACGAAGGAAGTCGCCGCGCCCATCAAAAGCCCCTCGACGCCGCGCGCTTCCCAACGCCAATCGCCCCCGAGCGCCTCGCAGCCCCAAGGAATGCAAAAAAGCATCCCGCCGCCGAGAAAACAAGCGACCGCGCTTAAAAAAACAAAAACCGATCGATAATCCATTAGCGCAACATATTCAAAGAAACAACGCATCGCGACGGTCGAGGGCGCGCCAAGAAGAACGCTTTTTCTCAAAACCGCGCCGCCATTCGATTCAACCGTTATATTTTAGCTTATTTATTTAAAACAAGAAGCGGGCCTTTTCGCTAATTACGCTATTTCGCCCATTTTTTACATCTTATTCGTTTCCCGCAAAGGGCGCGCCTCCCGCAAAACGCGTCTTTTCTTTCAATAAGCGTCGATCTTCGAGCTTTACGAAGCGACTTTTCCCGTCAGCGTCGCGAAACGGCGTTCCCTTCGCGTCGACAAAGAATTTTCTTAAACTCCAACGCCGCGATCAGCCCGACGATTTTCGCCGCGCCGAGCCCTGATTCGCGGACGACGCGGTCGATCGGAACCGGATCGGCGCCGACCAACTCGACGATTTTCCGTTCGTCCGCGCTCAAACCGGCGAGCGTTTCGGGCGAAAGCGCCGTCGACTCCCGTTTTTCCGACGCGGAAACGGACGAACCGCCGTTAAAGTTTCTCGATACTTCCCGTTTTATCGGCGCCGTTCCTCTCGCGGCGTCGCGACGCGCTCGACTAACGCGTTCGAAATCGCTCGTCGCTCCGGCGTTCAAGAAACGTTTATCGTTTTTTGCAACTAAACGACCGTTTTCGCGCGCCCCGCCGTTTTTCGTTCGATCTTTTGGACGCTCGAACGGAGGAAGCGCCGCCAACACGTCCTCGACCGACTCGACGAGCGCCGCGCCTTCGCGCAAAAGTTGATGACAGCCGCGCGACGTTTCTCGGTCGACCGGGCCCGGAAGCGCGAAAACTTCGCGATTTTGCTCCGCCGCCAGTCTCGCGGTAATCAACGAACCGCTCCGCAACGGCGACTCGACGACCAAAACGCCGAGCGAAAGTCCGCTGACAATGCGGTTGCGCGCCGGAAAATTCCCGGCAAGCGGCGACGTCAGCGGATGATACTCGCTAAACACGGCGCCCGAACCGGCGACGAGCCGCGCCAAATCCTCGTGTTCGCGCGGATAAACCTTCGCGACGCCGCCTCCGAGCGCGGCCAACGTTCGCCCGCCGACTTCGAGCGCGCCCCGATGCGCCGCCCCGTCGATCCCGAGCGCCAATCCGCTGACGACGGTAAAACCCGCTTCGGCGAGTTCGCGCCCTAAGCGCCGCGCTTGATCGAGTCCGTACCGCGTCGCGCCCCGCGTTCCGACGATCGCGATCGCCGTCCGATCTTCCGGCGCGAAAGAGCCGCGAACGTAAAGAAGTCGCGGCGGATTGTCGATTTCCCGCAGTCGCGCCGGATAACGGGCGTCCCGAAACGCGACGATTTCGATCCCGTTTTCTTCGCAAAAGCGAATCAACGCCTCGACGTCGCAGGCCTCGCGCGCTTGCGAAATTTTTCGCGCCAACGTCGGTCCGACCTTTTCGACCCGCTCCAAATCGCGCCGCGACGCCCGCAAAACTTCGCTAGCCGATCCAAAATACCCAATCAGACGCTCCGCGGTCAACGGGCCGACTCCGTCGACGGTCGACAGAAGGATATCGTCGACCAGTTCGTTCGGCGCCCAAACCCGCGACGTTTCGTCCATTTCCTCCAAACCGGCCAAACTCTCCCATCCGCCGTCGCTCGTCGTTTTCGCGAAATCGCTCAAAACGCCGATTTTTTCCGCGTCGCCCGAATCGCTCAAAGCGCCGACTTTTTCCGCGCCGCCCGAATCGCTCAAAGCGCCGATTTTTTCCGCGTCGCCCAAATCGCCCAAATCGCTCTGTTTGTCGTCTTTAGCCAAGAAAGTGAAATCGCAACGTCCGCTCAACGCGCCGACTTCCGCCGACGCGTCGCTTTCCGTTTCGTCGATTTCTTCGTCGTCGAAGTTTTTTCCCCAAGAAGACGCCGCGTTTTCGTCGAATAACGCGTCGGCGTCGGTATTTTTGGCGCTAGAATGGCGAGAGCGTCCGCGTTTCATCGTTTTTTCCTCGACGCGCCGCCAAGAACGCGGCGCTTTCTCTCTTCGACGGCTCGCCCGACGCGGCGGACGGCCAGGTTCGCGTCAAACAAACTCGGGTCGACGGTCGCTCAGTTGTTGTTGCAAGCGGTTGACGATGGCGCTGTGCATTTGGCTAACGCGACTTTCGCTCAAATCGAGCGTCGCGCCGACTTCCTTCATCGTCATTTCCTCGTAATAATAGAGAATGATGATCATTCGCTCGTTGCGGCTAAGGCCCTTCGTAACGAGGCGCATCACGTCCGACTTTTGAATCCGACTCGTCGGGTCTTCGCCGCGAGCGTCTTCGACCAAGTCGATTTCGCTGACGTCTTTCGAGCCGTCCGTTTCGAACCACTTCTTATTCAAGCTGACGAGGTTGACGGCGTTCGCGTCGTTGAGGACGCGGTCGAGTTCCGCTTTGCTCATCTTAAGATGTTTCGCCAACTCTTCTTGCGTCGGGAGGCGGCCCAAGCGGTCGGAGAGTTCCTTGTTCGCTTCGGACAACTTGCGCGCTCGCGAACGCACCAGTCGGGGCACCCAGTCCATATTGCGAAGTTCGTCGAGCATCGCGCCGCGAATGCGCGGAACGCAATACGTTTCGAACTTGACGCCGCGCGCCGGGTCGAACGCGTCGATCGCGTCCATCAGCCCGAAAATACCGGACGAAACCAAGTCGTCCAAGTCGACCTCGTCCGGGAGGCGAGCCCAAACGCGTTCGCCGTGATAACGCACGAGCGGCAAATACTGTTCGATCAACGCGTTGCGAAGCGTTTGATTCGAACGATCTTCGATAAAGTTTTGCCACAAACGGGCGACGTCTTCGGCAAGAGACTGCGTCGCGACCATAAAATCCTCCCTGATTTTTTTAGTCCAACCAACAACAAGCAAAAGTGAACGCGTTGAAACGTCGCCGATTCGTTCGTTATTCAACGAAGCGTCGTTTCGTCGTTTTCTTCAACCCGACGCGGTTTTTTGAATCAACATCGCTAAACCGAGTCGTTTTTCATTGGAAAAAGAACGCCGACCGAACGCGACCGCAAGCCGCGCTTTCTCGACGACGCCGATTTCTCCGCGTTTAAGTCGACGCGACGCCCCCAGGTTAACGTTCGCCGTTCGAAGAAGCTCCGCGTCCTTGCGACGTTCTCCGAAAGCGCCGTTCCCATTGCAAACCGCCGCCAACCGTCGCGACGGCAAAACAACGCAAGAAAATCTTCTCTGTCTTCGCCAAAAATCCTATTTTAACGAAACAAGCCGCAAAAAAACCGGCGCGAGACCTTCCTACTCCGTTTTACCGCGACGCGACGCCGCGAACGTTCGGGCGTTTTGTCGTCGACCGTCCGTCCCAAGCGTTGGGCGCGTCTCGCTAAAACGCCGACGCGCGCTTATCCCAACCGCTTTCCCGACCTCCTTGTCTTTGTCGGAACGAACGTTGCGAACGCGTTTTTCTTCGCGCTCGTCGAACGTTTTCCGTCCGTCGGCGCGTTGTTTCCGAAAAGAACGCGTTCCGAGCGAAACGATTTCGAACGTTGCAATCCTTGCCGATTAAGCGTTTATCCGTTAACGCGGTTAATTTCCGACGCGGCGTTGCAAGCGATTTAAGTCTCAAAATCGTTCCAAACCTCGATACTACTTTTATCGGCTCAATCGAGTAAATTTTTTAAGAAAAGAACGATATTTTTAAAAAGAATCGCAAGAAAATCGCTCGACGCGCCGCAACTAGCCAAAATATCGCGACAAAAACGATTTATTGCCGAGCGTCGTCGAATCGCGCGTAATTTAATCGACGGGCAAAAGAAAAAAACCGCCTTTCGACGGTTTTTGTTTGAATTTCGTCAAGGAACGACGACGCGAACGGTCGTCCGATAGAGAACCGGCGGATCGTTTTCGGACGTTCCGACCGCGCCGTTATTTTCCGACGTTTCGACGCCGCTTGCGACCGGTCGGCAAGGCGCCGGCGTCGACGCCAACGCTTCCGTCGGCCAAATTTGCTTAATCAAGCGCGGCTCGTCGACGTATCGCAGAACCTTGCGCCAACCGCTCGGCGACGAAGCGTCCGGTCGCGTTTCGACGAACGCGCGCCGACGAACGCCTTCGACGAAGCGATAATAATACGTCTTTCCGTCGGCGCCGACGAACGTTCCGGAATCGCCGACGCGGGGCCCGGCGCTCGCTTCGCCGCTCTTTTTTCCGGCGTCGGTTCCCGTTCCGGCGACGGTCGCGGTTTCCGAACGCTTCAAAAGCGGAATCGGCGGCGCGTCGCTCGGGTCGTAAGGGGGCAGATACGTCGTTCGGGCGCCCGGCGGGCCCCAAAGGCAGGAATCGTCCGCCGCCGCGCAAAACGCCGAATTCGCCGACCAACCGCCGACCGTCGCGACGCTTCCCAACGCTAAAATCGCCCCGAAAAAACGAACGCGACCGTTCATTCCGTCGCCGCGTCTTCCGGCGTTTCGGTCGTTTCCGCCGCCGCGTCTTCCGGCGTTTCGGTCGTTTCCGTCGCCGCGTCTTCCGGCGTTTCGTCGACTTCCTCCGCGTCTTCCTCGACGGGCGTCGTTTCACCGTCGACGTATTCCGCGTCTTCGGAATAATCCGTCGAAACGTTCGTCGATTCGCCCGGCGTCGGCTTCACCTGCGAAGACTGCAAAACGCCCAACTCGCGACCAAGCAAGAAAGCGACGACGATCAGCGCCGCCAAGCAAACAAACGTCGCCGTCCAAGAAAACGCCGAACGCGTTCCCTTGGCCTTTCGCGTTTTCCAGCCGGTCGAACAGAAACCGCATTTCATTTTTCGTCGCGGAATATAACGTTTATAACAACGTCCGCAACGAGGGCACACATAATAATATTTACGCATTACGCCAATTACACGGATGCTCGTTTATTTTCAGTAAAACGTCGACGCCTCGCGCTCACAATTTCGCGACGGCGACCGATATTGCAATAAATTTTACCCGTTTAGTCGCGTTTGTCAACGGTCTCAACCGTTTTTTACGTCCCATTTTTCATTGTTTTTTCAGTATCCGGAACATTTTTTCAAACGCTCGATTTTCCAACGTCGTCCGCCCGCCGATTATTCCTCGGTTTCGAGCAAAAATCGCTCGGCGTCGAGCGCGGCGCAGGCCCCGGACGCGGCGGCGACGACCGCTTGACGGTACCGTTCGTCGGCGACGTCCCCGGCGGCAAACACCCCCGCGACGCTCGTATCGGTCCGGAACGGAACGGTCCGCTTAACGAACCCGTTTTCGGTCAGTTCGAGTTGACCGCCCAAAAACGCGACGTTCGGACGACGACCGATCGCGACGAAGACGCCGGTCGCCTCCAGTTCGAGCGTCGGTTCGCCGACGACGCTCGCCAAACGAACGCCGGTAACGCCCGCTTCGTCCGTCCCCAAAATCTCCTCCGGAACGCGATTCCAAAGGAACTCGATTTTCGGGTTCGCCTCCGCTCGACGCGCTAAAATCTTCGACGCTCGCAACGCGTCGCGCCGGTGAACGAGGTAAACTTTGCTCGCGAACTTCGCCAAATATTCGGCGTCCTCGACCGCGGAGTCGCCCCCGCCGACGACGACGATCGGTCGGTCGCGGAAACGCGGAAGCGCTCCGTCGCAAACGGCGCAAGAGCCGACGCCCTTATTTCTAAAGCGCGTCTCCGACGGCAAGCCGAGCCAACGCGCCGACGCCCCGGTCGCGACGATTACCGACCGCGCCCAAACGGTCTCGCCGTCCGAGCCGGTCAGTCGGAACGGGCGCTGCGAAAAATCGACCGAAACGACGTCCTCCGAAACGATTCGCGCGCCGAAATTCTCCGCCTGCCGACGCGTCAACTCGACCAACGCCGGGCCGAAAATCGCGCGACGGGCGCCCGGTTCGAGCGCCTCCGGAGGCAAGTACGCCGACCGCTCGTCGCCGAGCGCGCTCGTCAGGTACGTCGCCAAGTCGCCCGCCGGAAAGCCCGGGTAATTCTCGACTTCGGTCGTCGTCGACAGCTGCCCCATCGGGAGCGTTCCGGCCTCTTGATTCTCCGCCGAGAACGCGCCTTCGAAAACGACCGGCGCAAGAGCCGCCCGCGCCGCGTAAATCGCCGCCGACCAAGCCGCCGGGCCGCTTCCGATCACAACGACGTTTTCGATCGACTTTTCCGTTTCGGAGACCTTATTTTCGCTCATTTTTCTTCTCGTCGTTCTTCGCTCGTCTTTGCGCGACGCTCGCCGTTAACCGCGCCGCCGTCTAATAACCATTAAGTTATCCGCAAGAAAGAGCGCGGCGTCAAGAAAATTTTCGCCGTTTCCCGTTCTTTTTTTCAAAAATAAAAAAGCGCCGCCGCTCCAATCGGAAACGACGACGCAAACGCTGCGAAACGCCAATCCTTCGTTGTTTCGCCATTTTCCGCAAACCGCCCGTTTCCGCTTATCGACGAGTCGGCGGCGCGA
The DNA here is from genome assembly GCA_045577885.1 of Thermoguttaceae bacterium. Classification (GTDB taxonomy): domain Bacteria; phylum Planctomycetota; class Planctomycetia; order Pirellulales; family Thermoguttaceae; genus RUG369. Next base: position 6,365 of record JAZNJF010000058.1, on the reverse strand, counting down.
ACTGCAACGGCAACCCGTCGTCTTCGAAGAGCGGTTCGGCGACCGTTCCCGGCCCCGCGCCGTTCGGAATCGGTTTCGGCGCGTCCAACAACGACGGCTCCGCGATTCGGTTAATCGACGTCGGCAACTCCTCGACCGCGCCCGCGACGTCGCCGTTTTCGGCGGAATCGTCGGCCAAGCCGAAATCGAGTTCGAGCGCGTCCGCCCCCGCTTCGGCGTAAGGGCCGAGCGGCTTCGCGTCGACCGTCGACGGCGGAAACGCGGAACGCGAAACGCTCGAAGTCGCCGCCGATTCTTCGGTCGAAATCGTTTTCGGCGCCGCGAAAGCGCCGTCGGTCGGAGCGCCGGTCGCGACGTTCCCGCCGTTAAATTCCCCGTATTCCGCCCCGTCTCCCCAAACCTCCGTCTCCAACGGTTCAAACGGCGTCCCTTCGCTTCCGGAGTAAACGGCGGCCCCGACCGGCGCGAACGTCCCGGACGGAACGACGTATCCGACCGAACGCGTTTCCCAAGCGGGTCGCATTTTCGACTTCGAACGCCCGAACGACCAAAGCGCGCCGCCGTCTTCGCTCGCATTTTTCGCGCAAATCTTATTCCAAAGCGTCGTCGGCGACCAACGTCCGCGTTTCTTCGTCGCCGGATAAGCGCTCTCGTACGCCGCTCGCGTTTCGGCGTCCATCGTCTCGACGTCGGCCGCCGGGACGTACGCGGCGCGAGCGCAAATCTTTTGCCCGGACGGCGTCGGACGGTACAGCGGCGACGAAAGCCCTCCGTTCGGCGACTCGGCTTGCATCCCGTATCGCCCGGACGTCGGCGCGCCCTTGAACGTGTTTTTGTCCCAAATCAGCGAACTCGGACGGTGCGCGATTTTGTTCGAAAAGACGCGGGCGTCGTCCAAAATCGGGTAAACTTTTTCGGTCAACTCCTCGGCGTTGCGAACGATGCGGCGCAGCGAGTCGGCGGTTTCTTGGTCGGCCAACATGCCGAGCGGCGTCGTCGGGTCTTTAAACTGCGCTTCCAACTCGCGAGCCAGCGACGCGACGTTCAGCATCATCGACTTGACCTCCGCCGCGCCTTCGTTCAGCGAGGTCATAATCTCCGGGCCCTGCTCCGCGAGGGACGTCGTAAAGCGGTTGGCGTTGTCCAAGTTTTTGTCGACCAAATCGAACGTCGTTTCGGCGCGCGCCATCGTTTGACGAGCGTCGCCGGCCAAAGCGTTGGCGTTCTCCATCAAAGCGTCGACGCGTTCCAAAATTTGCGGAACCTCCGCCGCGGCGCGCTGAATGTCGGCGCGAAGTTGTTCGTCGGAAGCATACGCGTTAATATTCGTTCCCACCTCGGCGATCGTAACGACGACGTCGTTAATATTGGTGAAAATCTCTTGCAGCTTCGCTTTTTTTCTGTTCAATTCCTCTTCGTCGCCAATGAACGAATTGACGTTGGCCACAAAACGCGTTATTTCTTGCGTCGCGCCCTTGATATTCTCGATCGCTTGCGCTAAGTTGCCTTCGATGTTGCTGACGGTGCCCATCAGGTCGCCGCCCGGCTGCCCGACGATAACGTCGGCGGGTTTGATCTCGACAATTTCTCCCTTGAAATCGGGATTTTTGACGAACTCGATCGACGCGTCCCCTAAAAACGTTCGGTTAATCTTCGCATACTCGTTTGAATAAATTTTCGCGTCGGGATTCAGTTCAAAGGTAACTTTCACTTCGGCCTTGTCTTTGTCGTCGAGAAGATCGACCGAGTAGACGCGTCCGATTTTGATGCCGTTTTTAAGCACGAGCGAATTTTGAGTAACGCCGCCCGCTTTTTCAAAAACGATCGTCAGCCGCTTGCCGCCTCCGCCGACGAAAAAACCTTTGTTGGAGCCGAACAAAATCGTCATAATAAAGACGCCGGCGACGATGCCGATCACCATCATCCCGATGAAAAATTCCATTCTTCGGTTAGCCATCTTTTTTACGCTCCTTCGAATCTCGACGCTTAAAGCGCGTCGCGTTTCGTTTTTCGACAAGTTTTACGTTAAACAAGTTTTATTCGTCAAATATCGCGCCGTCGTCTCGTTTTACGCGATCCCCGCGACTTGCGCCGTCGCCGCGTCTTATCTTATCCGCGTTCTCGCGCCGCTTCGCGTCCCTTGCGTCAACGGCCGGAAGCCATTTCGCGCAACCGTTCGCCCGCTTCGCCGCGAATGAACTGCGCGACGCGGCGGTCGGTCGCCCGCTCGATTTCCTCCGGCGTTCCGTCGAAAATCATTTGCGGTTCGCCCGGTTCGAGCCGAGCGTGCGGGTAGAGCATGACGATTCTGTCCGCGACCTTTTCCGCCGACTTCATGTCGTGCGTGATGAGGACGCCCGCGACGCGGCGCCGGTCGCGCACTTCGATCATCAGCTCGTTAATCACGTCGCTCATGATCGGGTCGAGCCCGGTCGTCGGCTCGTCGTAAAGCATCAACTCCGGCTCCATCGCGAGCGCTCGAGCGAACCCGACGCGCTTGCGCATCCCGCCGGAAATTTCGGCCGGCGTCTTGTTCGCGACGATTCGCGGGTTGAGGCCGACTTCCTCGAGCAAACTCTCGACGCGCTCCTTAATTTCGGAGCGACGCATATTTCGGCGATGTTGGCGCAACGGAAACGCGACGTTGTCGGCGATCGTCATGCTGTCGAAAAGCGCCGCCATTTGAAAAACGAAACCGTAATGCGTCCGGATTTCGGTCAACGTTTTGCCGGAAACGCGGGCCAAGTCCTTTCCTTTAAAAAGGACGCGTCCGGTCGTCGGCGCGATCAGACCGATCATATTCTTCAAAAGCACCGTCTTGCCGCACCCGCTCTCGCCGATGACGGCGACCGTTTCGCCGCGACGCACCTTCAAGTTAATGTCGCGCAAAACTTGGTTTTCGCCAAAAATAACGTTTAAGTCTTGAATTTCAAGAAGCGGCGGACGACGGCGCAACACTTTTTTAACGCCGTCTTCGACGACGACCGCGCCCTCGATCAACCGCTCCGACGCGATTTCGCGACGTTCCGCGCTCGGTTCCGGGTTCGACTCGCCGACCAAATTCGGGAGCGAATACGGTCGCGCTTCGTTTTCGACGTTCGGCTCGACGCGAACCGGCTTCAACTCGCCGTTCGTCGCCGCGCCGTCTTTTTTCGTTTCGTCGGTCATTGTCGCGTTTCTCCGTTTTTCCCGCTTTACCGATTTTACTTTTTCCGTTTTTCTTCGCCGTTCGCGGCGTTTTCCCTATTTCGCGCCGTTTTACGTCAAATCATGCTTCCCTTGGGTCCGCCGAGGAATTGCGTTTGAATTTGGTCGAGCCCGATGCCGAGGAGCAGGTCGAGGAACAAAATCGCGACGAACGAAATAACGAACGAACTCGTCGCCGCTTTCCCGACGCCCTCCGCGCCCGCGCCGCAACGAAAACCTTGATGGCAGCAGATCAACGCGATCGCGGCGCCGAAAAAGACGCTCTTAAACATCCCGGCGAAGACGTCGAACATCCCGACCATATTTCGCGAATATTCCCAATAATAACTCCAGTCGACGCCGAGCAACTTAATGCTAAAAAACGCGCCGCCGACGACGCCCATCAAGTCGGCGAAGAGCGTCAGCCCCGGGATCAGCGTCAAACAAGCGAGGAAACGCGGCGCGACGAGATAATGAATCGGGTTGACGCCCATACTCGCCAACGCGTCGATCTGTTCGGTAACGCGCATCGTCCCGAGCTCCGCCGCCAACGCGCTCCCGACCCGCCCGGCGAGCATCGTCGCCGCGAGAACCGGCCCGAGCTCCTTCACCAACGACAGGTTGATCGCCGCGCCGATGCGGGTTTCGAGTCCGACCAACTTGAACTGCGGGTAAGACTGCACCGCGAGCACCATCCCGATGAACGTTCCGGTCAACATAACGACCGGCAGACTCAAAACGCCGACGTTGAAGAACGCCGGCGTCAGCGTTTCGCGTTTCGCGCCCTTCACGACGAGCCAAAAAATCGTCGCGATCGAAAAAACCGCTAAATTTCCCGCCAACGCGACGCGAGCGGTAATCGAGCGACCGATTCCCGCCGCCGATTCGACGAAGCGTTCCCAAAGCGTCGGCTTCTTCCATTCTAACGATTTTGCGCGCATAACACCTTCAATATTAACGACTTTTTAACAACGGCGACGACCGCGGCGCGTCAAACGCCAATTCGCGTCGCTTCAAGTCGACTCAATAAGCAAAACGAGCAAAATAAACCAAACAAGTAAAACAAGGAAGACTCGTCGACTTTACCGTTTCGCGTTCCTCGACGGCGGCGTCGCGACGGGTCTCGCTTAATCTTATCGTCTCGCGACGCGTCGCTCATTAGCAAAACCAGAAAAAACGCTAAAATTTTTACAATCACGCTTTCCCCTTTACTCTCCCTAAATCTCCCATCTTAACCGCAATCCTCCGTCGCCGCCGCTCCGCGCGTCGTCATTTTCAACGCAATCGTTAAAAAGCGCAAAAAAGCTCTTGCGTCGCCGAAAAAAATCGGTTATCTTTCGTCGTCCGCTCGACGCGACGCTTCGGGGCGTCCGTTTAAGGTCGGCGCGCTGAAAAAAGGTTAAAAATTCCAAAAAAATCAACGAACTTTAGATTTTTTTTCTTTTTTAACGCGAAAAGAACCGATACATTCCTCAAAGCCGTTAAAGTCGACACAAGGCGCAAGGAGGCGCGGTCGACGTCGGCGCGGCGCTAGGTTCTCGTAAACGCGCGCCGCCATCGCAAGACAGGGAAGTCAAAAAAGGAAATAATTCGATGAAAAATAAGTTCGACGCCCGAATTTTCGTCGTCGCCGCGCTCGCCGTCGCGCTCGCCGCTTCGACCGGTTGTCGTTCGGGTTGGAAAATGGGGAATCCGTTCTCGAAAGCGCCGAAAGCGACCGACGTCGACACGCCGAGCGAGCTCGACGAATTGGACGATTTAACGCCGCCGCCGGAAAATTACACGGTCGGCGACGCGTCTCCGAAAAAAGTCGACGACGAAAAATCGCTCGCTCAAAAGGGCAAATACGAAGCCGCCGAAACGTCGAAGCTCGCCCAAACGCCGGACGACGCTTCCGCGCTCGCGCAAAATTCGCCGTCGAGCGCTCCGGGCGCGACGTCCGCGAACGCCTTGACCGCGAACCTGCCGCCGGAACCGACGCAAAGTTTCAAAACGCCCGATTACAGCCAAAACTATCAAAGCGCCGCTAATCCCCAAGTCGCCCAAACGACGCAAACTTCGTCGACGCCGCAGTCTTACCAAACGCCCTATTCCGCCCCGAACGCCGCGCAACAATACGCCGCGACCGCGCCTTACGTCCCGGCGCCGCAAGCCGACTTCCCGACCGTCGATCCGAACGCTTTCCCGGTCGCTCAAAACGCCCCGGTCGCGCCGCAAGCCGACTTCCCGACCGCTCCGGCGCAACCGACTTACGTCGCGCAAAACTTCCCGGAACCGACGGCGCAAACCGCTCCCGTCGCTCCGGCGCAAGACGCTTACTCCGGCGTCCACTACCAACCGCAAACGACGAGCGGCGGTTTCGCCCCCGGCAGCGTCGGCGTCTATTGAGCGAAAATTTCGGCGACGCTTCCAACCCGTCGCCGCGAACTCGCCGTCGAAAGCGCGAAGGGATTTCTTCAAAAAAAGAAGTCCCTCCTTTGCTTTCTTGACAAAACGTTATAATAAGAATATTCCGTCGAGCAAACGCGACAAAGCCGACGCGACGCCGCGTTCGCGCTCGTTCGGAAAGCCGTTTTCCCCTTATATATTAATATTGGCAAAATTTTGACGACAAGGCGACGACGCGCCGAACGACCGCGACGCTCGCGAACCTAAAAAGGCGAATCCAATGCAAAACGAAACGTTGCAAAACTGGCTGTCCAACGGCCCGCTCCTGATCGACGGCGGCTGGGGAACGGAGTTCCAAAAACGCGGTCTCCCGCTCGGCGCGCACCCGGACCTTTGGAACCTCGACAACCCGGACGCGGTCAAGGCGGTCGCGAAATCTTACGTCGACGCCGGTTCCGATATCATTTTGACGAACACGTTCGGCTCGTCGCGTTTCGTTTTGGCGAATCATAACGCCGCCGATAAAATCGCGGAAATCAACCGTCGCGGCGTCGAACTGTCGAAAGAAGCGGCGTCGGAAGCGGTCGGACGCAACGTTCGCGTCCTCGCGTCGGTCGGCCCGACCGGCGTAATGCTCGCGCTCGGCGACGTTTCGCCGGAAGAAGTTTTCGACGCGTTCGTCGAGCAGATCGAAGCGCAAAAAGCGGGCGGCGCGGACGGCGTCGTCGTCGAAACGTCGAGCGATCCGCAAGAAATGGCGCTCGCGGTGAAAGCGGCCAAGTCGCTCGGTC
>JAZNJF010000057.1:0-11371 GCA_045577885.1 Thermoguttaceae bacterium | reverse complement strand
TGGGATGGAGGCGGCGCGTTCGTTACCGGCGGCGAAATAACGCTTTATAACTCGATCGTCGCGGAGAATTACGCGGCGTCGCGTAAAGATTTTTACGCCGCGTCGGAAGCCCTCGGTTCGTATAATTTTATCGGCGCCGATCCTTTGTTTGCCGTCGGACCGAACTTCGACGACCTCGGGACGTTAACGAACGCCGACGCGCTCGATTTGCGCTTAACCGTCGATTCGCAAGCGGTCGACGCGGGAAACGCCGACTTTGCGCTTACCGCCGACGGCGAGCCGCTTCTCGACGACTTGAACGGCGCCGGATACGTTCGTGTTCGCGGAAGTCAAGTCGACGTCGGCGCTTACGAGTTTTACGATGTTGCGGAGCTACCGGTCGCGATTCCGGCGGCGCGTAAAATTGTTGTCGGGGAAGGGGAATACGTTTATTTCGACGGCGTCGCGTCGATCGGCGACGGGTTATCGTATTGGTGGAACCTAAGCGGCGACGCGGACGGCGTTTTCGAAGAGAGACCGGCGACCTTTTGGGCGTCGTCGAACGAAATCGGCGGCGGCGCGCTTGGAGACGGCGTCGTTTATTTTAAGGTTCGGAGCGCGGACGGGCGTGAAAGTTTGCCGATCGCAATTTCTATAACGATCGCCGAGACGACGCCGTTAGTTGCGGTTTCGCGAACGACAACGAGCGACGGCGCGTTTGTTCGCTTTGCTTTTGACGCTGCAAGTCCTGGAATACGAAATGTTTACGAGTGGCGCGTCGATTGGGGCGACGGCGCGTCGACGACTCTCTCGCAACTGGCGACTTCCGCCGTCGTCGCGCATTGTTACAAACTGTCAAATTTTTCGAAAAAGTATTCTATCGCGCTTACGCTTACCGACGAAGTTGGTGGGGGACGCGCGCAACATTTAGGTTTAGGAACGCAGACGGTTGCGGCGATTCCCGCCTCGTTTTCGAGGTTAAATGTTCGTCGCGAACCGGAGGCGTCCGTTTTATCCGAATTAAAAAATGAAGAGGCGGCGTTCGCAACCGCCGAAGAATATAGCGTTTATAAAGAGCCGTCTTCCCCAATCGTTAACGACGCTATTGGCGCGGCTCTCTTGCTTTGGAAACGGGAAAACGTTTTTAACAATGAAGTCGACCATTTTTTTCCGACTTGGACGCCGACCGTTAAAGACGATTTCCAAGGCGTTTACAGTGAAGTCGACCTTTTTTTTCCGACTTGGACGCCGTGTTTAGATCTGGAAAATACGACCGAACGCGAGCGATTTTGGGCGTGCGCCTTTGAAAAATGGGAATTTGAAATAGATATTAAGGCGTGTTGCCATTAACGGTTAAGTAAAATAACGATTGTTACAAAGTTTAAAACGCCGAAAACATTATGTCGAGTTTATCGTAGGGAGTTGCGATTCGCCGGAAATTCTGAATACGTCGAAAGAAACGTTCGATTTCGTTTTGGCGTTTGTAAAGTTTTTGGTTGTAACACCGGGGTTTACGTTGGTTGCGTTTCGGTAAAACAACCGGTTTTAAACCGACGTTGCGAGCCGTTGAGCGCCATTAACGCAACGACGCGATTTCAGGTTGGAACTGGATCGACGCGTCTAAAAACGACCGCGTCGCGCCAATCGCGACCTTTACCGACGTCGGCGGAACGGAGGCAAAGGCAGAAGGCGACAAGCGTGCGCGGTCGGAAAGGAACGACGGTAACTTCCGCGATTATTGGAGTTTGCGGAGAGCGTCGAGCGCGCGATTGCAAAAAAGCGCGTCGACGACCGCCGGATGACCGCCGAACGCAAACATTTCAAGACGGATGCGCGGACGTTGAGAATCGCGTAAATCGACGAAGGCGACGACCGTTTGGCAAGGTTTCGAAACGTCGGAATCGCAATTGGTTGCGTCGCACTCAAACGCGTTCGGATAAGGCCCGACCGCCAAGCAAAACGCAACGTTAGGATCGAGCGTCGCCAACGTCGAACGAAGCGCGTCCGATATTTCCGTTTCGACGATTCTTTCCGGACCGAACGCGTTAATTGGCGCCAAATCGCAAGCGCTTGAAAAAGCGTCGGTTGCGTCGAGATTGGAACGGGAGGGCGCAATCGTTGGGAAGAGGCGCGAAAACTCGTCGCGTTCTGATTCGCCAAAGATTCTAGCGAACGACAAGACGTCGTTTTCAATTCTCGACGCAAGCAGCCCGCGCGTTCCCCATTCGAGAACGCCGACTTTCAAACATTGCGCTCGTAAAACGCGGCAGACGACGCTCTGTAATGTTTCGTTTTCCTCGCCGAAGATAAACTCGCCCGCGCGCTCGTAGATAAACTTCGACGTTTCCTCAATTTGGCGTTCGCAATCGGCTTCGGTCGCGCCCTCCGCTAAAATGCGTAACGAAATAACGCTTTCTTTGGCGGTGATTCCGACGGTCGGAACGCGATCGCGCGCGATTAGATTCGGAAGTCGCGCTTCAAGGGCGCTTTCGCCGGCGCCGAAGGTGCGAATCGTTTTCGAACGATAAATCGGTCGGGCCCCGTCGAGGAGCCGATCGGCGAACCGTTCGACCGCCGCGCGACCGTTCGGACCGTTCCACATCTCGCGCATTTCGGCGGGAACGCCGGGAAAAAAGAGCGCGATAAAGTCTTTGGAATTAAGCGATTGAGACGTCTTCGGACGAGGAACGGCGGCGTTTTCGAGAGAGCGGCTCGGGCCGTCGATATTAGAAAACGACGTCGTGTCGTTTAATTGCGACCGCCAACCTTCGAAGTAAAAGCCGGGCGCCGTTCCGTTGGGATTGAAAATGACTTGCGAGCCGGACGGGAAATACGCTTGAATTTTGTTCGATTCCGTCATCGCGCGACCGCGCCGCGCGAAAAGTCGTTCGATATGCGCGAACGAGTCGGGATCGAACGTCAATTCGCCGCCGAGCGTTAGCGACGCAACTTGCCGCGTTAAATCGTCTTGCGTTGGGCCGAGACCGCCGGTAACGACAACGACTTCGGCGCGGCGGAAAGCGAGCGAGAAAGCTCCGGTCATCGCGTCGAAGTCGTCGCCGACCGTCGAATGGTAAAGGACGCGAACGCCGATTTCGGAGAGGGAACGACTTAAATATTGGGCGTTCGTGTCGAGAATCGCGCCGGAAGTTATTTCGTCGCCGATAGATATAATTTCGGCGACAAGACGACGCGGCGTCGTTGAAACGACGTTGGAGGGCTCGACTTTACGAGCGTCGGTGGAAGGGGTTTCTTTTTCGATTTTCATTTTTAGCTTCGTATCGGAGTGCGGGGAAAGGAAAACGAAAGTTGTTACTTCTTTAAACGCGCGAGTTAGCGGCAACGCGATTTTCGGTCGAGCCGGAGAAGACGACGGACGCCGAGGCGCGTCATAATCGCGATAGCTCGCAGCGCTTCCTTGCGATTGATTTTGGAAACGCCGAAACGTCTGTCGATAAAGACGATAGGGATTTCCGCGAATCGCGCGTCGACAAGACGTAAACGATATAGCAACTCTTCAAAAAAGGAGTAACCTTGCGAAACGATCGCGTCGAAGTCGAGCTTTCGCAACGTTTCGACGCGGTAACATCGATAAGAACCGCTATTGTCGTTCGTTCGCAAGCCGAGGGTCAAGCGCGCGAAGGCGTTAACGCAGCGACTCATTATACGACGTCGCAACGGCCAGTCGGGCGTCGCGCCGCCGGGAACGTAACGCGAACCGATAACGACGTCGACCGGTTCTAAGGGCGGCGTCGCAACGCGTCTAACTTTATGAACGGTATCGGTTTGCGCGTTGTTTTTCGGCGTTGTTTCATCTAACGCGTCGCCTTCGAGACGCGCCAAAAGTCGCGGCGCGACCTCGACCGGATGGCTGAAGTCGGCGTCCAAATTGACAACGCGTCGATAACCGTTTTCGACGGCGTAACGAAGCCCGACGACAACGGCGGAACCTAAACCGCGTTCGTTTTGGCGAACGATCGCTTTGATACGCAAGTCGTTTTTTGAGGCGTTTTGAGCCCAAACGCCCGTGCCGTCCGGCGAGTTGTCGTCGACGATTAAAACGTCGGCTTGCGGAACGGTCGCTAAAATTGCGTCGACAAGCGGCGGAAGGTTTTCGATTTCGTCGTATGTCGCTAATACAAACAAAACGTCTTTAACGACGGGAGTTGCGTCGTCGCGTGTTAAGGAAACGTTCATGGGAAATGATAAACCAAATAAAGCGAGGTTAAGGCGGGAAAGCCGCGTTTGTTACGTGATGTAATCTATAGAGGAAATGTGTTGAAACAGCGTTTAACGCGTTGAAGAAACGTTGGTTGCGGCGCGGACGGATTGTAAAAATTTTGCGTATTCCGCGTCGAGTTCTTCGAACGTTTTACCGGTCAATTTTTCAAGCGAATTCGGCTGGTCGACTCCTTGGTAAATTGCGTAAAGGTAAGCAATAAAAGCGTTTCGGTAAACGCCGTCGCGGTAGTGAATAAAGAAAAAACTTAAACCGGTCGCCTGCGCGTACAGGCGTTGCAAAAGCGGCATATCGTTGGTTTGGAACGATTCGCGGGTTGCCGCGACATATTGACGCAACGGTAGGTAAGTCTTTTCGTCAAAAAAACTTGCGACCGCTTGTTGAAGTCGATACGTTTCGACGCCGCCAAGTTTCGCGTTGGAGACGTTTAACGTATAAGTTTCCATATAAGTCGCGACGCCTTCGACGGCCCAAAAATTTGCGCGGCGACCGGGTTGCGAAACCGGTTTGTTGCGTCCGGAAGTCGCGAGATAACACTCGTTAAAGAGTTGGTGCGTTACCTCGTGCGCGAGGAGCGAGAACAAGTCGAATTCGTATTCGTCGTTCGGCGACGGCTCGTAAACGAAGATGCAACGCATATTCGGGAGGTACCAACCGATGCTGGCGTCGACGTTTTCGTCGTGTTTGCGGAGTTCGCGCAAATATTCTTCTCGATTGCGGTAGAGTATGATACGATGCTTTTTGGCGAGCGCGGCGCCGTTGGCGTTAAACCTCGACGCCCATTGCTTTTCCGACGCGATAAAACGATAATAAAGTCGCAGCCAAGATTGATAATACGTTTCCAAAAATCGACCGATTTCGACGCCGCGTTCGAGCGAAACGCGCGAAAGTATCGAAAAATGTTCGGTTTCGACGCGCCATCCGGAGGAGCCGGCGAGGATTTTTTCCGCTTCCTCCGCCTCGGAAACCCAACGATTGCGGTAGTAACGTTCGCCTTTTTCGTAACGCTCGACTCGCTCTTGGGGCAACCAGCCGAAACGCGACGTTTCAACTTCGCCTTTGTTAAGTCGTTCAATTTCCCAAGTTGAACGCCAAACGCCGTCGCGCTCTTCATAACCGAAAAAACGCCGGGCGCCTTCGTGATCCGGGTCGATTACAAGAGCCGTTTGCGCGCAAGCGAACGCTTCGTAACCGCGTTTCTCTGCGGCGCAAGTCTTTGCGAGTTCGAACGTTTCGTCGGCGTATCGGCGTCGCAGACGAGTAAGCGCGGCGTACCAGCTTCGCTGTTCGTTCGTCGCGTCGTCGGGTAAAGTCGCGGGATTTTTAGTCGCTTTAACTATTGGCAACGTAAAGGAATAGCGTTCGTCGTTGAAAAGAAGAGAACGGGTGATTCGCCCTTCGAGCGTCATTCCGCGTTCGTCGCACTTTTGAGCGTTGGCGCGCAGTTTTTCCTGATACTCGGCAAAGACGGCGGCTCGATCTCGCGTCGGCGTCGGGGAAGCGACTTCCGAGGAACGCGGCGTTTTCGACGACGTGGAAACGCGTTCGGAAGCGTCTGTTTGACCGACGTTTGCGTAAGAAGAAGAGGTAATGAAAAAGAGTGCGGCAAGAAGTAACGAGACGGCGGGAAGAAGGAGGAAACGACGCTCGTGCGACGGAGAAAAGAAGGAAACGGTGCGAGGACGCGCGATCATTAGCGGATTCCTAAACGACGTTAAAAAAAGGGTTGCGTCGCGTCGCGTCGAGACGTCGAACGGTCGACGAACCGACGCGACGCGAGAGAGAAAAGAAGACGGAAAACTTGCAAAACGTTATTTCTTAACGATTTCCGCGGCGAAGGCTCGGGCCGCGTCGACCGTCAGCGCAAGGCCGCCGTCGGCGCTTTTCGCTTCGTAACGTTCAAGTTCATCGCCGTTTCGGTCGCGAAGAATAACGTCGAACTCTCCGTCGGCGAAGAACTGCGTCGTTAAGCGAACGTCGAACTTCGGTTCGTTGGGAAGCGGAATCAAGCGCGCCGTCGAGGCGGAAATTTGCTCGAGTCGGAACGCGCCGAGCGTTTCGCAAACGCCGAAATTGCTCGCTTTATCGTTCGGAATGAGGCGCAGGTCGATCAAATCGGGCGCGCCGGTCGGTTCGAACGAAACGCGGCGGGCGTCGCCTTGACCTTCGACGACGATCATACCGAGTTTGTAACGTTGATCGTCGGTTCCGAAACCGAGAAGCGTCAATCGTTTACCGTCGCCTTCGCGGTCGTACAGCCCGGTCAAAAGGTCGTATTTACCCGGCGTCAAATCGGACGGAAGAGGAACCGCGATTTCGTCGCCAAAGAGTTGCGTTTCAAGACCTTGCCAACGGTCGGTCGGCTTTTTCGGATCGGCTAACGGCAACACGTGAAGTTCCGGTTGGTCGGCCCACCAAGTTTTCGGGCGTTCCAAATGAAGGAACGGCGCGTACGGCTTGTCGGTCGGACGGAGCGCGTCCCAAGAAAGACGCCCGCGCAACTCTTTGTTTCCAACGATGTTAACGTCGTCGAGGAGCGGGCGTATCGGCGTCGCTTCGTGCGAAAGTTTTTGACGACCGTTAACGAAATAATAACCGTCGTCGACGCGAATTTCGACGACTCGACCGTCGAGGCGAACGACGCCGCCGAACGACGTATTGTCGTTAGTCGCCCAAAAACCGAAGCGCGGCAAAATCAGCGGACGGTTTGAGTTCGGGTAAGTCCCAATTTGCCAATCGTTTGCGCTTCGGTTGACATAAACGACGACGCCCGATTTCCAAGCGATTTTTTGACGGTGAATATCGCCGTCGACAAATTCGAAGTCGACGATTTCGTCCATCGCCAACGAACGCGCTAAGTTTTGCATTAACCAGTACTTGCGGACCGTTCCGCGGTCGGATGTCGACAAGTCGACCATCAACGCGTGTCCGGTCAACGCTTCGGACGACAGGTAGTCGTCGCTTTCGATTCCGCGCAACGAACGGGAAATACCGCCTTCGTAACGGTCGCTGTATCCGACGCCGTGTAAAATGAAGCGGTTGTGGTTCACCGCGTCGAACCAAGGAACGTATTCGTAGTCGGCGCAATCGATTACGCCGGTGTAATTCTCTTGGTTTTTAGTAAGGCGACGGAGAATAGCGTCGGCGCCGTCGAGATGGCCGATTAGCGCGTCGGAACCGGATTCGCTGATCGTTATCGCGTTGTCGTCGAACGTTTTACGAACGAGGTCGAAGTAACGGTTCCAGCAGTCGAGGGTTTCGGCGCGCGAGTGGAACCGCCCTTGACGGTCGTAAAAATCCATAATGTGAATCGACGAAAAGACGTCCGTAAAGTACGCCGTTTGTTTGAGTTCCGGCTTAATCAACGCGAGGTTTCGCTCGGCGTAGGGGAAGATCGTCGTCGGATTGAAGCGGTAACTTTGGACGTCCGGGCCGGGATTGTACCAAGCCTTTTGCGGCTGACCGTCCGGGTTCATGATGATATCGTCGTAGGTAAAGCCGTCGGCGTCCGGGTAAAAATCGATGTAGTTGTCGTGTAAACCGAACGGTATCCCGTGTTTATCGCAGAAGGCTTGCGTTTCTTGGAGGTCGGCGAGCGTTCCTTGTTCCGGGCGCGGCGGCCAAATATCGGGAAGTCGGACGTCGTAACCGTGTCGCTGCCAAACGTGTTGAATGAGAAGCGTATCCGTAAGTCCGTAATCGACAAAGGTTTTCATTCGGTCGAGAACGCCGCGATAAGAGCCGCCCCAATAGTCGTAAACGAAACGACCGGCTTTTTTCGGGACGAGCGGCGCCGCGACTTTGTCGAAGCCCGGCGCGTATTTGCGGGCGCAGTCGAACGCTCCAAGTTCGCTTGAACGAAGGGTTAACGTCGAATCGGGGCGCGCGGCCAACGTGTAAATTCGGCGTTCAGGATCGACGACGAGACGATCGACCGGGGCGGTCGTCGCTTGGAGGAGCGCGAGGCCGTCGGCGAACTCGAACGCGACGTGGCTTGTCGAGCAGGCGAAACCGTCGCCGTCGAATTCAAAGGCTTTTGGTTCGACGACGCAGTAGCCGTGTCCAAAGTAGACGCGCGGCGCCCTCTGCGAGAACGGGCCGAAGTCAAGCCGTTCGATTTCGTCGCGGTTTGTCGCAACCCAACGGAAAGCGAGCCCGCCGGTCGAGCGCGAAACGAAACAGCAAAGCGCGTTTTTACCGGCGTTTGCGTCGAGGAAACGACGCGCTTCGACGTCGGAATTTTGGGCGTCGACAAAGCGTAAAGAAACGTCGCAGGCCGCAAACGGACGTTCGAAACCGACGTTGACGCCTTGGTAACGGGCGCGGACTCCGTCGATTTGAACGTTTTTCGCGGCGGAACCGATAGTAACGAAACCGTCGCAAACGCCGTGTTTGCCGGGCGTTACGACCGCGAATTGGCCGTCGCCAAACTCAAAACCTTGCGACGCGACGCCGCCGACGGAAAGCGGAACGCCCGCCGACGGGAGTTTTTGCGCGTTCAATTTGACGAACGCGGCGAAACTTTCGGCGTTAACCGCTTGCAAACGTTTGCGTTCCGAATTCGTCAAAAGCGTTTCGTTCGACGGATTCGCGACGAGAGCGACGTCGCCCCAAAACGAGCCGTCGCAGGTGGTGTCGCGCTTGGCGCCGGGGTCGGTTTCGAACGTTAATAAAACCTTTTGGCCGGAGAACTTAGAGAGGTCGACGTTCGCTTCGAGCCAACTCGTTTGCGCGCCGAGTTCTTCGAAAACGAGCGTCGCCGGAAGCGGTTGCTTTTGCGCGAGTTGTGAAAGCGTCGCGGCGTCGCAATCGTCGGGAATCGGTTCGGCGAAGACGCGATAGACGACGCCGTCGGTCGGCGGTTCCGGCGGGAATACGTCGCGCATCGCTCGGAAAAAACGCAATTCCAACGACTTAGCTTTGGGGAGCGAAACCGCGTAACGGACGCCGACGACGCCCGGGCCGCCGTCGTAGGGCGGGTGAACCGACCAAGCTGAACGTTGGACGCCGCCGCGCGTCATCGAACAGAGGTTAAAGGACGCTTTTGAAAGCTCTTCCGAACCGCTCCAACCTGTCGTAAGCGGGGAGTGTTCGCCCCCGTCGCGGCGCCAGTACGCGGCGTAATCGGTCGACTCGACGAGCTTTAGGAAGTCGCGTCCGCCGAAATCAAGCGTTTTCATCTCTTTAGACGTCGGCAAAAACTCCGTTAACTTTGTCGCAAAAACCGGAACGAGTTCGACGGTCTTTTCGGCGCCGTCGAGTTCGAAGGTAAAGTTAGCGCGGATAGGGTAATGCGCGTCGCGATAGGCGCCTCGAACGGCTAAGGAAATCGACGATTCGAAACGACTTTTCGCGTCGACGACGAACGTCTTCTCGACGGCGTTCGGGGCGAGAATTTCTTTTTCCGCGTCGTCGTAAAGGTAAACGGTTTCAATGGTTGAGTATGCCAAATGAATCGAAACGGGAGCGTCGGACGCGTTCTCGACGATCAGCGGCGCTTTGTAAATTTGGCCTTCGACCGTAAGAGCCGGAATTTTCGAGATTTCGAAGGTCAATGGGCCGGAAGTCGCGCGATGGTAGGTGAACGCGAACGTAGACGACGCGGTCAGCGTAAAAATCGCGAACGCCAACGCCGACGCTAAGAATGTTGCGGAACGAATAAAGCGTTGCATAAAACGCCTCCTTATTGAAGTTAAGTTCGGCGCAAAAACGCGAACAAAGAATAAGGACGGATAAACGAACGTTGGGATGGGCGCGGAAAAAGTCGAGACTTTCGACAAAACTTTTGCGCTAAATGTTGCGGAGTCGCAAGTTGCGACGTTAAGAAAACGCTTAAACGCAAGGCGCGACGCCTCGAACGCAAGGGACGAGACGTCGCGCTTTAAGGGAAATCGTCGTTAAACGATCAGTCCCATTTCAGGACGGCGCCTTCGTCCGCGCTCGTCGCAAGTTTCGCGTATTTCGCGAGATAGCCGGTCGTGTAACGCGGGGCCGGGGCCTTGAACTTCGCGGCGCGCTTCTTTAACTCGGCGGCGGAAAGTTTGACGTTGATCGACTCGTTCGGAATGTCGATTTCGACGATATCGCCGTCTTCGAGGAGCGCGATCGGACCGCCCGCCGCGGCTTCCGGGCTGACGTGGCCGATGCTCGCGCCCGCGGTGCCGCCGGAGAAGCGACCGTCTGTAACGAGCGCGACGGAGTCGTCGAGCTTAACGCCTTTAAGCGCGGCGGTTGGAGCGAGCATTTCTTGCATGCCGGGGCCGCCTTTCGGGCCTTCGTAACGGATGATAACGACGTCGCCGGCCTTCACTTTGCCGCCGACAATCCCTTGATACGCCTCGGGTTCGGAGTTGAAAATGACCGCCGGGCCGGAGTGCTTCATCATTTGCGGAAGGACGCCCGCCGTTTTGACGACCGCGCCGTTCGGGGCGAGGTTGCCGAAGAGAATCGTGAGGCCGCCTTGGGCGCGATAAGCCTTTTTGCAGGGGCGGATGCAGTCTTTCGGGTCGAACGTAAGTTCAAGTTCGGTAACGTTTTTGCAACGGCGGCGAACGCTCATCGCGGTCGTGTTCGGGCGACCGCCCGGCGTCGCGGCGTACATTTCGAGCGCTTCTTCCGAAACTTTGCGCGAACGGAGGTCGTATTCGTCGACGGTTTGACCGAGCGTAAGTCCCGAAACGGTCGGCGCTTTGAAGTCGAGCGACGGAACCTTGCCGCGACGGAGTTCGCCGAAAATCGTCGCGATACCGCCGGCGTTGTGAACGTCTTCGATGTGATAATTGCAACTCGGCGACACCTTGCAGATGTTTGGCGTCGTTTGACTTAACTCGTTGAAACGCGAGAGTTTGTAGTCGACGCCGGCTTCCTTCGCGATCGCGAGGAGGTGGAGAATCGTGTTCGAGCTGCCGCCCATCGCCATATCGAGAATCATCGCGTTGTCAAGCGCCGATTTTGTAACGATTTCGCGCGGGAGAATCGGGAAGTCGAGGTCGATTTTTTTCGTCGCGGGGCGACGCGGCGTCGACGCTTCCGCTTTCGTCAGTTCGCCGGCGGCGACTTTGTCGCGCAACTCTTGGATTTTCACCATTTCGACGATGCGTTTCGCGGCTTTTTTGTAAATCTTGCGACGTTCCGAACTCGTCGCGAGAACGG
>JAZNJF010000056.1:0-5491 GCA_045577885.1 Thermoguttaceae bacterium | reverse complement strand
ACCGCCGGGCATGCCGCCGCCCATTCCGCCGGGTCGACCTCCGCCCATACCGGGACCGCCGCCGGGGCCGCCCGCAGTCGCTTCGGCTTCCGCTTCGCCCTTCGCTTCTTCGCTCGCTTTAAGCGCGGTCATTTCCGCTTGATATTCCGGGTCGTCGGCGAAAATCGACGGCGCTCCGGCTTCCGGGAAAACGACGTTGTCGCGGTAAAGACGCGCGCCGCTGACGACGACGTCGCCTTCGTTCAAGCCCTTCTTAATAACGACTTGCTTTTCGTTCGAGTCGCCGAGCCAAACTTCCTTGGCGGCCCAAACGCCTTCGACGTAAGTAAGGCAGTATTTTTTGGAGTCGTATTCAAGAACGCATTGCACCGGAACCATCAAGACGTCTTTTTGCTCCTTCGCGATAATGCGAACTTGCGCGGTCAAGCCGGAGCGGAGTTCCGGAAGCTCTTCGTTGATCTTGACCATCGTAACGTAGTCCTTCGCGGACGACATCCAAACGATTTCCGGATAAGGATTGACCTTGACGACTTCGCCGGAAACGACGCGGCCCGGGATCGAGTCGAAGGTGATCTTCGCCGGTTGCCCGACCGCGACCGACGAGATGTTCGCTTCGTTGATCATCGCCTTGACGCGCATTTGCGTTTTGTCCGGGAGACGAATCAAAACTTGGCGGTTGCGAACGGTCGCGCCCTCTTTAATCATTTCCGATTCGGACATGCGGCGCGAGTCTTGGTTCGCGTAAACGACTTGCCCGTCTTGCGGCGCGAGGATGCGGCAGTTTTCCGACTGTTCCTTGTAACGCTCTTCGCGGCGCTTGTTGATCTCGTAAGAGTTGCGGTCCGAATTCACCTTGGCGCGCGCCGTTTCGATATCGGACATCAGCGACGTAATTTGTTTTTCGCTCGTGTATTTCAGCAGCGTCGTTTTTTTCAAGTCGGCGACTTCGAGCGAGTTTTTCGCTTTTTCGACGGCGACTTTGTCGATCTCGTACTGTTGTTCGGTCGAGTAACCGAGGGTAACGAGTCGGCTGGTGTACGCGGCGCTGTCGGCGTTTTGCTTGCGATTTTGCTCCGCTTCGAAGATGGTGTTTTCATATTCCATCCAAGTTTGCTCGAACGTTCCTTCGACGTATTCTTCGAGCGAAATCTCGGCCGAGCGCAACGTCGCGCGCGACGAGTTCAGCGTCGCGAGGGACGAGTTCGTCGTAACGACCTGCGAGTCGTATTTTTCGTCGATGTCGGACGAGTCGAGTTCGACGAGAAGCTGGCCCTTTTTGACGTCGGTCCCCTCCGGAATGAGGGTGATGATCGTCGCGGACCCTTCGACTTGCGAAGCGACGTCGACGTTCTTCGCGCTTTCGGCGCTCCCCTTCCCGTTGACTTCGTGTACGAACGTTCCCTTTTCGACGGTCGCGAAAATGACGTTGACCTTTTTGGTCGCCTGCGCGCGGTTCGACCAATAAGCGTAACCGCCGGCGGCGATCCCGCCGAGAACCAACAATATAACGACGACTTTCAACGCGCCGCCGCGCCGTCGAGGCGCGATCGAGCGAAGGCGCCGTTTTCCTTTGCCTTGCGTTTGCGTTCGCTGGAACATAAGGTCTTCCTAACTTTAAGACGCTAAAAACCGAGTCGAGCCGCCGAGCGTCGGGCGACCGACGTTAATATTATTGCCTTGCTTAACTTTTTATTCGAAATATCGTTTGATTCGACGAAACGCGTTCGCGTTTTTCGCCGAATTTGTTCGTTTTTTCTTTTTCGTTTCAAATTGACGTCGCGCTCGTTTTTCGCCCTTTTAATATATAAGTTATCGCGTCGGAGCAAAAACGTCAAGAACCCCCGACGGTAATTATTCGACGATAATTTCTCTCGAAACGCGTTTTTCTCGCGGCGTCCCGTCGACCGGCGCAACCGCGTCGGTCGTTACAACCGGCGCAAACCGCAAATCGCGAATCTCGCTCGGCTTGGTCAAGTCGCGCGCCGCCGTTCGACGATAAGGAACGAGAAGTCGCGTTTCGTCGAAAACGCGTCGCCGTCCAACGCGAACTTAACGATTTTTAACCTCCGCCCTCCGGCGAAAGTTTCGCGAAAAACGACGAAAAAACGCAGAAATTCGCCGTTTAAGAAACGCGACGAAGCGAAAACGCCGATTTTACCCGTTTTGCCGATTTTTTCGCCGCGACGCGTCCCCCGTTTCCCTTTAACGTCGCCCTTTCAACCGTTGCGATCGTTTTAACCGTCGCCAACGGCGCCCTGTCTAAAATCGTTCGACTCGCCGCGACCGTCGCGACCGTCGAACGCGGAAAGGAACACTCCGATGCCAACTCGGTTCGCAACCTTCGAGACGCCGAAAAGCGTCCCGTTTTTCCTCCTTCTCGCGGCGTTTGTTTGCGCCGGTTTCCTTGCCGGCGGCGCCGAAGTTCGCGCTCAAAACGCCGTTCCGACGCTCGCGCAACTCGAAAGTTTCGAGTTCCCGTTCGAAAACGTCGACCTGAAACCGGTCGTCGGCGCGGTCGCGATTTCGCCGGATCGCTCGAAACTTTACGTCGGCGGCGACGACCAGCGCGTTTACGCTTGGGACGTCGCGACGAAGGAAGTCGCCCCGGTCTTCGCCAAGCTCGACGACTGGACGCGCGCCCTCGCCTTCTCGCCGACCGCCCCGGACGAAATCGCGACGCTGACGCAAGCGGGCCAACTCCAAATTTGGAACGCGAAAACGCAAAAGCTCCTCCGCCAAGCGCGCGAAAAAGTCCTCGGCGCCCGCGACTTCGCCTATTCGCCGAACGGCAAAGTGCTCGCCGTTTGCGGCTTCCGTTCCGAAGTTTACGTCTTCAACGCCGACAAACTCGACCTCTTGACCGTTTGGCGCGCGCCCGGCGAAAGCTCGACTTCGATCCGCTTCTCGCCGGACGGCTCGCTCTTGGCGATCGGCGGACGCAACGGCGTCGTTCGCGTTTGGACGACCAAAGACGGCAAAATCGCTCGCGAACTGAAATCGACCGGCGCCCGACGCGTTCGCGCCGTCGCCTTTAGCCCGGACGGTTCGCAAGTCGCCGCCGCCGGAGACGGGTCTCTCGTTGAAATTTGGAACGTCGCCGACGGAGCGAAAGTCGCCGAACTCCCGCTCGGCGAAGGGCGCGTCTTCTCGCTGACCTTCTGCGGCCCGGCGAAGATCGCGACCGGAGACAGCGTCAACCGCGTTCGGATTTGGGACGTCGCCGCCCAAAACGAAATCGCTCGCGGCGAAGGACACGTCGGCACCGTCGCCGTCCTCCAATTCGACGCGACCGATTCGACCCTTTTAAGCGGCGGATTCGATACGACCGTCGTTAAATGGAAAATTCCGTAAAGTTTTACTATTTTTCGTTATCGAAGCGTCCCGTCGCGGCCGATAAGGAGAATTAAGGGAAAGTCCGCTAACGTCGCCCTTATTTTCCTTTTCTTCCGCGACGTTTTCGCGACCGGAGCGTTCGGCGCGTCCCGCAAAGTTTGCGCCGTCGACGCGACCGTTTGCGTCGGCGGTAAAAAGGGGAAAAATCGGGCGTTTTCCGTCGTTCCGCTCGCCGTCGCGGTCGATAACGCCCTTGGAGGAGCGTTCCGCGTTCGCTCGAACGCGCCGTTCGCTTTCCCTTTTCGTTCCCGATTCCGTTCGCGGGCGAAAACGCGAAAACCGCCCTATTATATTAATATTGAATAAAAGCGAAAAATTTTTCCGCATTCAGCGCACGAAAGGCCGAAAGATGTCGTTCTTCACGCAAAAACGCGCGATCGAAAACGCCTCGCCCCGAAAAGACCGCCGAAATCGCAAACGTTCGCAAAACGCCGACCTTCGTCGCGACGCGAACCGCCGCCTTTGCCGCTTTGAAGAGCTGGAAAAACGCGAACTTCTCGCCGCCGACCCGATCTCGGTCGGGGTCGTTTACGCCGAACAAGGCGTCGAGGCGCTCGGCGACAAGTTTTACGTCGCTTGGGTCGGCGGAGAAGCCGGCTCGACGACGCTCGACTCCTTGACGATTAACCTCGACAAAAACGGAAACGGCGCGCTCGACGACGGCGAAACGTTCTTCGACGTAACGCCCGACGGTTACGGCGTTTACAGTTCCGTTCCGTTCACCGTCGTCGAAGCGACCGAAGGCGTCGGCTACTCTTACGAAGTCGAAGACGGCGGCATGACGCTGACGATTTCGTTCACAAATTTCAAAGCGGGCGACAAATTCGTCTTTACGTTGGACGTCGACGAATACCAAACGACCGTCGACGGCGAAAAGCAAAACGACAACTCGATCGTCGAAGGGGGCGAGTTCGGCGGCTCGGTCGTCAAGGGGATCGCCGGGTCGACCGTTTCGGCGACCTTTAGCTCCGAACATTACCAAACGGAAACTTGGGTCGGCTCCTTCGTCGACGATTACGACGGCGAGTACGAGCGCGCCGCCGCGTTGAGCGGTTCTTACGACGCGGAAGACCTCCCGTTCGACCTCGACGACAATAACGAAGGGATTTGGCACGCCGGCGTTTACGCGCAAATCGACCTGACGCCGAAACCGGTCGTTATCAGCGGTTACGTGTACGGCGACCGCGACGTCGACTGCAATTACGACGTCGGCCAAGACGACCCGCTCGCGAACGTCGAGTTGACGCTCGTCGCGAAAGACGGTCGAACCTGGACGACGAAAACCGACGTTAACGGTTATTACGAATTTAACGCCGAAGATATCCTTCCCGGCGAATACGAAATCGTTTCGCAATGCGACGTTAAATCGCCGGATGGTCTCTCCTACTTCGACTTCTGCGCGAAGGGCGGCGAGTTCGGCGAAAAGGTCGACCCGCTTCACATCAAAGTCGAAGGGCTGGAAGGCGGCGACGTCGCGCCGGACAACAACTTCGCGAAGGCGCTGATCGGGACGATCTCCGGGAACGTCTTCGAAGACCGAAACGACGCGGACGGCAAAAACGACGGCGAAACTTGGGACGGCGTCGCCTACCCGGCGAAGGTCGAGCTTTGGCGCGTCGACGTCGACGCGGACGGGAACGTCGTCAAGACGCTGATGGAAACGCAAACGGTCGACGCGGCGGGCGGTTATCAATTCGTCCTCGACGGTTCTTACGGTCAAAACGGCGAACTCCGCAAGCTCGTCGAAAAGACTTACGAACTGCGCGAAATTTTCGATTCCGCCGATTATACGGACGGCAAAGATTACGTCGGCACGCTCGGCGGCGTCGTTTCGAACGACGTGTTCGCGGACGTTTACGTCGGGTACGGCGAACACGGCTACAATTACGACTTCGGCGAGCTGAAACTCGGCTCCATCGCCGGGAACGTCTTCGAAGACCGGAACGACAACGGCGTTTTCGACGCGAACGAAGTCGGTATTTCCGGAACGACCGTCGAACTTTACCAATGGGACGGCGCGAATTACGTCAAAATCGCCGAAACGACGACCGACGAAAACGGCGCGTACCGCTTCGACGACCTCGATATCGAAAAGGAA
>JAZNJF010000055.1:0-15844 GCA_045577885.1 Thermoguttaceae bacterium | reverse complement strand
GCTCCGGTCGTTCGCGGTTGGAGCGTCGGTTTGCGCCGGTCGTTTGCGGTTGGAGCGTCGGTTTGCTCCGGTCGTTCGCGGTTGGAGCGTCGGTTTGCGCCGGTCGTTCGCGGTTGGAGCGTCGGTTTGCTCCGGTCGTTTGCGGTTGGAGCGTCGGTTTGCGCCGGTCGTTCGCGGTTGGAGCGTCGGTTTGCTCCGGTCGTTCGCGGTTGGAGCGGTCGCCGCGTCGGACGGCAAAACGGAAGGCGCGATATAAAAACGTCTCTATATTAATAAAAGGGGAAAATCTTGAAAACGTCGCTAACGATCGGGAACGTCGTCGTTTCGCCGCCGGTTTTGTCGGCGCCGATGGCCGGTTACACGAACTTCGCGCATCGGGAGCTGTTGCGTTATCTCGGCGGGGTCGGGCTGATCGCGACGGAGATGGTCAGCGCGCGGGCGTTCGTCTGTATGGAGGCGCGCGGAGACGGCGAGCCGCCGCGACTTTGGGGCGTCGCCGAGGAGCCGCGACCGTTGGCGGTTCAAATTTGGGACAACACCCCGGAAACGCTCGAAGAATTGGCGCGCCGACTCGCAAAAGAGCTGAACGTCAGCGTCGTCGACTTGAATTTCGGCTGTCCGGCGCCGGCGATCGCGAAACGGTCGGCGAGCGGCTCCTATTTGCTCCGCGACCCGGCGAAAGTCGGCGAGTTAGTCGGGCGGGTCGCTCGAATTTGCGCGCCGACCCCGGTAACGGCGAAGATTCGGCTCGGACTGACCGCCGATTCCGTCAACGCCGTCGACGTCGCGCAGGCGGTCGAGGAAGCGGGCCCCGCCGCGCTGACCGTTCACGGGCGCACCGCGAAGCAGATGTATTCCGGTTTTGCCGATTGGGACGAAATCGCGAAGATTAAGGGCGTCCTCCGCAAGATTCCGCTGATCGGGAACGGCGATATCAAAACGCCGAGCGAAGCGGTCGAGCGGCTCCAAAATTACCCGGTCGACGGGATCATGATCGGGCGCGCCGGACTCGACAAGCCTTGGATTTTCCGTCAGATAGCGCAACTCCTTAACGGCGAGACGCCCGAGCCCGACCCGACGCTCCGCCAACAGCGCGACCTCCTCTTGAAGCATTATTCGCTCGTCGTCGACCGTTTCGGTAGAGAACGCGCCGTCGTGATGATGCGCAAAATCGCTTGCCATTATTCTAAAGGGCGGCCCGGCGGACGCAACTTCCGCGACAAAATCGCCCGCGTCGCGACCGAAGAGGAGTTCTTGGCGACCGTCCGCGACGCGTTCGTCGTCGAGCCGGAGGCGGGCGAGGCGAGCGAATCGACCGAAAGTTAGCGGCGGCGAACAAAAAAAAGGAAAAAATCGGGGACGATAGGCGGTTGGAAGGAAACGCGAGAAATTTAACGGCGGAAAAGTTCGGCGGAGGCGAGGGGGGGGGCCGTTTTAACGCGCAACGTCCGGAAAATTGTTTAGAACAGAAAAAGCGTTAAAGTCGGAACGGTTTGCCGACGATAAAACTAACGACGGAGAATCGTCGAAAATCGGACGCTTAATATCGAGCGTTTGGGTATTTTTTCGGAAAAAAGGCGCGAAATTAGCCTCCCGAGCGAAAAGCGCGTTATTTTTTCTCTTGACGGGCGCCGTTATAAAGCGTATAATTGCCCTTATTGATACGACGCGCTTTTTCCGTCGTTCTTGTCGCCGCAACGCCTTTTAAAATAGCACGAGTTTTTTGATGATCCGGGTTAAAATAGCGGGAACGGGTTCTTACCTCCCCGAGCGCGTCGTTACCAACGACGAACTCGCGGAACGTTTGCCGAAAACGTCGGACGAATGGATTTTTTCGCACACCGGCATTCGCTCGCGGCACATCGCCGCCGACGACGAATCCGCTTCGTCGATGGGGTTGATCGCGGCGCAACGAGCGATGGAATCGGCGGGAATCGGGCCGGACGATTTGGGGATGATCATCGTCAGCACCTCGACGCCCGACTATGCGCCGACTCCGTTGACCTCCTGCGTTATTCAAGATAAGCTCGGCGCGAAAAACGCCGCCGCGTTCGATATGAGCGCCGCTTGTTGCGGGTTCATTTACAACCTGGAAATTGCGAAAAACTTCTTTGCGAACCCGAATTTCCGCCGTCCGATTCTCTTGATCGGTTCCGAAGTGATGTCGCGCAAAGTCGACTGGAACGATCATAAGACTTGCATCCTCTTCGGCGACGGCGCCGGCGCGGCGGTGTTGACGGCCAGCGACGACGAAAGCGGAATCGTCGACTCGATGATGAAAGCGGACGGCGCGGGCGGGAAACATTTGACGCTCGAAGGCGGTTGTCGGTCGAGCGATTCGCTCCACCATCCGTTGGCGCACGTCTTGCAAATGGGCGGAACGCAGGTTTATTCTTTCGCGGTGAAGGCGTTGGCCGAGGTCGCGAACGAGTTGGCGGAGCGCAACGGGCTGACGTTCGACGACGTGAAGCGGATTATTCCGCACCAAGCGAATTATCGGATCATTTGTTCGGCGGCCGACCGCTTGAAGTTGCCGGAAGAGAAGTTTTACATCAACGTCGAGCGCGTCGCGAACACCGCGTCGGCGTCGATTCCGATCGCTCTTGACGAGATGAATCGCGGCGGGTTGTTGAATCGCGGCGACAAACTGCTCCTCGCCGGGTTCGGCGCCGGGCTCACTTACGGCGGTAACTACCTCGTTTGGTAACGCGGGGGATTTAGGAAAAATAGGCGTCGGCGAACGTTTCGGCGCTTTCGAGAAATTCGGCGGTCGGGACGTTTTAGACAAAGCGTTCGAAGGCCGCCGAATTTTCGCGTTTTTAGGGAGGCTTGGACGTCGCGGCGCGGCGAGCCGTCCAAGCGGAGCGCGTCGTTGAGGAATTTAACGGTTTTGACGGCGGCGACAAAGAAAACGGCGCGGTTTGCGTCGAGTAAATCGAGTAAAAAGAACGGGAAGGATTTAACGATGAAAACGGCGTTGGTAACCGGCGCGACCGGGCAGGACGGCTCTTACTTGATTCGCAAGCTCTTGGCGGAGGGGCGTCGCGTTTGCGGAATCGTCCGTCGCTCGTCGACGCCGAACACGAGCCGAATCGCCGACCTAACGCCGGGCGTCCAAGCGAACGGTTCCGAACTCTTTTTCCGAACCGGCGACCTGACCGACTCGTCGAGTTTGACGCGGATTTTGGCCGAGTTCGAGCCGGACGAAGTGTACAACTTGGCGGCGCAGTCGGACGTTCGCGTCTCGTTCGACGTTCCGGAGCAAACCGCCGACGTCGACGCGCTCGGAACGCTCCGCCTCTTGGAGGGAATCCGCCGACTCGGCTTGACCGAAAAAACGCGCTTTTACCAAGCGTCGACGTCGGAGCTCTTCGGCGACGTTCGCGAAAAACCGCAACGAGAAACGACGCCGTTCGCGCCGCGCAGCCCTTACGCCGTCGCGAAGTTGTACGCTTATTGGATTACCGTTAATTACCGCGAGGCGTACGGGATTTTCGCTTGCAACGGAATCTTGTTCAATCACGAGAGCCCGTTGCGCGGCGAGAATTTCGTTACGCGCAAGATAACGCGCGGCGCCGCTCGGATTCGCGCCGGTTTGCAAGAGACGCTCCGGATGGGGAACGTCGACTCGCGCCGCGACTGGGGACACGCCGCCGATTACGTCGACGGAATGTATTTAATGTTGCAACAAGAAGCGCCGGACGATTACGTCTTGGCGACCGGCGAGCAACATTCGGCGCGCGAGTTCCTTGAAATCGTCTTCGGACGGCTCGGTTTCGAGCTGGTTTGGCGCGGTTCCGGCGTCGACGAGATCGGTTTCGACCGCAAAACCGGGAAGACGCTCGTCGAAATCGACCCGATTTTCTTCCGCCCGACGGAGGTGAATTACCTTTGCGGCGACGCGACGAAAGCTCGGGAAAAACTCGGTTGGACGCCGCGTTACACGTTCGAAACGCTGATCGACGATATGCTGAAAAACGACGTCGAACTCGCCGAACGCGAAAAAACGACGGCGCGTTGACCTTCGAACGTCGACGAAACGCGGCAAGTCTCGGTAAAATTAACGGAATAGAAAGAGTCGGCAAACTGGGAAAAGTCGGCGAGACGGCGACGCTTTAAGAGTTGCGATAATGGAAACGACGGAAAAAAAAGCGGCGCGGCGGCGTCGAGCGTATTGGTTTTTACTCGGAACGGCGGCGGTTTTCGGCGCGGCGATTCTGCTCGGCGCGACGGCCGGGTTCCTTCTGCGGTTGCGGGAAGCGTCGCGCAACGAGCGTTGCGAAAACAACTTGCGTCGCGTTTACCAAGCGTTCGCCGAGTACGCCGACGCGAACGGAACGTATCCGCCGGCTTTTACGACCGACGCGGAAGGGCGCAAACTGCATTCTTGGCGGGTTCTGCTCCTGCCGTATTTGGACGAAGAAGCGTTGTTCGCGCAAATTCGACTCGACGAACCTTGGGATAGCGATTGGAATTCGCAATTTCATTCGCAAACGCCGAACGTCTTCAAGTGCGCGTCGACGCCGGAATCGCTCGGCGATAAAACTTGCCGCTGTTCGTTTTCTGTCGTGTTGAGCGACGACGGAGAAAAGGGAAAAAACGGAAAAGACGGGGAAGATAAAGGAAACGGGGAAGGCGGAAAGGGCGGCGACGGCGGCGTCGAAACGGCGTTTCGCGCGGACGGAACGAGCGCCGCGCCGGAAGATTTGCGCGACGGGGCGGCGAATACGATCCTTTGCGTCGAGCGGAAGTCGCCGGTTTGCTGGATGGCGCCGGACGCCGAACCGACGGCGGCCCGAGTTTTGGCGGAGAACGAGAAGCCGGTTCGAGAGCGCGTCGACTTTGGCTGTTGGCATAAACGCGGCGCAAACGTTTTAATGTTCGACGGTTCGACGCGCTTTTTGTCGGAGAAAATCGACGGCGGCGTCCTGCGGCTTTTGCTCGGAATCGCCGATTCGAGCCCGACGCTTGAAGACGGCGCCGACGCGGAAAAGCCGAGCAAAACGGACGCCGCGAACAAAAATGAAACGGCGAACGACGCGCCGCCGACGCCGGAACATTGACGGCGTTTTTCGCGTTTAACGAACGGCGAAAAAAGGAAACCGCGCCGCGACCGATTGAAGTTTCAACGGTCGCGGCGCGGTTTTTTGGACGGCGCTTAACGAACGTCGCGGACGGCGTTAAGCGTTGCGAAAACGGCGCTTGCGGCGATTATTTGTCGACGTTCCAAACGCTCCGCAACGGGTAAACGTCGAGCTTGACGTCGCTGCGAACGTTTTGGTCGGCGTTTTGAGCGACCGCCGGAGAAAATTCGGCGACCGGCGCGTCGTTCTTGTCGGCCGGAACGAAACACTTCGCGATTTGCGACAAGCCGTCGTTCGCGAATATCTCGATCGACGTTCGGTCGAGAACGACGCGGAGCGAAACTTTGCCGTCGACGACCGCAAGGGGCGCGACGACGCCGTCGTGTTTGAGCGTCTTTTCGGCGAAATTCAGCTCGATTTTGCGACCCCGAATCGCGACCGTTTGCGACGCGACGTTCTCTAGCTCGAAGACGATTTCGACGTCGAGTAAGTCGAACGACGCGGAGTCGCCTCGGCTCGGAACCGGAACGAACGCGGCGGCGCCGTTGTCTTGCGATTTTACGCGCAACGCAAGCGGCTTGTCGCGAAGCGTTTTCAGCTTTTCGACCGGATTAATGCAAAGGCGAACGCCGTCCGGCGTCGAGCGGAGCGTCAGTTCGCGCGGGACGGTAAACTGTTGGTTGAACGGCATTTCCGGATAGGCGCCGCCCTGCATCCAAGAGAATTGAATCCGGCGCCTCGGGACGTCGGAGTAGGTTTGCGCCGCGTAATCGTTGCCGCCCCATTTCGCGTCGAGCGGAGCCGTTTTCGGCGTAAACGTTTCGCCGTCGAAGTCGCCGAGGACGTACTTGCCGTTCCCGCCCCAAAAGACCCAAAGCGTCTTCGAGGCGTCGCCGTCGACCGGAAGCGCGAACATGTCCGGGCACTCCGAACAGCCGAGTTTCTTGACGTCGCAGGTTTTCGTCCAAGTTTTCAAATCGGGGGACGTGAAAATCGCGTAATCTTCGCCGTCCATATAAAGGGGCGTAATCCAGCGACTTGTCGCTTCATGCCAAAAGATTTTCGGGTCGCGGTTGCCGCCGACGATATGCGGAATCGTCGGGTTGCCGTCGTATTTGATTAACGTTTCGCCGCCGTCGAGCGAGTACGCGAGCGCCTGCGACGCTTGGTTTCCGTAACGCATATTCGGGCCGTTGTACGTGAACATAAAGACAAGCGGCGGCTCGCCTTGCGGGTCGGTTTGGAAACCGGTCGTATTCTTCCAGTCGACGGCGCCGGAGCCGGAGAAGATCGTCCCGAGCGGGTCCGGCGTCAGGGCGTCGGGCGCTTCCGTCCAATGGAGGAGGTCGGGGCTCGTCGCGTGTCCCCAAGTCATATTGCCCCATTTGACTCCGAACGGGTTGTGTTGGTAAAACAAGTGATAACGGCCTTGATAATAAACGAGACCGTTCGGGTCGTTCGTCCAACCGCGTCGCGGCGAGAAGTGGAACTGCGGACGGTACTTTTCGTTGTACGACTCGGCTCCGCCGTAAAACTCGTCGGAAAGTTGAAATTCGGCGAACGTTTCTTCCGGGTAAGTCTTTTCAAGGACGACGCTTATCTTCTTGCCTTGCCAGTCTTTAGCGTCGACGTTCGCGTAAAAGTCGGGCGTTTCGGACGCGCCGGCGAGCTCCGCTTCGAACTCGCGCTCGATTTTGCCGTCGACTTCGATGCGAACCCAACGTTGCGGCGACCCGGCCTTGATCGGAACGAGCAAGTGGCGGCGGTCGACCGAAATTTCGACGGTTCGGTCCGACGCGGCGCGTTTTTTGTCGCTTAAAGTAATTTCGTCGACGTTAATGTGCCCCCAACCGCCGGTTCCTTCGTCGACGACGCGGAAGATCGCCTTCTTCCCGAGGAACTCCGCAACGTCCCAAGTCGCCCAATCGAGCTTCTCGGAACCGCCCGGAACGACGTTCGGCCCGCGAGCGACGCGGACGACGGCGCCGTCGACGAGGAGTTCGAAGCGCGTCCCGTCGTGTCCGCCGCCTCCGATAAGGAAGTTGACAAACGGTTTGCTCAAAACGACTTCCGGCGACGTCAGCGTTCCGGTCGTTCGGTCGCCGCCGACGAAGGAGTTGACGAGACCCGCGCCGCGAAAGCCGGAAACGTCCATCTGACCGGGGAGCGTTCCGGGCGCCGGAGCGTCGCCGAACGCTTCGCCCTCGACGCGCCAAGCGCCGTAATCCTTGCCGTTAAAATCCGCGACGAGAATATCGCCGTCGGCGGCGAACGCGGCGGTTCCGAAGAGCGTCGCCGCGAGCGCTCCCAATAAATGCTTTGATTTTCGCATTGCGTAATCCGTTGTTGATTAAAGAGGCGCGAGTTTTTAGTTAAAATTTGTATTGCGGGATTTTCAGCGTTTCACCGTCGCGAAGCGCCGATTGGTGCGCGACGATACCGCAAACCGTTGTGTTTAGCGCCGTCGCAATGTCGACCAACGGTTTCCGTTCGCGAAGGAGCGCGTCGATAAATTCGGTCGTCAGGTAACCGTGCGACCCGCCGTGTCCGCCCGCGTCGACGCCCGGCGGCAAACCCGGTTTGAGAATATCGACCGTTTTAGCAAGTTCTTCGACTTCCGGGATTTCCGTGTAGAACGCGTCGGTGTAAACGCCCTTTTGACCGCGGTTGCGCCCCGATTCGCTTCCGGCGCCGGGAGTGTCGCGGCTAACCGTCATACGCGCCATTCCGCCTTCGCTCGTTCGGAAGAGAGCGACTTCGGTGCCGAACGGATTTTTGTAACGGTTGTTTTTCGCTTGGTATTGCGGGACGATTCCGCGGTTGCCGAGCGCCGAAACCTCCGTGAAACTATGTCCTGTAACGCAGGTGTAATAGCCGGTCGCGTGCGTCGGGTAAAAGAGCGGCGGAAGGCCTGTTCGCCATTCGCGGAAGCTCGGAAGGGGCGTTCCGTAGTAGTGGTTGTACTCGCCTTCGGAGTAGACCATTTTGCCGAAAACGCCCGCTTTGTAAAGTTGGCGCGTCGCGTAGGCGTCGTCTCGGTAGGCGCTCGTTTCGAACATCATATACGTAAGTCCGGTTTCTTTAACTGCTTCGAAGAGACGGTCGGCGTCTTCGAGGCTTCCCAAGACGGCGGGGACGGCGCAGGCGACGTGTTTGCCGGCTTTGAGCGAAGCGAGCGTATGTTCGGCGTGCGACGCGGCGTCGGTCGCGAGAAAAACGGCTTCGATCGAGTCGTCTTTCAGCATTTCTTCGAGCGACGGATAGGTTTTTTCGCAACGGCAAGCCTTCGCGAGTCCGGCGCAACGTTCCGGAATCAAATCGGTTACGGCGACGACTTCGACGTTCGGGTGATTCTCGAAACTAAACGCGGCGCCGAATTGGCACAAGCCGAAACCGGCGATTCCAACGCGGATTTTGCGGTCGGTGAACGGTTCCCAAGCGCGGGCTTCGTCGATATTCGTTTGCGTTTCGTCGAAACCGGCGATATCTTTCGGGGTTTGCGGCGTCGAGTCGTCTTGGCGTAACTCGGCGCCGAAGAGTAAATTAGCGGAGACGAGACCGGCGGACGCGACGCCCGTTTGCAGGAAACGTCGCCGCGACGAATTGAATAACGTCATCGTAATTCCTTTGCGGTAAAAAGTTGGATTCGCGACAAAATTTCGCAATGAAATAAATAAGGGCGAAACGGTTGAAACGTCGACGCGCCGCGAAGGCTAACGCGTCGACGCAAAACGATTAAGACGGTTTAGACGATTTAACGTCGGTCGTTTAAGTCGGCGACGGTTTGGAGCGGTCGTTCGGGCGCCGCGAAGGAAACGGCGTCGGCGCCTTGCGACTTCATTTCGCGGATTTCTTGGCCGTCGACGACGATTTGATACGTCGTTCCGGCGGGCGCGTCGATTTTCAGCGTCGAACCTTCGGCGCGGGCCGGGAAGGGCGAAACGACGCGGCGACCGGCGACGTCGACGACCGAAACGTTCGTCGGGCGACCGTCGAGCAAACGACGCAACATATGAACGACGCAAGGGTTAATGTTGTAAGGGACGCGGAGTTGCGCCGCCAAATTGAAGGAGTCCGGGAGGAGACCGACGAACGGGCCGTCCGGGTAAACCTGCTCTTCGGCGGAGATAACGATCCCTTCGGCCAACTTGCGCCAGTCGAGCGTTTGGTCGTGCGGCGCGAGGAGCAAGAGCGCGTAAGCGTAATCGAGCCCGCACCATTGGACCGGAAGCCCGATCCAGTTCGGAGCGATCCAACCGGTCGCGCCGAAGACCGGCGTCGTCGCGTAAAGCATTACCGGATCGTCGTTTCCGGCGAGCGGCCG
The DNA here is from genome assembly GCA_045577885.1 of Thermoguttaceae bacterium. Classification (GTDB taxonomy): domain Bacteria; phylum Planctomycetota; class Planctomycetia; order Pirellulales; family Thermoguttaceae; genus RUG369. The sequence goes on along the minus strand of JAZNJF010000055.1, from coordinate 6,436 downwards.
ACGCTCCCAAAGGTAAACGTAAGGGACGCCGGAGAGCGCCCAACGCCGCGCCGCGTCGAGATATTGACGGTCGCCGGTCGCCTCGAACGCCCAAACGTTCGCGAGAACGCAACGGGACGCGCCCATAATGTCCGGCGTGTGCAGCGAAAGTTCCCAAACTTGCGCGCCGCGGGGCGTTTTTAGTTCGTTGACAAACGCAAGCCCTTTAAGAGCGGCGTTTAACGACTCCTCGTCGCCGGTCAGCCGCCAATGTTCGAGGAGGCGGAAGAGGTAGTTGCCGCAGTCGCCGGACGCGTAATCGGTCCAATGCCCGCGGAGGAACTTGCCGGAATAACGGAACGAACCGTCCGGACGTTGCGCTTGGCGGATTCCCGCCGCTTCGTCGTTAATCCAACGTAAAAATAGGTCGGCTTTTCCGGAAAGGAGGAACGAAACGTAATTGCGGATATGCCCGCCGCCGACGTCGAGGCGCGGCGTTTCGGGAAGTTTTCCGGTCAACTCCCAAATTGTCGAGACGAAATCGCTCCCGTAATGCGGGTCGAACGGGAACGGCGGAAGGCCCGAGCCGACCGCGTGCGCCCAACCGCCTTCCATTTTGAGGCGCGATTTTTCGAAACCGGCCAAGTGGAGCGCCTCCTGCTCCGCCGTCGAGCGCGGTCGTTTGGGAAGTTCGGGAAGCCCGCCGCGTTCGAGAACCGACCAAAGAACCGACTCTTCGATCGTTTCGTCCGGCGCCGCGATTCGGATTTTACCGGAAACTTTCGGCGCGCAAACGTTGAAACGGGAAGAGGTTGCATCGCCGTCGAGGAAGTTCGGAACGGCGAAAATCGCCCGAGCGCTCGGGTCGTCGAAGAGAAGGGCCGCCGCGCAACGCTCCGAAACGACCGACATAAAGGGCGACGTCAACCAAAGGGACGGCGGCGCGAAGCGAATGTGTTCCGGCGTCTCCAAGTCGGCGGTCGACGAGGAATGTTCGCCCGTTTCAAGGTGTTCGACGCCGGCGAGAATCGCTTGCTTCATCGGGCCGAGAACGCGAACGACCGGCGAATGAACCGGGCGCGGCGCGTCGGCGGAAAACGCTAAAACGTCGCCGTCGAGTCGGAAACGGAGCGAGCCGCAAACCTTGTCGGTTGCGTCGGTTAGCGCGAACTCGACTTCCGCTTTTTCGGCGTCGAGCGAACGGAAAACCGGGCGCAAACGGGACGGCGCGTTCGCTCGGAGCGCGGCTTTTTCGACGTCGGAAAGGGCGAGCGCGGCGTCGATTCCCGCGTCGGTGTGTTCCGTTGGAACGGTTTTCGCGCCGTCGCCGTCTTCGACGAGAAGGGGCGTCAAGACGGCGACCCGATTGCCCGAACGGAAGATTTCGGCGCCCGACGCGTCCGGCGCGAAACGGACTTCGAGACGGTCGTTTTTGAGCGTCGGGGCGGCGGCGACGTAAGCGGCGTCGGCGGCTTTCGCGTCGGCGACGTCCTCGTGAAACGCGAAGAAACGGCGCGTAATTCGTTCGTTGGAGCCGACTTGCGTTCCGGCGACTTCGATCGTTTCGAACGGCGCTTTTTTCGGGTAATAGAGGTCGATTTGGGCGTCGTCGGCGATTTCGACGTTCGCGCCGGGGTAAGATTTGACCGAGTCGACGCCAAGATAGTCGAGTTTCAACCGCGTCGGCGTCGGGGCGCCGTTCTTTAACTCGAACGTCAGTTTGCCTTCCGCGATCGTCGAAACGCCGAACTTGACCGGTTTGTAAACGACTTCGATCAGTTCGAGGCGCGCGATTTCAATTTCGCCCGCGTCGTTCCCGGGGTCGAGGCGCAACCGCAAAAGCGGACTAACCGTTTCGACCGGAACGAGATAATCGTTAAACTCGCCGTCGGTCGCCAACGGGAAACGGGGCGCGCGGCTTTCGTCGTATTCCGGGAACGCGGTTTCGGCGCTGAAAATTTGGCCGCCGCCGGTCGTCGTCGTTCGCATTCGGAGGCGGACGAGCGTCGTTCCGGAGAGCGTTCGCGGGGAACCGTCGGCGTTAAACTTTATCTCGTTTAACATCGGGATGAAGAAATAAGGGTCGTCGCCGGTCGCGCGGACTTTGAGAACGCCGTCGGCGATTCCTTCGATCTTCGCGTTGGGGCCCGACGCCCAACCTTCGGCGGTCGCGTCGGGGGCGGCGAAATCGAAAACGACGAACGAACGATATTCGGCGATTTCGCGCGGAACGGCGTCGAGCGGCGGGTCGTTCGGATACTCGGGTTTAAAAGCGGGCGCGACGGCGGGCGCTTCGTCGGCGACGGCGGGAAGCTCGAAGGCGGGCGGCGCGGCGAGCAAACCGGGCGCGAGCAAAAGGGCGAGCGTCGCAAGTCGGCGCGACGACGAGGAAGAACGGCGGGAGGAACGGCGGGAGGAACGGCGCATCGAAGGAACTCCGGAACGAAGGAACGCGGCTGTTTTAGCGTAGGAGGTTTGGTGGAAACGCTAAATAAAGGTCGACGGAAACGCGTTCGACGGCCGCCCGGTTGCGTCGAGCAAGTCGCGGCGAACTTGGGCGTCGGAACGAACGCAAGAAATAACGACGCGAACGTCGTCAAAACGTTAACGACAAGAAAAACAAAACGACGGCGCGTCGGCGGGAAACAAACGGCAACGCTCGAACGGTTTCAAGGCGAACGAACGACCGGTTTTCGACGAAACGCTCGGCGAAATCGGGACGCAAAATCCCCGAACGTCGACGCGCGGCTCGAACGAGGAACGCGTCGACGGGAGCGGGAATCGGAACGGAACCGGGAAACCGGCGACTCGCGAAGGTCGTTAAACGCCGGAAGTCGCCGGATTGCGTCGATTGCGAACGCGACTTATTTCAGCATCGCGTCGAGAATGTACCAGTTGAGCTCCTCGTAGTCGCGTTCCGCTTGGAGTTCGGCGATCTTCGCGTCGTCGAGCGAACGGCTGATTTCGAGCAAACGGAGGAAAATTTTGCGGCTGTAGTCGAGGTGCTTGAGCGCGACGTCGTCTTTTTGGGTGCGCATCACCTTGACGTCGAGGCCGACCCATTCGCCGTTGCGACCGAAGCCGTGTCGGTCCAAAACGCGGACTTGGTTCAGCGCGCGACGCGGGTCGACGGCGCCGAACGTCAAGTCTTGGTCGAATTTAAGACCGTTTTGGTCGTTGAGGTGAACGCTCCAAAGTTTCTTGTGCGCGAGCGCGAACCCCATTTCGTCGGACGGCGCCAAGTTGGCGAGAATCGAGTGCGCGGATTCAATAAGGCAACCGACGCGTTCCGGAGCGTTCGTCATCAAACCGAGCGCGATGGCGTGTCCGATCGTCGGAATGTAAGCGTGGTCGACCGGTTCGTTCGGCTTCGACTCGATCATCACGCGGATATCTTTGTTGTAATCGAGGAGGATTTGGAGCGCTTCGGCGATTCGCTCGGTCGCGACGACCGGGTCTTTCGCTTCGCGGATGTACGTGCCTTCGCGGGCGAGCCAAAAAACGACGTTTTTCGTCCCGAGCGCCGTCGCAATGTCGGCGGTGCGTTTGGCGCGCTCGATCGCGTATTGGCGGCATTCGGCGCAGTTCGAGGTGAAACCGCCGTCGATCGTGCGCGGGTCGAACCAAAGGCGCGGCGCGACGAACTCGGCGACGAGGCCGTGATCGTCGAGCGTCTTTTTCAGCTCCGACGCTTCCTTAATAATCGCGTCCGGCGACATTTCGTTCATGTTCGGAACGGCGTCGTCGTCGTGGAATTGGACGCCGTCGAATCCCATCTTTTTGTACGTTTCCAGTTTTTTGTTGAACGGAATCGATTGGCGGACTTCCGGGCCGAACGGGTCGGCGCCTTCGTGAATGTTCCAAGGGCCGAACGAGAAACGAAATTCGCCTTGCATAAGAATCTCCTCAAAAGTTGGCCGCGTTCGCCGTCGGAAAAGGGCGAACAAGCGGAAGCGTCGCTAAAAAATATCGCTAAAAATAGACGGCGAGCGAACAATAATCGCCCGACGACTTTAACTGTGGCGATTATAACCGCCGCGACGCCGAAAGTCAAGGATTTTCCCGCTTTTTTTAAAAAAAGAATTCGCCGCTTTCGTTGCAACGTTAAAGCGGCGAATTTGCGCGATTTGCGTTGAGTTTGCAAGGGACGGCGGCGTTAAAACGGGACGGTCGCGCCGGTTTTAACGAGGCGTTTCAAAGTCGGCGAACGAAGCGCAAAAGGTTTTCGGTCAACTTTTCCCAATCGTCGCCGAAATGCTTTTCAAAATCGGCGATTCGGTCGGCCGTCGGGTAAGCGACGAAGGGCGGTTTCGCCGCCGTCTCGCGGAGATAAGCGGCCAACTCGTTCGGGCGGCGCTTGTAAAGATAATAGAAAAGGGCCCAAGACGCGGCGTAAAAACCTTCGACGTCGTCGCGAGCGTCGCCGATATTTTGCGCGGCGACGAGCGAACGGAGCGGATCGCGTTGGCGAGTCGTCGCGGCGTATCGGCGGAAACGTTCGAGTTGGCGTTCGTTTTTCGGGAAGGAGCCGGTAAAATTCCAACCGTCCTGCGTCGCGCGACCGTTCGGCGTTTCAAAGGTCAGCGCGAGACCTTCGACCGCCCAAAACGGAAGGGGACCGGAGCGCAAAAAGAGCCCGCGGTTGAACGCGACTTGGTGCGACGCTTCGTGAACGATCGTCGCGACGTTGAAGGCGGCGTTCGGACGCGAAAGAAATTCTTTCGTTTCTTGGAACGCTCGACGGCGGCGCTCCGGCTCGGCGTCTTCGTCGGCGACGGCGGAGCGGCTCGACTCGGCGCCGGAAAGGTCGTAAAGCGCGACGCGGTTCGTTTGCATGTTGTAATAAGCGGCGAGTTTGTCCGGCGACGGCGTTTCGCGAGCGGCGTATTCGAAGAATTGGCGTTGGGTCGCGAAGATAACGACGATCATCGGCTCGACGCGCTCCGTCGTCGGGAGTTTCGACTTGGCGGCGAACTTGTCGAACGCGTCGGCGACCTTTTCGAAAAGGCGCGCGCACCAGTCGACGTAAGCGTCCGAAACGTTGTGAACGAAGAGGTAACGCTCCGTCGCGACCGTTTCGAAACCGGGGCCGAACTCGGCGCGGAGACGCTCGGCTAAGTCGGAACGGAGCGCGTCGAGTTCCGGTTCCGGCGCGTCTTCGACCGATTCGAGCCAAGCGTTTTCGAGAATGAGGAGTTCGCCGAGTTCCTCTTCGACGACGTAACGACCGGCGCCGTTTTGGAGGCGATAGTCGGCGATTTCGCGACCGAAGAGCGTTCGAGACGCGGCGTCGGTAGGGTCGGCGGGAGCGGGAACGGCGTCGGTAGCGTCGGAGCGAGCGTCGTCGTCGAGCGGCGCGGCGGTCGCGTTCAGCTCCGGCGCGGAGAACGGAGGAGCGTTCGGCGTTTGCGACGCGGCGGCGGGGGACTTGCGGAGCGTCGCAAGGGGCGCTTTCAAAAGGACGCGGCGGCGCGGCGGCGGAGGGGGCGCCGGTTCGGCGGCGACGTCGTCGGTTTTTTTCGCTTTCGTCGAGGAAGGCGTTTTGTCGACGGCTTGCGCGGAAAACGGAAGAGAGAAAAAGGCGGCGGAGAACGTTAAGACGATAAACGCGGCGGTTTGGGGAAAACGGCGAAAATCGGCAAGTCGGGGGAACGCGGCGAACATCGGCGGCCCTTTCCGGAAAAAAGGACGTGCAAACGCGACGGCTCCCGGCGGCGGTTTCCGTCGGCGCAAGAAAAGAAGGAAACGCGACGCGGCGAAAAAAGCGGCGTCGCGCAAGAACCGAAGAACGGCGAAAGACGCGTCGGAAGAAAAGTCGACCGACGCGCTTTCAAAACGCCGACTCGAACGCCGTCGAGACGGTTAAGTCGGCGCGACCGTTAAAAACGTTAAGTCGACGGCGTTAACGTCGCCGCTTCTTATTGGCGAGCGAGTTCGAGCGAACGGCGAATCCGCTTCGTCGCGCGGTCTTTGCCCAAAATCGCGAGCGCGTCGAACATGCCGACGCCGACGCCCTTGCCGGTCGAAGCGACGCGGAGCGCGTGAATCAGCTGCGCCGGTTTCAGTTCGCGCTTTTCAAGGAAGGCGTGCAACGCGGCGTCGAGCGTTTCCGCGACGAACTCCGCTTCCGGAATCGCTTCCAGTTCGGCGAGGAAGTCGGCGAGGCGCCCGACCGCGTCCGCGTCGTCGACGATTCGCTTCTTCCAAGCCTTTTCGTCGATCGGGAAGTCGGCGTCGTCGGTAAAAAATTCGTCGAAATCGAGAACGTCGCCGGAAACTTTGATGCGGTCGCCCGCCGCCGCGACGGTCTTTTCGATCGTCGCCTTGACCGCTTCCGGGGAGAGCGCGTCCGTCCAAGGAAGACGAACGACCGTTTCCGCCGGAGCGAGTTCCGGGAGCGCTTCAAACGTCGCGTCGGCGTATTCCGGCGCTTCGACCAACTTCGCGGCGATCAGGT
>JAZNJF010000054.1:0-5480 GCA_045577885.1 Thermoguttaceae bacterium | reverse complement strand
CGAGATTGCGCGGGAACTTTTCGACCGAATGAAGGCGGACGGCGGCGCCGGGGTCGCGAAGGAGTTTCCGCATCAAATCCAGGCGCCGACGGGGTTTAAGATGGTCGACGACGCGGAGCCTTACGAGAATTCGCTCGTTCGGGCGAACCCTCCGGAAGGCGGGTATCGGAGCGTCGCGTTTTTGCCGAGCGCGTTCGACAAGGCGGTTCGCGAGATGTTGGCGGAGACGGGGCGCGTCGAAATTCTCGACGAAACGACCTTTTTCCAAGCGGAAAAAAGCGCCGACGGGACGCGGGTCGAAAGCGTTTTAGCGCGAACGCTAAACGGCTCCGTCGTTCGAGTTAAAGCCGACGTTTTTGTCGACTCGACCGGCGACGTTTTCCTTTGTCGGGCGGTCGGTTGCGAAACGTTTCTCGGCGTCGACCCGAAATCGCGTTTCGGCGAAATCGGCGCGCCCGACGACGCGACGCTCGAAACGGCGAACGGTTCGCCAAGCGGAACGACCGGCGGGGCGGAAACGTTGCGATTGAACGCGATCGCCCGTTGTTATTTGGTCGAGCCGCGCGACAAGCCGAAGCGGGAAATCGTCGCGCCGTCGGAGCAAACGTCGTTTCCTAAGTGCGCTTATATAACGGGTTGGCTCGACGGTCCGCGAACGGTCAATATGTTGACGACGCTTCCCGGCGCCGCGTTGGTCGAACTCGGGTACGACGAGGCGTCGCGGCGTTCGGAGCGAATCGTCCGCAACCATTGGAGTTGGCTGCAGAGTCAACCGGGGTTCGAGAATTACGAGCTGGTTGAGATCGCGCCGATGTTGGGAATTCGCGAAAGTTACCGCGTCAAAACGAGATACGTCTTGGTCGAAGCCGACTTGGCCGCCGGTTGGAACGCGCAAAAACACGACGATATGATCGCGGTCGCCGACCATCCTTGCGATATACACGGCGAAGGCGGGACGCTTTCGAGCGTCAAAACGGCGTACGGCGTCCCGTTTCGCTGTCTGATTCCGGAACCCGGGCCGCAAAATTTGCTCGTCGCTTGCCGGGGCGCGGGGTTCAGCAAGATCGCCGCGTCGAGTTGCCGCCTCCAACGGACGATGATTCAGCTCGGAAACGCCGCCGGGCTCGCCGCCGCTTGGGCCGCTCGAGACGGCGTTCCGGTCGACGCGGTCGACGTCGGCGCGCTGACGGAGAAACTCGACGTTCGGTCGCGCTATCCGGGGTTGCGTTAAACGTTGCGGTTAAAACGTTAAGGCGTTTAAGACGGCGAGCGTTCGGCGTTTTCGTTGAAACGTTCGCCGTCGTTTTTTTGTTCTTGCGACTTGACGTAAAGCGAAAACGCCAAGAGGTAAACCGCCGGGAAGTACGTCGCCAAACACGCCGCGTCCGTCCAAGTCCAGCGACCGACGAAAACGTTGAGCGCCAACATCATATCGGAGAAGAAAAAGAGGAACGCGCCCGACGCAAACGCCGCGTTGGCAACGGTTTGCGACGCGGCGAAATTGCCGGTCGCCTTGCCGAGCATCGCGGAGATTACCGCCGCGTATCCGACGCAAACGCTTTTAAGAACGGGCGTTGCGAACGAAATTCCCGGGAAAAAGTTCAAAAACGCCGCCGCGAAGAGGAAAATCGCGACGCTCAAAACCGCGTCGAGCCGCCGGAAACGCTTTAAAAAGGAAAAAGCGACGATCAGCGCCAAATGCCCGACGCCGAACGCCGCAGCGCCCGCGACGAAGTCGAACCCGATGAGAACGTCGCCGAGCGCCGCGCAAAGGAGCCCGCAAACCGCCGCGACGTAAAACCGGCGGTTCGGGCGTTTAAGCGCGACCGCGAACGCCGCGTTGACGACGGCGAGCGTCGCGAACCCGGCGCTGCAGGCGCACTTGAGCGGAAACGCGAACCCGCTTCGCCAATAAAAAACGTTCAAAACGAGCCCGACCGCGAGAAGAGCGACGTTCGCGACAAGCGCCGCGTCGGTCGAGTTGGTCGCCGACTTTTGATTTTTCATTAAACTCTCCGATTTTCAAAGTTTTCAAACGCTCCTTGGGAAAGCGGTTTTGATTCTCGCCGCCGTTCGCCGCAAAAGTCGCGTCGGCCCTTTTCTTTGATTTTTTGTTAAACTCTCCGGTTTTCAAAGTTTTCAAACGTTGTTTGTGAGAGCGGTTTTGGTTCTCGCCGCGGTTCGCCGCGAAAGTCGCGGCGGTTTGAGCGGCGCGGCGTCAAACCCGCTTCTTTGATTTTTATTAAATCGTTTTGTTAATCAAAGAGGCGGTTCGACACTTTTAAGAACCGTCGTTAAGTTACGGCGACGGCGGCGTTAAGGTCGTTTGCGGGCGATCGCGAAGCGGAAACCGACGGTCGGGTGAAAATTCGCCGGTTTCAGGAAGTAGCGAGCCGCCGAGCGAACCTCTCTCGGCGCGTCGCGCCAAGAGCCGCCCCGAAGAGCGCGTTCGAATCCCGTCGCCGGGCCGACCGGGTCGACTGTCTCCCAAGCGTGATAATAGCAGCCGCGATTGCCGGAGGAGAAAGTCCGGCTCCAGTCGAGCGTCCATTCCAGAACGTTTCCCAACATATCGTAAAGGCCCCAAGGGTTCGGCGCGCGACCGCCGACTTTGCGCGGGCGTTTCCCGTTGCGCCAAATCCAAGCGAGCTTCGTTATTTTCTCGTCGGCGTAAAGGGGCCCGGTCGTTCCGGCTCGACAGGCGCGCTCCCATTCCGCTTCGGTTAAAAGACGGAACTCGAACTCGTCAGGGAGAATCCCCAACCCCGCTTCTTCGTTGAGTTTGCGACAAAAGTCGTTCGCGGCGAACCAATGGAGCCCTTCGACCGGGAAGTCGGACGTGTCGAGCCCCTCGACCTCGCGGCGACGTTCGCCCGTCGCTTGATACCAACTCGGATTCTTCCCGACGACCGCCGAATATTGCGCTTGCGTTACCGGCGTTTCGGCGACCCAATAGCCGCGCGTCAGCGTTACTTCGCATTGGGTTTCCCCCGGCCCGCGCAACTTTTCGTCTTCCGGACTCCCTATCGTAAAAGTTCCGGGCGGGCAAAAGCGGAACGCGAACTCGACGCCGGCGATTTGCAGAACGCGACGCGTTCCCGGTTCCGGAGCGAGCGTCGAATCGGGGGACGCGGCGAAGTCGTCGCTTGCAAACGCTTCAAACGTCGACGTTTGCGTCAAACCGATCGCCGCCGTTTCGACAGCGACGTCCTCCGAAATCGGGCGCCCGACGACGAGCCGAAAACCGACGAACCCGCGCCGTTCGCTCGGCGGGAGCGATTCCCGAAGCGCCGCGTAAGCCAACGACGGCGCGTAAGACCTCGGAAGACCGCGCAAAACCCGCTTTTCGCCGAACGTCGGGCCGGTCGGGTCGACCGTCGCGCCCTCCGGGTAGGCGCCGAAACGGTCGAGCGTCCATTCGAAGCCGTTGTACGTCGCGTCGGAAACGCCCCAAGCGTTCGTCAATACTTTCGAGCCGACCGGGAGAGGCGCCAGAGACCCCCAAACTTCTCCCGATCCCCAAAAGTCGACGCATTCGGGCAAAACGGCGAGGGCGTAACGCTCGGTCGACCCGGCCCGCGCGGCGTATTCCCATTCCGCCTCCCAAGGAAGACGGAACGCAAAACCTTCCGGCAAAACGTTTTCCGCGTTCAGTCGACGGCAAAACTCTTGCGCGTCGAACCAAGAGACGCCGTCGACCGGAAAACGCGGAACGTCTTCGGCGGTCGACGTTTTAAAGGGGGACGGCGCGCGTCCGGGGTTGTCCGGCGTCAAGGAAAAGCTCGGGTTCGTTCCGACGACCGCCTCGTATTGCGCTTGCGTTACCGGCGTTTCGGCGAACCAAAAGCCCTCGGTAAGCGTTACGTCGTGAAGCGTTTCGTTCGCGCCGAACCGCTCTTCTTTCTCCGCTCCCATCGCGAACGTTCCGGGCGGGCAGTATCGGAACGCGAACGTCGTTCCGGCGATTTCGACCGTTTTGCGCGTTCCGGCTTCCGGGGAAGCGTTCCAAGCGAGCGTCGTTTCGTTGTTTGTCGACATTGCGTTAATTCCTTTGTTAAAATAAGTTGGCGGTTCGACGGTTGACGCCGAACCGGTTCGAGCGGGCGTTTGGGTTTTTCCTTCGTTTTTGCCGCTTTTTCGTTTTCACCGTTTGGGTTATTTGAGTTGTTTAGGTTGTTTGGGTTGTTTAGGTTCTTTTCGCGTCGCCGACGGCGGCGGTGCGCGCGGTCAATACGGGCGGCCCAACGCGACGCGGAAACCGACGTATCCGCCGTCCTCGCCGTCGCGTCGCGAGGAAGAAAAACACTCTCGGGCGACGTTCCGCCAAGAACCGCCGCGCGTTACTCGCCCGTAACGGACGCCTCTTTTCTTCGCCGGGCCGGTCGGGTCGGTCGCGACGCCTTCCGGGGCCGGGCCGTACCAGTCGGAGCAAAATTCCCAAACGTTGCCGTTCATATCGTAAAGTCCCCAAGGATTCGGCGGATACGAGCAAACCCGCGTCGTGCGGCGCAACGACGGGCCCTTGACCCGCGTTCCGTACGGGATCGTTCCCCAACAGTTCGCCTTATCGCCGTTGAGCGACGAACCCCAAGGAAACGGCGTTTCGGTTCCGGCGCGACAGGCGTATTCCCATTCCGCTTCGGTCAAGAGCCGAAAGACCCAACCGTCCGGCGGCGCGACGAGCGCGTTCAGCTCCGCTAAAAACTCGAGACAATCGTCGAACTCAACGTTTTCGACCGGAAATTCGGAAGTATCGACGTCGCGAACCAGTCCCGCGCCGCCGTTGGGGTCGCGAAAAAAGGGGGGAAATTCGACGCCGCTCGACTTCATATGCAGCTTGGCGTAATAGTCCGCGTAAAAATCCGGAACGGAGTCCGAATCGGCGAAAAAGCTCGGGTTCTCGCCGATCAACGTTTCGTACTGCGCTTGCGTTACCGGCGTTTCGAGCGTCCAAAAGCCGCGCGTCAGCGTTACTTCGCAGCGCCGTTGTTCGCCGATTTCTTCTCGCGGCATGCAACCGCGAACGTACTCCGGACGCGGCCCCATCGTAAAGGTTCCGGCCGGGCAGTACCGAAACGCGAACTCGACGCCGTCGAACTCGAACGTTTGACGCGTTCCGGCTTCCGGGGAGCGCGTCCAATCGTCCGCCAACTTTTGACGCCGCGTCGTCGCCAGTTTGCTCTTTTTGACGCGCGGCGGCTTGGTCGGTTCCGCGGTCGGACGCCCTAACGCCAACCGAAAGCCATACGTTTCATCTCGTTCCGTCGAATAGGCGACGTCGCTATACCCGGAGGCGCATTCGTCGAAGAATCGGGAATGCCAAGCGCCGCCGCGCAAGACGCGATTATCGTCGAATCGGCTTCCTCGCGGCGGGCCGGCCGGGTCGGTTTTCTCGCCGGCGCGGTTCGAGCCGTTCCAATAGGGGCCCTCGCGGTCGAAAACCCATTCCCGAACGTTCCCGTGCGCGTCGTAAACGCCCC
>JAZNJF010000053.1:0-3799 GCA_045577885.1 Thermoguttaceae bacterium | reverse complement strand
TCGTAACAAACGCCGAGGTTGCGCGCCGCGACGACGCAGCCCAACTCCGCGGCCAAGCGGTAATATTTGACGGCTTGGACGAGGTTTTGCTCGACGCCGACGCCGTAATGGCAACAGACGCCGAGGTTGTTCGTCGCGTCGGCGTCGCCTAACTTCGAGGCTTGGCGATAGAGTCGAACGGCTTCGACGGGATCGCGCTCGACGCCGTCGCCGTAATGGTAGCGGACGCCGAGGTTGCGTATCGCGTCGGCGTCGCCCAACTTGGCGGCTTGGCGGAGCAGACGGACGGTTTCGGCGGAGGACGCCGTCAAGTCGTCGGCGTAACGACCGGCGAGGACGCAAATCGCTTTCGCGTCGCCTAACTTGGCGGCTTGGCGGTAAAGTCGAACGGCTTCGGCGAGGTCTTGTTCGACGCCGTCGGCGCCGTTCGCGTATTCGGCGGCGAGTTGACGCGTCGCGGCGGCGCTCCCTAATTCGGCGGCTTTCCGACGCCAACGTCGGGCTTCGTTCGCGTCCTTTTCGACGCCGTCGCCTTTTTCGTAAAAATAGGCGAGCGTCGTTATCGCGTCGACGTTTCCTAATTCGGCGGCTTGGCGATACAAGCGCAGCGACGTCGAACGGTCGCGCTCGACGCCGTCGCCGAATCGGTAGCGGCGCGCGAGTTGGCGAATCGCGTCGGCGTCTCCGGCGTCGGCGGCCTCTCGAAGACGCTTAATTTCGGCGTTGAGGCGAGCTTCTTGAAACGTTTGCGTTTCGACGTTTTGCGACGCGTCGCGTTTGTTCGGATTGGACGGCATAACGACTCCTTGATCGAAGGGCTAACGGTGAAAAACGGGGACGGGGCGCGCCGGCCAAATTCGCCGAAAAGGCGAGGCGACGCCGACGTCGGCTAAAAGGTAAAACCGAGGGGGAGGGGGGACGTAACATTAGCGCGCAAAAAGCGAGCTTTGTAATAAAACGAGGGAAAAAATGGGAAAAAATGAAAATTTTTCGCCGCGCCGCCCGTCGTCGACGCCAAAACGCGAAAAAGTTTCGCGACGATTTCCCTTAATAGAAAGAGCGCGCCGTCTTGAAAATTTGCGCGAAAAATAAAAGAAAATAAAGAAAAAAGCGTCCGCCGGGCGCGACGAACGCTTGAGCGTTGGGAACGCGACGCCTCCGAGAGAAGACGCCGCGTCGGTTGCGCGGGCAAAAACGCTTAGTCGGCGAATTCGCTAAATTGGCCAAAGCGGTTAAATTGGGTGAATTAACTGAATTGGCTAAAACGGTTGAGCCGGTTAGGTTGGCTGGATTAGCCAAGTCGGCCGAATCGCGGCGCTTACGCGAGCCAGTTCGCGACGTCTTTCGCCCAGTAGGTGATGATAATCGTCGCTCCGGCGCGCTGAATCGAGGTCAGCGTCTCCAAGACGACGCGTTGTTCGTCGATCCAACCGTTCGCGGCGGCGGCTTTCGTCATGCTGTATTCGCCCGAAACGTTGTACGCGGCCAACGGCAGGCCCGGGAAGCGGTCTTTCGCCATTCGGATAATGTCGAGGTACGGAAGCGCCGGTTTCACCATAATGATATCGGCGCCTTCCGCGACGTCGAGTTCGATTTCCCGCATCGCTTGACCCGGCGCCGAGGCGGGGTCCATTTGGTACGAGCGACGGTCGCCGAACTGCGGCGCGCTCTCGGCGGCTTCGCGGAACGGGCCGTAAAACGCGCTCGCGTACTTCGCCGCGTAGCTCATGATCGGAATCCGTTCGAAGCCGTTTTCGTCGAGGCCGCGACGAATCGCGCCGATCATGCCGTCCATCATGCCGCTCGGCGCGACCATATCGACGCCCGATTTCGCTTGCGCGACCGTTTGCTTGACGAGGTTCGCCAGCGTCGCGTCGTTGTCGACGTCCCAATCGGCTTCGCCGGGGCCGCATTTTTTCAGGACGCCGCAGTGGCCGTGGTCGGTGTATTCGCAGAAACAGACGTCCGAAATCACCAAGAAATCTTTGCCGACGACGTCTTTCAGCGCCTTGATCGCTTCGGCGACGATACCGTGTTCGCACATCGCGTCGGAGCCGACCGCGTCTTTCGTTTCCGGAATCCCGAAGAGCATGACGCCGCCGATTCCGAGCTTTTCGATTTCCTTGACTTCCTTAACCAACTCGTCGATCGAAAGCTGGTATTGGCCCGGCATCGCGGCGATCGGAACGCGGACGCCGACGCCCGGGCGGACGAACAACGGCAAAATGAAGCGGTCGGGGGAAAGGATCGTGTCGCGGGTCAGGCGACGGACGCCGGAATGATAACGGAGGCGACGCAAACGAGCGGCGGGAAACGCGCCGGAAAACGACATATCGGACATAAAACGCTCCTTAAAGCCGGTCGGCGCGCGACGGCGTCGAGGCGGAAAAACGCGTCGGAAACTAACGAACGAAACGCAAGCGCCCGACGCGAACGCTTGCGTTTAACGTGTTTTCGATTATTATCGGCGAAAGAGCCGTCGCGCTCGAATTTTCTCGCGAAAAGAGCGAAAATTTCAGCGCGGCGCGACGACAAAACGCCTTGCGACGGCGAACGCTCGACTCGTCGCCGTCGAACGGAACGAACTTCAAGGTTCGAGGTTAACTCGGGAAGGTCGCGCAAACTTTCCCGACGTCGCGGCGGCGATTAGAAGTATTGGCCGACGTTCGACTTGAAGTTCTTGTAAATTTGGCTGACCGATTGGTTGCAGTGAATGCGTTTGATCGCTTCGCCGAGGACTTCCGCGCAGGACAAAACCTTAATTTTCGGGATTTCGTGTTCCGGAAGGAGCGGAATCGTGTCCGAAAGAACGACGCTTTCGACCGGCGCTTCTTGAATGCGTTGGATCGCCGGACCGCAAAGAATCCCGTGCGACGCGGCGACGAAGACCTTCGTCGCGCCCATTTCCTTGACGACGCGAGCCGCGCCGCAGATCGAACCGCCGGTGCTGATCATGTCGTCGAAGAGGAACGCGACGCGACCTTCGATCGGGCCGCCGATCAGGTGCGCTTGTTCGACTTCTTCGCCGCTGTGGCGACGTTTGTCGATGATCGCCAAGCTGCCGCCGAGCGCCGTAACGTGTTTGACCGCGCGCTTAATGCTCCCGGCGTCCGGGCTGACGACGACGCATTCCTCCGGCGCGTAACCGAGGCTCATAATGTAGTCGTCCAAAACCGGCGACGCGGAAAGATGGTCGAGCGGAATGTCGAAGAAGCCTTGGATTTGCGCGGCGTGCAAGTCCATCGAAACGACGCGGTTCGCTCCGGCGCATTCGAGGAGGTTCGCGGCCAGTTTCGCGGTGATCGGAACGCGGCCTTCGTCTTTGCGGTCTTGACGAGCGTACCCGAAGTAAGGAATGACCGCCGTGATGCGACCGGCGCTCGCGCGACGGAAGCTGTCGATCATCACCAAGAGTTCCATCAACGAATCGTTGACCGGGCGGCACGTCGATTGAACGATGAAAACGTCCTTGCCGCGAACGTCTTCTTCAATGCGGCAGAAGGACTCGCCGTCGGGGAACTTTTGAACGCTGATATGCCCCGGCGCCAAATCGAGGTAATTGCAAATTTTTTCAGTCAGCGCGGGGTTGGCGGTTCCGGAAAATACCTTTAACGTGTCCATAATCTGTCCCAATAATCGAAGTCTGTCGAACGGCGGATTTAAACGCGGCAAAAACGGAAAACGGCGACGCTAAACGGGGCGAACGACGGTTTAGAACCGCCGCGTCGGTCGCTTCGTCGACTTCAACATAGGGAAGGCGGCGAAGAGAGGGCGGGCGCGACCGCAATATTTTCCGTAT
>JAZNJF010000052.1:0-5744 GCA_045577885.1 Thermoguttaceae bacterium | reverse complement strand
AAGCGCCGAGAACCGCCGTCGACATACAGCCGGCCCCGGTGATCCGCGCCGCCCAAGGCGAACCGTTCCGAACCGTCGCGAACCGCTCCGCGTCGACGACCAAATCGAGCGCGCCGGAAGCGACGACCGTCGTTCGAAACGCCGCCGCGAACTCGCGCAAACGCTCCGCGACCGCTCGACGGTTCGACTCCGAAACCGCGTCCGAAACCGCCGCGTCGACGCCGCGAGTCGCCCCGGTTCCGAACGCCAACGCCGCGATCTCCGAAACGTTTCCCCGAATCGCGGCAAAACGAATTTCGCTCAATAATCGCCGCGCCGTCTCCGTTCTGAAGCGCGACGCGCCGACGCCGACCGGATCGAGAACCGCCGGAATCCCGAGTTCGTTCGCCCGCCGCGCCGCCGCGAACATTGCGTCGACCGTCGAGCGGTTGAGCGTTCCCAAATTGACGACCAGCCCCGACGAAAGCGCGACGATTTCCTCGACTTCCTCCGGTTCGTCCGCCATTATCGGCGACGCGCCGAACGCCAACAAAACGTTCGCGCAATCGTTCGCCGTTACATAATTCGTTATACAGTGCGTCAACGGCGCCTCGCGACGCAAATTTTGCAACGCTTCGCCCGCCGTTGTCGCCGTCCAAATCGGCTCTTTCGTCGTCATCGGCTTCTTAAATTTCCCATTTTAACGCAAATACCGTTCTTGACGCGACAAAAAACGCCGTCGCGCGGCTTGAAACCGCGTCGACGGCGCAATATCGCTCCGATTTTCAACGTCAAGCGTCGTTATTCGGCGCTTTTCGCGGCCTCGAACGCGGCGCGGAGTTCTTCGAGCGTTCGAACGGCGCCCTCCGGATACTTCTCGCAGTTCGGACCGAACGGAAGCATCGCCTCCATCGGCTCGATCGTTACTTTCGATTCGTCGACGCGGCTCAAGTCGAGCCCCAACTCCTTCGCGAAGAACGGATAAAGCGCGCCGCGGTTCGATTTCCCGTACCCGTGCGGCTCGTCGAAAATCTCGTATTCGACGCGCTCGGCGGCGTCGTAAAGGCCGTAAATCGACTGCAGGAACGGATACTCTACCGTCGGGGTGTTCTTCGTCCAGTCCTGCTTCGACGCGATCAACTTCAACGGTTTCGGGGCGAAGAGCGCGGCGACTTCCGCGTTCGTAATACAGCCGAGGCGCGAATGGAACGCCGTCCCGCTTTCGCAGGGGCAGCCGCCGTAAAAATGCCCGGAAACCATCACCGCCGGAACGCTAACGGTAATTCGCTCGTCGAGCGCCGACGCGTAAAACGTTTGCGAACCGCCGCCCGACTCGCCGGTGATCCCAATTCGCGTCGCGTCGACGTTTTCAAGGCTTGTCAAATAGTCGATTACGCGAATCGTCGACCAAGCCTGAATCCCGCCGGAAATCGGGTCGCGGTGCGCGTCGACCTTCAGCGGCGTTTCCCCGGCGACCCAGCCGAGCATCCCGTGCGCGAAGACGACGGCGCCCATTCGAGCCAACGTCGCGGCGCGATACTGTTGGTCGGCGGCGAAACGCCCTTCCTTCCCGTGTCCGTGCGGCGAAACGACTAACGGGAACGGGCCGTCGCCCTCGGTCGGACGGAAAAGCGTTCCGCAAACCCAATATTTCGGGAAAATTTCAAGCGCGACGTTCGTCGTCGAGTAACCGTCGTGTTGGCGCGTCTCGCCGACGATCGGGTTGAGCGGCGTTTTTTTCGGCGCCGGGTCGAGTTGGAACTCTTTCAAAAGCGTCGCGCGGATTTCGTCGCGGCGTTTTTCCCAACTTTCGCGGTCGGCGTAACGGGCTTTCGCTCGTTCAAGGTGCGCGGCGGCTTCGTCTTCCGGCCGATTCATGTACCAAGGTTCGAAGACGCGGAAGGAATTTTCGCCGGTTTTTTCGAACGTTAAGTCGAGCGGCGCAAGGATATACGCCAACCGAAGGCTCGGATCGGCCCAATATTTCCAAGGCGCCATCGGAACTTTTTGCTCCAAATACGGCTTAACGTTCGCCGCGACTTCAATTTGGACGCCCAAGTCGGCGCGCGCCGCGTCGAGCAATTGACTCAACGTTTGTTCGTACCGCGCCTTATTATTTTTGTACGCGTAATACGAATGGTCTTGAGCGGACGCCGGAAGCGCGACGGCGCCGGCGAGCAAAGCCGCCCCAATCATCGAACAAAGGAAACGTCGGGACATTTCGTTCTCTCCTCGGATTAACGTTGCTTAAAATTACGTTCCAACGACGAAAAATCTTCGCATTTTACGCGTTTTCACTCGACGCGACGCTTCACGCCGTCCGGTTAACGTCAAAATCGTCGCGACCGTTAGATATCCTTTTGATAAACGCGGTATCGCTTGCAACGTTTGGCGCCGACGCGTTCCAAGACGTGATTGATTTTGTCGTTGTTTTCGTCCGTCCAACCGAGTTCCGCGTTCTCGTATTTCAAAACGTTGCGTCCGTAATCAAACGTATCTAAAATCAAACGCTCGGCGACGCCTTTGCGACGGTACTCCGGCAACACGCACAGCACCATCATGCGCGCGCCCTTGACCCGCTTCAACCGATATTTCAAACGCAAAGCGCCTAAAAACGGAACGCCCAGCCAAGAGAGCTTGCCGCCCAACGGTCGCGCCGCCTCGTTGAAATCCGGCACGGTGATCGAAAAACCGACCGGTTTTCCGTCGACTTCGGCCAACAACGCTTGTTCCGGACACGCGATTTTTCGCAAATTGTCGGCGTAAGCGCGAATCTCCTCTTGCGTCAACGAAACGCACGCCCACCACCATTCGGAACGCACCGCCTCGTAAACCTCCATGCACCGCTCGACGTCGGCCGCGAAATTTTTGAGCGATATTCCGCGCACCGTAAAATTGTAACGTTTTTGCAAACGTTCGACGATCGGTCGCCATTGGTCGGCGAAAATCGCGCTTTCGTCGAACCACCACGAGAACAAGTCGCGGTTCTTTTGGAGGCCCCAATTGTCGAAAAGTCGCGGGTAATAACTCGGGTTGTACGGCATCATCACCTTGGCCGGCGAGTCGAACCCTTCGACCAAAAGCGCGCACTCGTAATTCGTCGAAAACTCGACCGGGCCGAAAAGCAGGTTGCGTTTGCGCTCCTCTTTCAACACTCGAGCGGCTTTGTCGAAAAGCGCGTTCGCGACGTTTTGATCGTCGACCGATTCAAAAAAGCCGAACATCCCCATATTCGACCCGTTTTCTTCGTTAAAACGCGGGTCGTCCGACGCGACGATTCGCCCAAGAACTTCGGCGCCGTCGACGGCGAGGAACATTTTCGCCCAACCGTGTCGGAAAAACGGATTTCGTTTCGGATCAAGTTTTTCGCGCGTTTGAAAATCAAACGGGGCGGTCCAGTTCGGATCGTTTTTATAAATTTTACGCGGAAGTTCAATAAACTTCTTGCGATCGTTTTCGGTTGTAACTTCGATGATTTCCATTTTGCGAACGCCGACTATTATTAATATAAGGACAAATTAAGTCGAAACGGGACGCGATCGCGCTCCGTCGCCGCCGCTTTGACGCGACGAATACGTTCCGCAAACGAGCGCCGCCGGTCGCGTTTCGTCGACTTGCGCCGACGGAACCGAAACCGAGCGCCGCGGCTCGGCGACGTCGTTTGTTTTTCATTGGGGGGGGAGGAAATCAAATCGCGTTAAGCGATCTTTTTATCGTACACGCGGTACGTTTTGTTGCGAACGGCGCCGCCTTTTTCCAAACTGCCGCGCGAATATTGGTTCGATTCGAGCACCCAAGAGAACTCCGCCTCTTGAACGCCGCACTCGAGCGTTTTCGGCACCAACGCGTTCAAAAGCACCAGCCCAAGCCCGGTCATTTGATACTCCGGCAAAACGTTCGTGCTGATGATGCGCATTCGTTTGATTTCGGAACGTTTTCGCAACAACTTCAAGAAACCGAACGGGAACAAACGGCCGTTAATCGCCTTAATACGCGGGTTATAGTCCGGCAAGCAGAACGTCGCGCCGACCGTTTTCCCGTCGACTTCGGCGACGATCGCAAGTTCCGGCACCATCAAATACTTCATCGACGCGGCCATCGCCCGTAATTCGGCGTCGGAAAACGGCACGAAGCCCCAAGTGTTCGAAAGCGAACGGTTGTAAATTTCCAGGAACATGCGCACGTCGGCTTCGAAATGCTTTTTATCGAGCGGGCGAAGTTTAACGTCGTACCGCTCTTGAATCATTTCGGCGGTGCGCAGGTACCGCTCGCGCACCTTCGGCAACATGTCGATTTCGCCCCAATACGCGTACAAGTCCTGCGCTTTCGCGAAGCCGACGTTCTCGAACAGCCGCTCGTAATACGGCGGATTGTACGTCATCATAAAGAAGGGCGACGAATCGAACCCGTCGATCAGCAGACCGACGGTATGATTCATCGACGGATTCATCGGGCCGCGCATCGTTTCGCATCCCCGCTCTTTGAGCCAGTCGGCGGCGGCGGCGAAGAGCGCGTCGGCGACTTCTTGATCGTCGACCGACTCGTAAAAACCGAAAAATCCGACCTTATCGTCGTAACGCTCAAGGTGTCCGACGTTCAAAATCGCCGCGATCCGTCCGACGACCTTGCCGTCGCGCTCGGCCAAAAACGTTTGAATTTGGTTCCGCTCGTAAAACGGGTCTTTCGCGTATCCGAGCAGGCCTTTTTCGCCGGCAAGGAGCGGCGGAATCCAATGCGGGTCGTTTTTGTAAATCTCCCACGGAAACAACAAAAAGCGTTTTTTGTCTCGTCGCGAGGCAGGCGTTACAATTTTAATTTCGCTCATATTAGGCGATTCCCGTTCGCACGTTTCAAACGCGCGACTTTCTCGACGTCGTTTCGATTTTAACGGAACGCGATCGTTCCGTCGAAATTAGAGTTTACTGTTGTTCTTTCCAAACGTTGAAGGAAGCGCGCTTTTCAAAGGGCAAACGCTCGGCTTTCGTCGGTTCCGACGGCGCGGCGCCGATCGGCAAAACGATTTGGACGCGTTTTCCTTCCGGAATTTGGAGAAGATTGGCAATTTTTTCGGCGACTTGGTCGCGACGCAGGACGCCGTCGAGCCAAACGGAGTGGAACCCGAGCGCCGTAATCGCGAGCAACATATTTTGAACGGCGGCGGCGCAGTCTTCCTTATAAAACGACATATCGGCAAAAACGGGCCGCTCGTCCGCGACGCAAATAATCGCCGCTTTCGCCGTTTTACAAACCGGCGTCGGGATAATTTCGGCGATTTTCGCAAGAATCTCCGGATCGTCGACCGCGACGAAGGACGGCGACTGCGCGTTGCAAGCCGTCGGCGCTTCGATCGCCGCTTCGAGAATCTTCGTCAACGCTTCCCGCGAAACCGGCGCGTCGGTAAATTCGCCGCGATAACAACGTCGACGAGCGACCGTTTCGAAAAATTCCATCGTTTCCCTTTCGTTTCCGTTTTTCGTTTCAATCGGCGCAAACGTCAAACTTTACGCCGAGACGCGTCCGTTTAACGCGTCGAGCCGTCGAATAAGTTCGACGTTTTCGCGCTTCGACGTTCAATCGAAACGTCAAAACGCCGAACATAACGATTTTAGCGGCAAAATCCGTTGGAAACGCCGTTTCGCCGCTAAAATCGTCAAACGCGCCGCCGCTTTCGCTTTTTCACTGCGAAATATGGAAGAGCAAGACGTCGCCTTCTTGAACGACGTACTCCTTCGTTTCGCGGTGATTGAGCCCGGCGGCCTTGACTT
>JAZNJF010000051.1:0-12029 GCA_045577885.1 Thermoguttaceae bacterium | reverse complement strand
CCCCCAACATAACGTATTTCCGTTGACCGGGTAAGGATCGCCAAACTTATCCCAAACGCCGCCGTAAAGGTCCTCGTAATCGTGGACGTCCGCAACTTCCGGTCGGAAATCGAACCGCGCGCCGTCGAGGTTCAAATTTTCCCAATCGATTTTTTCGGCGACGCTCGGCCAAAACTCGCGCTCGATTCGCTCCCAACGCGCCTGCGCCGCGCGGAGTTCCGCCCGTTCGTAAGGCTTGGGGCCGCGTACTTTAGACCAATAACGCCCCGTTTCGAGTTCGATCGCTCGCCCCCGCTTTTCCTCCAACGACAACGAATCGCGAACGCGCAAACGCTTGTAAAAAAGCCGGACGCGCTCCGCTTTTTCCTCCGGCGTTTTCGACTCGGCCTCGATCTTGCTCAAGGCGACGTCGTGTTCGATCGCCGCCGCCTTTTGGAGTTCCCCCCATTCCACCGCCTCTTCGCCCCAGTATCGATAGAACGAAACCGCCGCCTTATCGGCGATTTCCTTGTTGTACTCGGCGTAAATCCGGCGCAGATTCTCGTCGGCGGCCTCGCCTAAGTAAAGAAAAACAGTCGTTTTCGGGTCGATTTTCGCCGTCGACTCGAACGGAACGTCCGGCAAAGACGGCGAATATGTCGTTTCGTCGACGACGCCGAACGTCGTCGACGCGCCCCAAAGAAACGCCGTCAAAAACGCGCCGAGCGTCGCGCTCGCTTTTTTCAATATTCCGCGCATCTTTTAACCTCCGTTATTACCTTGGTTACGACTGAATTTTACGCGACGTTTATTTGTTTTGCGACGTCGCGCAAACGTATTATACCGAAGGCGAAACGCGACGTCAAGTAAATTGCGACGTTTCGCAACAAAAAAAGAAAAAAAAAACGACGCCGCGCCGCATATCGCGCTTGACCGCCGCCAAAATCAAGCAAAATTCAGAACAATCAAACGCGCCGATCTTAGAAATTCAGCGCTTTATTCTAAAAATCAAAGTCGCGTAAAAAACGGGACGACGCGCCCTCGCGCCGTCCCGATCTTTCGCCGTTTCCGACGCCGTTCGCGCCGTCGTTACTTCGCCGTTTCCTTCGCGTTTTGCCCATAAGCGTCCGGAAGCGAACCGTCGATTTTGCCGGAAATCGCGACGTCGCCGCCTCTTCCCGCTCGCGCCGTCGCCGTCGAGCTAAATTGTTCCGCCGTCAGCAAAACCAGCTCGCGGTCGAGCAGCCGTTTCGACGAAACGCCGACGTCTCGCCAACGAATCAGACTCCGCAACCGCGTTCCAAGATCGAACGGCGACGCGCCGTCAAGTCGGTCGGCGACAACGAGTTTTTCCCCGGCTCGCGCCCGTTCGGCGATTCGGTTCGCGGCGAAAGCGTCGATCGCGTTTTCGTTGTTCGCCTGCAGAAAAATCGCGCCGTCGACCGTCGCGCCGGTCAAGTCGGCCCCGTCGAGCGTTCGAGTAATCAAGACGCAACCCGTTAAATTCAAACCGCTTAAATCCCAACCGGACATATCGCGGAAGCGGAGAATTTTCCCGCTGAAATCCTTCGCGGCGAACTCCGGACTCGCTTCGAACGCCCGGCGGTCGAGCGTTTTTTGCACGTCGTCCGGGAAGACGATTCCCTCGAACCGCCCGCGCCGCCCGTTCCAGGTCGACTCCGCTTGTTCGAGCGTCAAACCCGACTCGCGCCAAGGGTTGAAGCGCGCGACGTCGAATTGTTGCATCAGCGAACTCGAAAAGTCCGGCGAGCAAAACCGAACGTCGGAAATCACCGCGTCGTCGAACTTTACGTCGTCGACGGACGTTTCGAACGTCGCGCCGCTTAAGTCGACGCCGGCAAGGTTGGCGCCGCGCAAATCGACGCAGTTGCCGAAATAAACGCCGCGCAAGTCCTTGTCGCGCCAACTTTTCGACGCTTGAATCGACGCCGCGTCGACAAAATCGACCGGAACGCGCGGCTTCAAACCGTCCGTTCCGTTTCCCGGATACAAAACGAACGACTCAAACCGCGTTCGCAAAATCTTCGCGTCGTTGAGTTTAACGCGAATCTCTTCGCTCGGCGTCCCTTGCAAGATCGCGTATTCGATCGCGCCGTCGACGCTTCGGGCGCTCGCTCTTCCCCAATCGATTCCAAGTTTCAAATCCCGCGGCAGGAGCGTCGCGTCGGTCAAGTCGAAACCGCTAAAGTCGCCTCCGTTAAGGGAATAGTAAAACGTCGTTCCGCTCAAATCTTTTTCGTCGAAAAAGCGCGACCGTCGGAACAGCTCGTTCGGGAGGTTCGCCGGGATTTCGACGCGGCGCTTTGTCGCCTTTCCTTCCCAATATTCGCCGTCGAAACGGGGCGGGTCGAAGCGGGCGCCGTCGATTTTAACGCCCTTCCAACTTGCGACGCGGACGTCGCCGACGTTTTTCTCGGAGAAGTCCCAACCGTCGAGGTCGCCGTAAAGCTCGAGCCCGACGAGTCGGTTCTCCTTAAACGACAAGGTTTGCGCGAACGCTTCAAACGGAACCGTCGCGTCGAAACGGCAGTTTTCGAAACGCGCGTCGGTCAAATCGGCGCCGTCGAAATTCGCGTTCTTCAAAAAGCGGCAGTCTCGAAAACGAATTCCGGCCAACGACAAACGGCTCATATCGCCGTTGAAGGCGAGCCCGCGAACGGTTTCAACGCCTCGCCTAACGTTCGTTTTTTGCGGGTCGGCGACGAGCGATTCCCGACGCAACGCTTTCCAAGGGAGCGGAACCGCGAAATCCGCGTCCGTCGTCCCGGTTCTCAAATCGAACGAAACCCAGCCAAAAATCGGCTTGTCGACGATCAAAACGCCCTCGAATTCCGTCAAAGCGCGCGGGTCGAACTTGCCGTCTTCTCGTCGCAACTCTATATTTTGCCGACGTTGCGGCTCGTCTTCCGTCGGGTCGACCAACGCCTTTTCCCACTTCGCCAGCGCGGCGTCGACGAGCGCTTTGTCGGCGCCGATCTCCGCCCAATCCCGCCGAGTTTTCCGCCCTTCGGCTTCGGCGCGCGCCTTTTCCTCGTTCAAAATCAGCTCGCGCCAACGTTCGACGAGCGGCGCCCATTCGCGAGCGCGCTCGTTCGCGACGTCGAAGTCGGGCCGGTAAAGCCCGGGCTTGTCAAATCTTGAAGCGACGGCGTCCCAGTCGGAAAACCAGCCGGCCTCCTGCAAAACGGCGCAGAAAACCCAATCGGACGCGACGGTCGCCTCGCCTTCGTTCGTCGACGCAACCGCTTTATTATACTCGACTTGCGTCTTCTCCGTTTGCGCGAACGCGACGTCGTTTCCCAACGCGCTAAACGCCGCCGCAAGAATCGCCGTTCCCCAAAACGCCGCCGAAACAAACGCCCCCGTTCGACGTCGGCCGTTCGTCTTTCGCATCGTTAACTCCTTCTTAATGTTCAAGTTGCCTCTTCCGCCGTCCGCCGCGTTCCGTTCTTTGCGCGACGTCGCGTCTCGTTTATTTTACCCAACCCGCGACGCGACGTCAAGCGGCGAAACCGCGTCGCGATAAAAAACGCGCCGACGAAGCCGCAAAGCCCCGCCGACGCGCTAAAAACAAACAAATTTCAAACTTTTCAAACGCCGGAACGCAACGCGTCCGCCGCCGCTTATTTCGCCGACTTTTCGCCGACGTCTAAAACGCCGCTAAGTCGCGCCGAATCGACGCTTACAGAACGAACTTACTCAAGTCTTCGTCCTTCGCGACGCGGTCGATCTTTTCGCGAACGTACGCCGCGTTGACGACGACTCGCCCGAGCCCCATTTCCGGCGCTTCGAAACTCAAGTCTTCGAGCAACAGCTCCATCATCGCGTAAAGTCTTCGCGCGCCGATGTTTTGCGTCGTCGCGTTCGTCGACGCGGCGTACTCGGCCAGCGCTTCGATCGCGTCCGGCTCGAAAACCAAGTCGACGTTTTCCGTCTTGAGCAACGCGACGTACTGCTTCGTCAGCGCGCTCTTCGGCTCCGTCAAAATGCGAACGAAGTCCTCTTTTTTCAGCTCCGACAGCTCGACGCGAATCGGGAAACGGCCCTGCAACTCCGGCGTTAAGTCGCTCGGTTTCACGCGATGGAACGCCCCCGCCGCGATGAAAAGGACGTGTTCGGTCGAGAACATCCCGTGTTTCGTCTGCACCGTCGTTCCTTCGACGATCGGAAGCAAGTCGCGTTGGACGCCTTGTCGCGACACGTCGGCGCCGCGTCCGCCCTCGCTTCCGACGATTTTGTCGATCTCGTCGATGAAGATAATCCCGAGATTTTCGGCGAGTTCGACCGCCCGCGCGTCGATTTTCTCCTTGTCGAGCGCGCGCTCCGACTCCTGCTCGACGAACGCCGCCCGGGCCTCCGAAACCGGAATTTCCCGCTGCGAACGACGGCGCGGCGTCAAACTTTCGAGCATACTTTGAATTTCGTCCTGCATATTTTCGAGCCCGACGCCCCCCATCACGACCGGGGACGAACGCCGCTCTTCGACGACCGGAATCGTTTCGTTCTCGTATTCGCCGAGTCGGAGCCGACGTTCGATTTCGTCGCGGTCGACGATTCGCTTCGGCGCCGCGTCGAGTTTCGCAACTTCCGCTTTCGCGGCGTTTTGCGACGCGGTTTGCGGTTCGGCGGCGGTCGCGTTTTCAACGTTCGACGGCGCGTTTTTCACCGCTTCGTCGACCGCTTTCGCCATCGCTTCGAAGCTCGCGGTCGGGTTCGTCGGGTCGAATTTCAGATCGCGGACGGCGTCCATCGCGGCGCGGAATTTCGGGTCGCGGGAAGCCGCTTCCATCGCCGCCGCGAACGGATCGCTCGAACTCGACGACGCAAACGCCGACGCGGAAGTCGTTTGTTCGTCGGCTTTAGCGTTTTCCTTCGACGAACCGGCTTCCTCCGCCGCCTTCGCTTCGGCGTCGCGGTTTTCCCGTTCGAACTTCTCGACCAACGCGTCGACGATTCGCTTCTCGGCGGCCTCTTTCGCTTTTTCGGCGACCAGTTCCCGCTCCTCGGCGCGAACGATTCCGACGGCGTTTTCGACGAGTTCGCGCGCCATACTCTCGACGTCGCGCCCGTAATAGCCGACTTCGGTGTACTTCGTCGCGTCGACCTTTACAAACGGCGCCCCGGTCATCGCCGCCAAGCGCCGCGCGATCTCCGTCTTCCCAACGCCGGTCGGGCCGATCATCATCATATTTTTCGGGCCGATTTCGTCGCGCATTTCCTCGGCGACGCGCTGTCGACGCCAACGGTTGCGAATCGCGACCGCGATGGCGCGTTTCGCTTCGCGCTGTCCGACGATGTATTTGTCGAGTTCCTCGACGATTTGACGCGGCGTCAATTCCAACATAATCACAACTCCTCGACGACGATATTGTCGTTCGTGTAAATATCGATTTGCGACGCGATTTTCATCGCTTCGACGACGATTTCCTTCGCCGACAGCCCCGAACGCGCCGCCAACGCTTTCGCCGCCGCGAGCGCGTAATTTCCGCCGGAACCGATCGCGGCGATACCGTCCGTCGGCTGCACGACGTCGCCGTTGCCGCTGATAAGGAGCGTTTCGTCCGCCGAAACGACGATCGCCATCGCCTCCAACTTCCGCAACGCGCGGTCGGTTCGCCATTCCTTCGCCAATTCGACGGCGGCTCGCGTTATATTTTGCGGGTAATCCTTCAGCCGCGCCTCGAGCCGCTCCATCAACGCGAACGCGTCCGCGGTCGACCCGGCGAACCCAACCAAGACGCGACCGTCCAAGAGCCGCCGAATTTTGCGCGCGTCCGCCTTCATAATCGACGAGCCGAACGTTACCTGCCCGTCGCCGCCGATCGCGACCGCGCCGTCTTTGCGCACCGTTAAAATCGTCGTGCTGCGCGATTTCATCCGTCGTTTCCTTCTTTCCGCCAATGCTAAGCCGTTAACCGGCAAAAGTTAAACCGCGTCCGTTTCCGAACGCGGCCCTTTGTTCCCGCTTCTCGCCGTCGCGCGTCAAAACTTCATCAGCTTGCGTTCGAGGCTCGGGATGTAATTCGTCCAACCGCCGCCGACGTTCGGGTCTTCCGCGATGTGCTTTTGGAACTCCGCCAATTTCGCGTCGAGCGAGTCGATGTAATGCAGCGCCATCGCTTCGAGCGACGCCGGAACCTTCGCGGCGCCGTTTTCGGGCGTTCCGTGATGCGCCAAGATCATATGTTTCAACGAAATCGCGAGGCGTTCGTCGAACGGTTCGCCGGTCAACTTTTCCGTTTCCGCGATCTTTTTCGTCAAAATTTCGACGCCGAGATACGGGTGCCCGAGCGCTTGCCCGGCGTCGGTGTAAACCGGCGCGGTCGGGTCGTCGGAGAGCTCGATCGTTTTGCCGACGTCGTGCAGGAACGCGCCGACGAGCAATAGATCGGCGTCGAGCGCGGCGCCGTAATGGGACGCGATTCGCGACGCCAGCTCCATCGTCGACGCGGTGTGTTCGAGGAGCCCGCCCGGGTGCGCGTGATGCAGGCGGACGCCGGCGTATCCGCGCGAAAACCGCTCGACGAACGCGTCGTCGGTCAGGAAGCAGTCGGCTAAGTCGCGCAATTTCGGGTTTTTCATTCCGCCGAGGAGTTCGCGAACCCGCTTCCAAAGCGCGGCGACGTCGACGGCGGCGTCGCGGGTAAAGTCTTCGAGCGCGACGTCTTTCGAGTCGACCTTCGTCAACTTTTTCGCGATGACCTGAATGTTGCCTTGGAACCGCTGCGCCATTCCTTCGCAACGAACGAAGTCGCCGTCGTTGAATTGCCGAAACATTTCTTCGGTCGCGTTCCAAAGGCGCCCGGAAACGCTCCCGGTGCGGTCGGTCAAAATGAACTGCAGGTAAAGAACGCCGTTTTTGTTCGGACGCAACGCCTTCTCGGCGACGCGGTACGTTTCGGAAACGACGTCGTTTTCTTTGATTTGATTAACAAAAAGACGGCTCATAACTCCCCGCTGTGTTTTCGCGACAACAAATTAACGCTTTCGTCGCCGAGCCGTTTCTTTAAGGCGCGACGCTCGAACGACGATCGAACGTTTAATTATACCGCGTCGCCCTCAAAAGCCAAGAGGCGCGGCGCATTTTAACCGCTCGAATTCGCTTTTTTCGACTTTTTCGCTCTTTTCGCTTCCTAAATTTTCAGCGTTTTCCGCGTCGTTTCCCGAACGTCGAACTAATCGAGCGTTTTCACGAGCGGCGTCGAACGGCGCCCGCTTTCGAAGCCCTGCGCGTCCCAAAAATTGCGAGCGACGGCGTCTCCGACCGGAACGACGACGCAAATTTCGAGCGACGCGCCCGGCGCCGTTTTCGCCGCTCGCGTCGTCGCGTCGTCGACAAGTTTCGCGACCAGCGCCGAGCCCAACCCCTTCCTGCGATACGTATGCCGCGTCGACAAGCGCGAAACGACCGTTTGAATCGAAAGCGCGCCGGTCTTCGGGGAACGTCGCGCCAAGTCGTAAACCCAAGCGATCGCCAAGAGGCTGGAATCGAGTCCGCGAACGCAAAAACGCCGCGCGTTCAAGAAATTGCGAGCGATCAGCGCGTGTCGCCAACTCGGCGCCGCCCAACTTTCTTGCGTCAACCGCCAACCGTTCGGCAAATCGTCCGCGTTTCCGAAGAAAGCGTTAGCGTCGATTCTTCGCTCGACGAACGCTCGGACGCCGGCGGCGCTCTCCTCCGCGACGTAACCCGCGTCGACAAAGAAGTTGCGCGCCGGATCGTCGTCAAAAAACCCGACCGGCGAACCGCAGCCGTACGCGCCGTTCAAAAGCGGCGCTCCGATCGGCGCGTACCCTTCGGCGTCGGTTCGCGGCGGCGCGCCTCCGGCGTAAATTCGGCGAACGTCTTTCGCGCGCAACGCGTTTTCGGACGCTTCGATCAAGATTCGCGCGGCGGTCGCCTTATCGGCGTCGGAGACGCCGGCGGAGAAGAGGGGCGCGAGGAGCGTCGCGTCGGCGCCGTCGAGCGCGTCGTCGTTCGGGGCCGACGCGGCGACGAGGCAAGCGACCGGATTCGGCTCTTCCGGCGTTCCGTCGACCGCCCAAAAAGACGCGCGCGGCTCGACAAAATAACCGTTCAAAATTTCCGTTTTGAACAAATTCCAATAAGAAAAGGGGTTGTTCGCGACGGAATCGGCGCCGCTCGACGTTTCGGCGCCGTCGGTCGGCGTCGGCGGTCGGCGCGACGTCGCGTCGTCGAAGGGCGCGTAAAAGTTCGGATCGAGCGTTTGGCCCCAAAAGGAGATATATTTTTCGCGCAACGAGGCGTTCATATTGTTGAAACGTCGAATTTCCATCGGTTGCCTCTTCTTTCGTTTGGGCGCGTTCGTTCGACGTTCGCGCCGGGCGTCGTTCGCGTTCGCGTATTTTCCCGACAAGACGCGCGCGCCGAATTTCAAACGCCGTTTCGTTTTCGCTCGCTTTTCCAAGCGAAAGCGTCGCTTGGGTAGAGACCGTCCATTACCGAAACGTTAAAGCGCGCCGTCCTTACCGACAATTATACAGCCGGTCCCAAAAAAATCAAGCAGAATCGTTGGAATCGGCGCTTTTTATCGTTAGTCGCGTCGCCGTCGAGACTTGGCGCCGACGTAAAAAAGAGCGCCGCGTAAATATTTCGCCTCGCTCGACGGAATTAGCCGTCGTTAATCAAAACGCAAACCCTAACGCGCCAAGAAACCAAAAAACGAACGACGCCGAACGTTCGATTGCGAAACGGAACCCGACGGAAGCGAACCGCCGACGAAGCCTTTCCGGGCCCCGAGCCCGACGACCGAAAAAGTTCAAACGCGCCAAGAAACAAAAAACGAACGGCGTTAAACCGTTCGTTTTGAAGTGGGCAGGGGCGGGGTCGAACCGCCGACACCAGGATTTTCAGTCCTGTGCTCTACCAACTGAGCTACCTGCCCAAATCGGGCAAAACCCAAATTCGATCAACGCCCGTCGCAACGTTTGCGAGCGCTCAACCGAAGTGGGCAGGGGCGGGGTCGAACCGCCGACACCAGGATTTTCAGTCCTGTGCTCTACCAACTGAGCTACCTGCCCGGCTTAACGAGTTATCGTCGTCAAGACAAAAGTAATTATAACGCGAACCGGCGAACGGTCAAGGGGCAAAACCCAAAAATTTCTATTTTTCTCGAAAAAGAACGCCGCCTCCGGAAAACGTCGCGCCGCGCTTGCGGAACTCCCGCTCCAACGCGGCGTCCGTTTCCTATTTTACTCCGGCCATTTTCGGACGTCGCCGGACGCCGCCGGGCGTTCTCGGCTGTTCCGGTTATTTACGGCCGCTTCCGACTAACGCGTTATTCCCAACTCGATCAGTCGACTTTCGGGAAGCGTCGGGCGACAATCTCGCCGACTTCCGCCAACCAAGCGGCGCGCTGCGCTTCGTCGCTCAAAATAATTTGTTCGAAGTTGCGACGTTCAAACGACTTCGAACCGCAAAGTCCGAAGACGATCGTCTTCCAAAAGTTCTCCAACGGGTCGCCGTACACGTTCAACTCGACGTCGCGCGGCGTGTTCGACGTGCTGAAAACTTGAACCGTTTTGTCGGTCAAGCCTTGCCAAGGGCCGTCCGCCGTGAAGCCGTACGCGAAGCCGTTGCGCAAGACGCGGTCGAGCCAACCCTTCAAGATCGCGGGCGGGCCGCCCCACCAGTTCGGGTGAACGAAAATCAAACCGACCGACTCTTTCACCGCTTGAATCCGCGCTTGAATATCGGCGTCGGCCTTTTCGACCGGCTCGTTCACCTCGGCGAGCGTCATCGTCGGATCGAAATTTTCGGCGTAAAGGTCGCTAACGACCGGCGCGTATCCGTTGGCGGTCAGCGCGTCGGCGGCGGCTTGAACGATCGCGCCGTTAAAACTTTTTTCGGCTTCCGGGCGCGCGACGACGATAAGAACTTGATTCGACGGCATCTTCTCCCCTTCTTTTTCGTTTCTATTTTCAAGACGCTCGACGCGTCCAACGTTCGTTTTTTCCGCGACGCGCTTCCCTTGCCCCGACTTCCCGCCGACGAAAGCCGTCGGTCGCCGGTCGAACGGAACGCGTCGTTTTTATTATAAACGATTCCGCCGCGCCGCCAAGGGGTTCGGTAAAAAGACGCGTTCGCCCAAACGCCGACGGCTCGGAAGCCGACGTTAAATTAGCGCAACTCGGCAAAATAAACGGGCCCGACCGTCGACGTTCTCCGCGGCAGGCGACCAAAAAAAAGAGCGGAGGAAAGCCCCCGCCCTTTTTTCTTCGTTGAACGTTATTCAACGAACGTCGCCGTTTTCAACGTCGAACCGGCGAACGCCGACGCGGTTGCGAGCAAAAGTCAAAACGGCGAAACCTGGCAAAATAAACGGGCCCGACCGTCGCTCTTCTCCGGCCCCGGCGACCAAAAAAAAGAGCGGAGGAAAGCCCCCGCCCTTTTTTTCTTCGTTGAACGTTATTCAACGAACGTCGTCGTTTTCAACGTCGAACCGTCGGACGCCGCCCCTTTTGCGACGCCGCCCGAATCGCTCGGTTCGTTTTCCACTTCTCAAACGCTTAGTCCAACACGCGTTGCAGCAAGATCGCGTCTTGGTAGTTCGCCGACTGCCCGCGACGGAAGTCGACCGGAATCGAACGGTCGATGATCGCGAACCCGCGACGACGCTTCGTTTCGCCGAACTCGGCGCCAAGCTCCTTGCCGTACGTGTATCCGTCCGGGTAAATCGCTTGGTAGTAACGGTACCACTTGTAGTTCGGGTCGATCAGCTTTTCAAGCGTGATTTCGTTCCCGTCCGGGTCGACGCTCGGCATGTTGACGCCGGGGTTGCACCGCTCGACTTCGAAGTAACCGACCGTCGTCCAAATCGCGAAGACGTTCGAACGGTTCGTCGTCGTTCCGCTCAACCGTTGCATTTCGGCGGTCGCTTCGAAGAGGTTGTTGCGCTTGCCGAGCGTTACTTCGTTGTAAGCGATATCGTTCGCGATCAGCCAATCGAGGTCGGTCGTCGTTTGCGGATCGCCCGCGGCGTCGACGTAAGCGTAAACCGTTTCGCCGCCGTCGGTCGCGTAACGCTCTCGCAGGTTGTCGAAGAGCGGCGCGGCGTTCGTTCCGCGGTCGTCCGAACGCGTTTCGTTTTGCGCGGCCAACGTCGCCGAAATCGGGAGCGGCGCCGGCGATTGGTCGAGGCGGCCCCAAAGCGGCGTCGTGTGCGCCGGTTGGAACGGAACGAAGTCCGTCGAACGCTCGACCGGTTCAAAATCGTCGGTTCCGTCGCCGTCGGCGTCGCCGACGTTTTCAGTGCGCGTCATCGCCGTTCGGACGTCGAACAAACCGTCGTCGGAACCGTCGCTTCGCCAAGGCGTTCCCGGTAGTTTCGCGTCGTCGGAAACGCGTTCGGAGCGCGGCGAAAGCGCCTTCCAAACCGCTTCGTTCGTCGTGTTCAGGTTGACTTTGCCCGGTTCGCGACGCGCCGAGTAGAAGACCGGGTTCCCGAAACCGTCGGTAATCAGGTTCCCGTTTTCGTCTTCCCCGGCGAGGGTTTGCGTCCCGAGGTAAAGCGACGGCGTGTAAACGAACTCCAACGCGCGACAGAGGTTCAGCGACTCGCCCGGGCGCTTCGAACTCGAGAAGAAGTTCAAATACGGCCCGATTTTCCCGCCGCGTTCCTTCAAACCTTGCATATCTTCGGCGTGTTCCGCCTTGTCGTACCACTTGTCGAACCCGTAAACGCCTTCGGAGCCGAGCGAAACGCCGCGACGTTCGCCGCGACGCGCTTCGTACAGCTTCGCCAAGTCGAACTGTTCCGACTCGCGAACGAACTCGAGCCCGAAGCGGCCCGGCGCGGACGCCGGAACGAGCGACAATTCGAACGGATTACTATAGGGCGCGTCGTTCCAAACGAGGTGTTCGAACGGCGTCCGCGGCGCCGAGCGGTACGGCAAATCGACCGTCGCGACCGCGTCGTTTTTACGGAAATCGTAATCTCGACTCAAGCCCTTGTATTCAAGCCCCGTCGCCCAAGTCGGATCGTAGCCATGTCGTTCTGTGGGCCAAG
>JAZNJF010000050.1:0-3344 GCA_045577885.1 Thermoguttaceae bacterium | reverse complement strand
GGCTCACAGAACGACATGGCTACGATCCGACTTCGCGGATTTGAAATCGTCGACGAAGCGTTGTTCCAGCGCAAAACAAGTTTGATTTGCGATTGGGCTCGAAGCGGAAACGCGACGCTTCGTTTCGCTTGCGGTTGCTCGCTTCGTCTAGAAGCTATTCCGGGTGAGTTTGAGGAACATATGGCTTACTACGGTTACGAAGGTTGTGAGTTTGTCGAAGATGAAGACAAAGAAGCGTCGTTCGACTCGCTTGCCCCCGCTGAGTTTCTTTTATGCGACAGTCATCGCGCGACGTTTGAGAATCGACCGGACGACGAATTTCTCGACCTGCAACTCGATTACATTGATCGGTATTACGGACTCCAGCTGTCGGCGAGACATCTTCGTTCGGCGTTATATCTTCGACGTGCGTTTTCTAGCGTCGGAAAAGATAAGCCGATCACGCTTGATTTTAATTTTTACAACATTTCGGAATTTCTCGCCGCGAAAAAACGGGAAAGATTGACCGGCTACGAAACTCTTGTCGACGAAATGACGCGCGTCTTTCCAGATTTTCAAGGGATTGAAATCGTTAAAACAAAGTTTGGCGAGGAACTTGTCGTCGACTTCCTCGGTGCGGAACCGGTCGACCTTTGCGGAATGCGTCCAAGCGAGTTAGCGTTCCTCGCGTTCCTCGCGTCGGTAATCGATATGCGGAGAACGCCGCTCCGCCAAACGAATTACCTTTTTTATCCCGACGTCGAGCTTTACCTGCCCCCCGTCGCCTACGGTTCGTTTTTTCAGATTTTGAATCAAACGCAACAGAACGTCGTCGCGACGACGACCAATCCGGAATTTATCACCGCCGTTTTCAAGTCTGTCTTTAACGGAAACGCGACTTGCAACATTGTTGTCTGTTCAAAGGAGAGCGTCGACGGAAAAACGCTTCTTCGCCAACAAACATGGTTCGAGGCTATTAACGGAGACCTTTTTGATCACCTCGTCGAGATGGGGCGCAAATTCGTCAAGCTGGACGCGAAGCGCGATTCTTAAACGCGACGCGCGAACCTTTGATACAATAAGCGCGCAAGACTTTTCAAGGAGAACCGTATGGAAAAGATTTTTTCGTTTAAGAACGCGTCGGGTTATTGTTTCGTCGACTATTTGGCGCCGGTTTACGCGAAAGCGTTGCGCTCGCATATTGGCGGGAACAAGATTGAAGAACCGTTGAAAGAGGTTTTGACGGCGGCGGAATTGGAGTTTCCGCATTGCGACGGAGTTCGTCGACTGATTACGGAACTGTTGCGTTGCGATTTTAATAAAACCGAAGTCGAATACCTGCTCGACGCGATTTACGCTTGGCGCAAAGGGGAGGAAATCGACGCGGACGAACCGGACGAAGTCGCTCGTCCGAAGAAACGCAAACTTCGATCGCTCGGCGTCGAAACGGAGAAGGGCGCCGCGCTGGACGCCGTTCTCTTTCTGTCGACCGACGAAGGGCTCGCGTTGAGCGAGAAGCTTTTCGTTTTACTCGACGCGGTGAAAGAACTTCAACGTATTGACCTTGACTTAGAAAAAAATGAATTCAATAACTTTTTTGATAAAGCGGGAGCTACCAAGGAATACCGAAACGCCGCGCGTTTTATTGACGAGGCAAAGGAAGGTCTTGTCGCCGTCTTGAAAGAGCAAACCGGAAGCGAAGACAAGGCGGAACGAATCGTCGAGGCGCTTTGTAAAATTTATAACGTTCCCGAACAATGCCAGTAATGCAGCAAACCGCAAAGGATAAGCATCAACAAGAGCTTTACGAACGCCACCGGCAAAGGATGCGCGAGCGATCGCGCGCCGCCTCCCTCGCCGGTCGCGATATTTCGCCGATTCCCGCCGTCGTCGACCCCGAATCGCGGGAGAAAGCGCGAACGTCGTTGGCGTTCTTCTGCAAACACTACCATCCTAAACGATATTCGCGTCCTTGGTCGAAAGACCATCTCGTTATTCTCGAAAAAATGCAGACCGCTATCGTTGAAGGCGGTCAGTTCGCCATCGCCATGCCGCGCGGCTCCGGGAAAACCACCCTTTGCGAGGACGCTTGCGAGTGGGCGTTGCTCTTCGGCTACCATCGTTTCGTCCTTTTCGTCGGCGCGACCGCCAGCGCCGCTTGCGATTCGTTCAATTCAATCAAAGCCGACCTCGACTCAAACGAATTGATTATCGCGGACTTCCCTGAAATTTGTTATCCCATTGAAGAACTGCAAGGAGCGGCAAACCGGGCGGGCGGTCAACACGTCGCGGGCGCTCATACCAATATTGTTTGGAACAACGACCTCGTCGTCCTCCCGACGACGCCCGACAACCCCGCTTCCGGGGCGGTTTTGCGATACGCGGGGATCGAAGGGCGCATTCGCGGGATGAAATTAAAGAACAAAGCGACCGGCGAAAACTTGCGACCGACCCTTTGCGTTATCGACGACCCGCAAACCGATGAATCGGCGCGGAGCGACGAGCAAATCAAGAAGCGCGCCGACAATATTTTTAAAGCGATCCTCAATTTGCCGGGGCCGGGCGAAGAGATTACCGTCTTTTGCCCTTGCACGGTCATTGAACGGAACGATTTAGCCGACCAACTCCTCAATCGCAAGCTCCATCCGGAGTGGAAAGGGGAGCGAATCAAGGCGTTAAAACGTTTTCCGGACAATATGGAGCTTTGGACGACCTATTCCGACATGCGGAACAAGGAATTCCAAGAGGACGGCGACGGAAGCGGGGGGCGACAGACGCGGGCGCGGAGGTCTCTTGGCCGGAACGATACGGGAAAAACGAGGTTTCCGGGCTGCAATTCTGCATGAATAAGTATTTCGAGAACGAATGGGCGTTCATGTCGGAGTTCCAGCAGGAGCCGAAGACGGTCGACCTCGGCGACGAACAGTTGACGCCCGCCCATACCTTCGCGAAACTGAACAATCGCCCGCGTTTCGAGGTTCCGATTGCCGCGAACAAGGTAACGGCGTTCGTCGACGTGCAAAAAGAGGCGCTTTATTACGTCGTTTGCGCTTGGACGGACGACTTTTCGGGTCAGTTAATCGATTACGGGACGTTCCCCAAGCAAAGACGGCTCCATTTCGAGTCAAACGCGCTCAATCCGAAGCTCTCCGACGTCTTTCCGCGCGACGGATTGGAGGCGCGACTGCGCAAAGCGTTCGAAATTTGGTCGGAAACCGTCCTCGGACGCGAGTACAAGCGGGAAGACGGGGCGATTTGGGGAATCTTGCGCGTCGGCAGGCGTCTTATCGACGCAAGTTGGGGCGAATCGACCGCGACGGTCGACAAATTCTGTCGTGAATCGAAGTTTTCGCCGATTTTGACCC
>JAZNJF010000049.1:0-5387 GCA_045577885.1 Thermoguttaceae bacterium | reverse complement strand
CGCTGGCGACGCGCCCGTCGGGCGAGAAATTCTCCGAAATCTTAATGTTAAACGACTTAAATCGAAGTTCGTTTTAATGGACCGGGCTTACGAAGGCGACGAAACGCGCCAAACGGCTCGCGACGTCGGCTTGAAACCGGTCGTTCCGCCGAAGCGCAACCGACGCAATCCTTGGCGTTACAACAAAAAACTTAACAAACGACGAAACGAAGTCGAGCGTTTCTTTCGACGCCTTGTTGAAGACTTCCGTCGAATCGCGACGCGTTACGACAAACTCGACGTTATGTTTTCGGCGTTTTTAAACTTTGTCGCAATCGTTATTTTACTTAATCGTTAATGACAACACGCCCTAGGAATTTTTCGCATGCGTCTTTTCCTCTGTTTTTATCTCGACGACGCTATGGAACATGGAGCGGGGAATTATGGCGCGCTCTTTACGTAGCGTGAATATTATCGCCTAAATTTCTATTCGAAAGGCTCAAAGACGCGAGCCTGTTTTGGGCGCCAATTTCGTAAGCGCGTATTTAGACGCCGCTCAATAGCAAACCGGTTTGTTTATAGTTTATCTTGTTTGCGGTCTAAAAACAAATTTTTGTTCTACAACAACGTCCGATAATGTTTATTATGTTCGGTTGTCGGGTTTTTAAGAAAAACGCCGTAAATTCCGGGGTTTGGGGAGTTAGCGGCGTTTTTCGGTTACTTTGGCGAGTCGGGTTCCGACGCTTCAAAGTAACGACGGCGCGGCGCCGAATTTCGATGTTCGCGCCCTTCCTTGTCTGTACCGGATTCAATTACTGAAACCTGTACGAACTAATAAAATGAATACCGAACACAATAACGAGCGGCGCGGCCCCGCCCCGTCGCAAAGTAACGAGGAGCGAGAACGATGGCGAAGCGAGGCGCGGACGACGCGAACGGCGGGCGGTTGAATCTGTTGGAGGCGGCGTTGCTGGAGTCGCTCGACGCGTGGGGGCGGCGTTCGGTGTGTCCTCCGGGCGACGATTTGATTCAGCTGTTGGCCGCGGATATCGGAGGGGACGCCGCGCGTCGAATTGCGGCGAGTCCGCAGCGGGGGGCCCCCGAGCGCGCTTCAGTCGTCGTCTCGGGGAGCCGCAAGGGCGAGGCCGCGCCCTCCTCCTCGGGCCCCGAGGTAGTAACACGGGCCCCTCAAAGTAACCTTACCCCTTTTGCCCTCCCCGCTCCTCCCGACTCTATGCCCCGTTTTTGCGGCGGTTACGACGGCGGGTGCGATATTTCCTATTTCGGGCTTTGGTTCGCCGGCGACGACGCGACGCGCTCCGAGTTCATGGAGTCCTTGGCCTACTACAAAGACAAGGCTCGCGCGCAAGAGTACGACGACAAGCCGGTTTTCGTCCTGCTCGGCGGCCAACAGTGGGAGATGCTCCCGCGCGGCTCGAACGGCGAAATTAACTACCGCTTTCAAGTAAAACGAGGCGGGATAACGCTTTTGCTTCATCAGAATCCGACGGAAGAGATGGCGGGCGTCCGCGCTCACCTCGGCTACGAAGCGATTTTCGGGCGCGACTTAGCCGAGGTCCACGCCGATATTTTGCGAACGCTCGCCGCGTTCGGATTCGACGTTCACCGCAATCTGCTAAGCCGTTGCGATATGCAAGTTACGCTGGCGCTTCCGTTCGACTTCGCGCAATCGGCGCTGGCGGAAAACCGGATCGTTTCGCGGATCCGGAGCTGGAACCAATACACCCGCGTTAGCGAAAACGGCAAAATGCGGCTCGAGAGCCTGACCGGCGGCGGACGGCTCCAAATTTGCATGTACGATAAACTTCGCGAAACTTACGATAAGCAAA
Organism: Thermoguttaceae bacterium; assembly: GCA_045577885.1. Classification (GTDB taxonomy): domain Bacteria; phylum Planctomycetota; class Planctomycetia; order Pirellulales; family Thermoguttaceae; genus RUG369. Next base: position 3,558 of record JAZNJF010000049.1, on the reverse strand, counting down.
GTTGGGAAAAGCTCGAAGACTTGGAAGACGCGCTCGGCGAACTCGGCGCCGACGATTCCCTAACCCGCGTCGAATTTCGATTTAAGCGCGAGTCTTTGCGAGCGTTCCAGCTCGATAGCGTCGAAGACTTCGCCGAACGTATTGTCGACGTTGTGGAATACCTTGTCGACAAATGGTTTAGGATACTCCGCGACAAAAAGACGCGCGGACGCGAAAATCAGCAAGCGATTTCTAAAGAATGGGAATACGTGCGTTACGCCTTTTACGCGACGTTTTGCGAAGGGAAGTTTTCGCGCGAACCGCTTCAACGCAACCGCGCGAAGAAAATCGATCATAACAACTTGGCGTTGCAGGCGTTAGGGTGCGTTTCGTCGGCGTTGGCGTATCGCTTCGGCGTCGCTCGGCTGACGTTCGAGGAATTTAAACAAGAGATAATCGACTTCGTAACGCTCCGTATGCCGGAAATTTACAAGGGTTACCTTCAAAAGCGAGCGTGGTTCGAGGTCGCGAAACTCGGGCGCGACGCCGTGCAGTTTGTCGGCGTTCCCGACCGCGCGCTTGGAGTTCCGTTCTGATGGAAGACGTTCAAAATTGGATACTTACGGACGTCGCGACGTTTTTCGCGGCGGGTTTTGGTTTCGGAACGACGCTCTATTGGCTGGGCGTCGCGTTCCGTAGTTTTTACGATCTCTCGAAATAAGGAGAAATACGATGAAAAAGTTGTCTAACGTCTTGAAAAATCGCGCGTTGCAAGTCTCGGCGGTCGTCGGCGTCGCGACGCTCTCGGTCGGTTCCGCGATGGCGCAAGAGACCGCGACGGTTGAGTTTATCGATATCGGCGTCGACGCGGGCACGATCGCTTCGACGATCGGAACGACGATCGGCCCCTGGGTTCTCGGCGCGTTCGGAATCGCCGGTACGATTTTCGCCGTGAAATTTGGCTGGCGCTTGCTCCGCAACTTCGCGAACCGCAGTTGATCGAACGAAAGGGGGCGACCGATGCGTAATTTCTTAATAACCTTAACGTTATGTGTTTTGACGTTAACGACTTCGAGCGTTTTCGCCGACATTTACGACGAGTCGAAGCGCACGGAGCGTTTCGGTTTAAGTTTTTACGACGGCGCCCCTATGTACTATTTTAGTCTTGGGCGTTCGGTTTCCGGTGGAAATTATCCTTTATACTTGTCTTCCGAACGTTTGCGCACCGGCGACGATATTTCCAAGTTACCGCACTACAGCACGACTTACGGCTATGTGATCATACAAGGCGAGACGACTAAAGACTTTATTGTCTATGGTTACGACGACAACGGTCATTTAGAGTATTTGTCTTTGACCGGTGATCCGGATAACGCTTCTTGGATGCAAAAAGCGTTGACGCTTTATGGCCCTGGCGCGATCGCGCAGGCCTCGGGCGGCGACCTCGGCGTTTCCGTTTTCGATTCGATAGCGGAACGCGTTAAAACGTGGGTTTTAGCGGCGCTGATTTTCGCGGGAAGTTTTCTTTGCGCGAAGTTCGGTTTCCGCGAGATGTTGCGTTTCGCCGGAACGGGCCTCGGCGGCAAGGCGGGCGCTTCGTCGCTAACCTCCGTTAGTTCCGACGTTTCCGACGACCGCGAAGCGAAAAAAGCGGAGCGCGAAAACTTCGAGGCGTTCAAACGTTCCTGGGACGCGATTCGCGAACTCGGCGCCGCCGACGCTTACGCAACCGGCGAAGCGTACGGTCTAACCTTTACCGCGAAAGTGGTTAAGTCAAACCAAATTCTTCAAGAGTCGTGGTCGCGCCTCTCGGAAGAAGAGCGACAATTTTTAACGGACGAAGCTCGCGCGCTGGCGTGGCAAGACGACCTAATCGACGAAAAAGAAAGAATTTACCGTCGGACGGCGATGCAGACCGCTTTGCTCGAACTCGACGGCGTCGATTCGTTGAATGTGTTTTCTAATCCTTACGGCGACGAGACTTCGGACGAAGACGACGATCCGGAACCGGTTCTACGTCCCGGCGCCGCGCCGTTGCCTTACGTCGCGTTGGAAGAGGACGAAGACGACGGCTTGACCTTCCCCAGCGAAGCGTCAAGCGTTCCTAATCGTCCTTACCGCAAGACTTACGACGATTACGACGCGGCGAACCGAGCGCTCGACGAATCGTATTACGACGACGAAGGAGGCTACTGGTAATGACCGATACGCTCCTTTATTGGATACTCCTAAGTCTTTGGTTTTTCGCGGGTTTGATAGCGTCGGTTATCCTTTCCGGACACAACGACTGATGGAAACGTACTTAACGAACCTTTGGACGGTATTCTTCGCGGTGGGAATACTTTACCCTTTACTGGCGACGTTGGCAAAATGCGACCGAGATTAGCGTTACTACTTCTCTTAACACTCGCGACGATTTACCCGGTTCCGTCTTGCCGTTACAAGACTTACGCGCAAGAACCGGGCGATATTGTCGCCGTCGATTCCAACGCCGGAATTATGACGCTCGCGGCGGGCGATATTGCGTATCCAACATTACAAGATTTTCTCGTCGGTCTTAACCGTTCTTCTCAAACGTTTTGGAGTTTCGAAGATTACGAACCTATCTTTAAAACGTTTATACTTAAAGACATACAAGACGACGAAACCGGTTTCGACGCGATGTATTTTTCCGGCGCGTTGTGCGCCTATACGACCGGAAAAAACGCGTCGACCGCTAGTTGGAAGTCGTTTATTTACCACGGCGAAATTTATCGCTTGGCCAACGGTAACTACGCCGAGAAACTTCAGCCTAAAAATTGCGGGCTTCCTTACGTTGCAACGAGCGGAATTTCCAATATTTACAACATTACCTACGAAGAAGCTGCGAAATATTGCGATGAATACGTCGCGTATTACGTCGCGTTGGCCGAGAAACAAGAAACGACGTTCAACGCGTCCGGCCAATACGATAAAGTTATCAATTACACGGTTACGGACTCCGACGGCGGCGGCGTTAGCGACCTTGCCGAATGGGTTCGCGGCACGGCGACGACCGATTTTTGGGACGACTCCCCTTCCTCCGATCCACTTTGCACGTGCGGCGCCTGTTGCAGCTGCGAATGCGAATGCGGCTTGTGGCACGGCGCTCAATGTTCCGGAAAAGGCGGCGAAGGCGGTTGCGACTGCCACGTTATCGAGTGCGTTTGCTCGACTTACTGTTGCGAGTGTGAATGCAAGTGCGAAGCGCACGAGGTCGGCGAAACGCACGGCGCGCATAAAAACGGCGAAAGGGCTTGTCTGGGGATTCCCGGCGATTGTGATTGCCATCCGGAAAGCGATTGTACTTGCGCCGATTACTGCTGTCTGGATAAATGCGCGTGCGAAGCGCACGGCGACGGTTCCGGACACGGTAAACACAAAAACGGCTTGACTTACTGTAATCAAGGAAGCGATTCGAGCGCCGGCGGCTGTTCTTGCCACGGCTCCGAACCTCCCGATTGCACTTGCGCCGATTACTGCTGTCTGGATAAATGCGCGGGCGAAGCGCACGGCGACGGTTCCGGACACGGTAAACACAAAAACGGCTTGACTTACTGT
>JAZNJF010000048.1:0-2398 GCA_045577885.1 Thermoguttaceae bacterium | reverse complement strand
GGTAAAACCGGCGTCGAAACGACTTGCGCGAACCAACTCGACGCGGATTTGAACGGCGGGCCGCGACTTGCTTGCTTTCCGTTCGAGCGTCGCGACGGCGTCGGCGTTCGTTTCGAACGCGTCGAAGAGACGGAAACGTCGGGAAACGCCGCGCCGAAGTCGAGTGGGAACGGACGGTTGCGACGCTTCCGCGGTTGGTTTGTCGAACGTTGGAACGAGGAGCCGGGGAGCGTCGTTTTGGCGGTCGCCGCGCTTGTTTGGTTGACGTTGACCGTCGCCAAGGTTTGGGGTTGATTTGCAAGTCGAACGTCGACAAGCGTTTGTGTTTTGCCGTTTTCGACGGCGATTTTGCGCGGCGGTCGAGACGAGTTGAGGGGGAAAGAAGAGCAAAGGGGGAGAAATGGAGAGGAAAATTCGGAAGCGTTACAAGCGGGCGCGGGCGAGTTGGAAGCGCGCGGCGGCGAAGTCGGCGAAAGCGGAAACGTTGAAACGGCGGGCGGTTGCGTTGGTCGCGTTGGTTTTGGCGGCTCTTGCGACGTCGGGGCGCGTCGCCGGAATCGCGTCGGGAGCGGAACCGCCGTTGCGGCCTGTCGTAACGATGGACGACGCGCACCGTTGCGCTTTCCGCGTCGTCGCGTCGTCGAACGGGTCGACCGCGACGCAGGTCGGGAGCGGAACGACGATCGCGCGGCTGAAAAACGAATGGCTCGGCGCGACAAACGCTCACGTCGTCGACGGTTGCGGCGTCTTCGCGATGCAGTATTTCGGCGACGGGCGGCCCGTTTGCGTCGACGCGAAGCTCGTTGGGAAGTGGTACGACTCGTCGCAAGGACTCGATTTCGCGCTTTTGGCCGCGTCGCGTTCGGCGCTCGACGCGTACAATCCGCCGGTCGCTCCGCTCGCGCCGCCGGAACGGGCCCGACTCGACGCCGCGTCGCCGATTTTGTCGGTCGGCTGTCCGGAAGCGCGCGAACCGCAGGCTTGGAAGGGGCGCGTAACCGGCCAATTTGGGGAAGTTCGGCAATTCAAACCGGCGCCGCTCCAAGGTCAAAGCGGTTCCAGAATCTTGCAGTTTTCGCCCGAAACCGGCGTTTACGAGACCCGGGCGCTCGTTACCTATCGAACCGACCCGAGCGCGTTGCGCGACGCCGATTTTGACGCGGCGGAGGGCGGCGCGCTCGAGTTCGCGCTCCTTTACGACGCGCTAAACGTCGGCGGAAGAAGCGGTTCCGGCGGCGTTCCGGTTCCGCGTTCGCGAACGTCGGCGACGGTCGATTCGGCGGCGCGGCTTTCGTTCGTTCCTTGCGTCGCGACCGGATTCGACGCGACGTCGTCGAGCGCGAACGGTTCGAAATCGACGCTTCCGAGCGGGTTCGAAACGGCTCTTTGGCGTTCGAGCGACTTGACGGCGCGAGCGGCGGAACCGCCGAAATCGAGCGACTTGCGAAGCGGAAACGACGGCGCCGCGTCGACGAAGCCGCTTCTTCTTTATTTTAACGCGACCTGGTGTAATAAGTGTCCGCCGACGACTGCGCCCGTCGCGGAGTTCGCGCGCAAGGGTTGGCCGATTAAGATTTTGGACGTCGACTCGGCGGAGGGGGGGCGCGCTTGGCGGGCTTACGGTTTGCAAGTCGTTCCGTCGTTTGCGTTTATCGAGGTCGACGCGGCGGGCGATTGGTTCGCGACGCTCGACCTTTGGACGGGCGGGGCGGACGCGCGCCGTCGAATCGAGCGCAACTTCGCGGCGTTCAAGTCGCGAGACCCGACGCGGCCGCGTCCCAACCCGGCGCGCCCGACGTCGCAAGCGGGGCCGAAGTTTGTTCCTTGCGTCGCGACGGTCGCCGAGTCGGAGGAAGCGGCGGAAATGGAAGAAACGGAAACGCCGTCGAAAAACGACTTAACGAACGGCGCGGAAGAGCCGGAAGACGACGCGGGCGATTCGGCGAACGTCGAAGAGTTGGCGGAAGCGGAAACGAGCGACGCGGGCGACGCGCCGACGCTCGTCGCGGAGACGGTCGCGGCGGAACCGGGGGACGGGCCGACGCTTCCGGTCGAATTGGAGGAGGCGCGACTTCCGGCGGTCGCGGTCGGCGGCGAGTTCGGGCCGGACTTCGAACCGTCGACGGCGGCGGAGGCGCTCGAAGCGTTCGCGTCGGGTTGGTCGCCGTTTCGACCGGGCGCGGGGGGCGTTCCGGAACCGAGCGGCGGTTCCGGCGACGTCGGCGGGGCGACCGATTCGACGGCGGGGCTGATCGGCGGCGCGATCGATCGGGCGGCGCGGGAGAAGGTCGACGCGTTGGCGGCGGAGCTGGAAAAAGCGGCTCGGGAGCGAATCGCGACGGTTGCCGGAGAGTTGGAGTCGGCGGCGCGAGCGAAGGCGGAAGTCGGATCGTAGCCA
>JAZNJF010000047.1:0-17299 GCA_045577885.1 Thermoguttaceae bacterium | reverse complement strand
GAAAAGCGCGCCGAGAAGCGGAACTCAACCGCCCCTCGACGCGCTTTTTTCATCGCCGTCGCTCGACGTTAACCTTTACTCTCCGTCGCTTCCGATTCGGCGGCTTTCTCATCGTCGGCGCTTTCCTCTTCGTCGAAAAGCGTTTCCATTTCCGCTTCCTCCTCCGCTTCGAGTCGCTTCAACGTTTCGAGAACTTTCTCCGCTTCGCCGCGCGTCAACGGATCGTCCGACGCCGACGCTTTGCGCAACCATTTTCGCGCCGCGTCCAAATTCTTTTCGCAACCGCGCCCGGTCATATAACATACTCCCAGCGCGAACATCGCGTCTTCGTTTCCGTTGTCCGCGCCTTTCTGGAACCACCTAAAACCTTCTTTTTCATTAGGTTCCACTCCGTCGCCCTCTAAATAGCGTCGACCGAGTTCGTTCGCGGCGTCGGCGTTTCCGCCCTCCGCGGCTTTCTTGTACTGCTCGAACGCTTCCGTCGGGTTCGCGTCGCCCCCCAAACCGTTCGCTAAATAAAGCGCGTAAAAGTAAGCGCCTTCGGCGAGACCTTGTTCCGCGCTTTTGCGAAAATACTTGCGCGCTTCGACGTCGTTCTTCTCGAGTCCGCAATCGCCCTCCATATAAAAAAGTCCCAACAGCAGCGCCCCTTGCGGTTCGTCCAACTCCGCCGCGCGCCGCGCCAAACGCGCCGCTTCCTCAAAATCTTGCTCGACGACGGCGCCGGTATAATAAAAATTCGCCAGCAAACACATTGCTTCCGCGTTCCCGGCCTCGACCGCTCGGCGATACCAGTCGAAGGCCGCGTTCATCTCTTCCTCGCTTTCCGCCGCGTCAAACGCAAGATTCCCCAACGCGACCATCGCGTCCGATTCCCCAAATTCGGCGGCGCGACGATAATACGCTTCCGCCTCTTCAAGGTCAACCTTTCCGGCGACGCCCAGTCGGTATATGTCGCCCAACGTATAAATCGCCGCGCCGTGCCCTTGCTCTCCGGCTTTACGCAACCAAACGATCGCTTCGACGTTATCTTGTTTAACGCCGCGCCCGTAAACGTAACACGTCGCCAAAGAATACATCCCTTCCGCGTCCCCTAATTCGGCGGCGCGACGAAAAGCCTTCGCCGCTTCGTCGTAGTTTTGCTCCGTTCCTTTGCCGTTGAAATAGCAAGTTCCCAACGAAACGAGCCCGTTGCGATCGTTCAAGTCGGCGGATTTTTTAAACCAGCGGAACGCTTCGACGTAATTTTGCTCGACGCCCAAGCCGCGATAATAGCAATTTCCGACTTCGGCCATCCCATGCGAATCGTTGCGCCTGGCGGCTTCGCAATACCACTCGAACCCTTCGGCGTCGTTTTGCGCGTCGTCGTCGGCAAAACAACAATCGCCCAAAAGCCGCGTCGCCGGAGCATAATTTTTTTCCGCCGCTTTCCGGAACCAAACCGCCGCTTCGGCGTAACTTTGCTCGACGCCGCGACCGTAATAATAGCAACACCCCAACCCAAATTGCCCCGGCGTCATATTGAGTTCGGCGCTTTGACGATACCAGCGCGCCGCCTCGTCGTAATCGACCTCGACCGCGACGCCGTGATAATAAGCGTCGCCCAAACGTTGCATACCGTCCGCCGCGCCGGCGACCGCGGCGCGTTTCCATAAGTCGAACGCCGCTTTTTCGTATCGCTCGGCTCGCTTTTCGTCTTTCGGCGTTCCCCAACCTTCGCGATAACACGTCGCAAGGTCGCTCAACGCGTTGGAATAATTTTGTTCGGCGGCCGCTTCCAACAGTTTCAACGCGCCGATTTCGTCGCGCTCGCAACCTTCGCCGTCCAAAGAACACAACGCCAAATTGCGCTTCGCCGACGGGTTGCCCCAATCGGCGGAGCGTTGAAACAAGCGAACCGCCTCCGCCGAATCTTGTTCGCATCCCAACCCTTTTTGGCGACAGTACCCCAACATTTCGACCGCTTCCGGGTAATTTTGCGCGGCCGCCGCTTCGAACGCGCGAAACGCTTCGTCGTAATTTTGTTCGACGTCCCATCCCAACATATAACAATCGCCCAGCCCTTTTAACGCCGCGGCGTGATTTTGGTCGCGCGCCTCTTGCAAAAGCCGAACGGCTTCGGCGTAATCGACGGCGACGCCCCAACCGTTCATCCAGCACGTCGCTAGATTCGCTTTTCCAAGCGCGCAGTTTAAGTCGGACGCTTTGCGGAAAAATTCGAACGCTTTGCGAAAATCGATCTCGACGCCGTCGCCGCACGCGTACATTTCGCCGCAATAATCCAACGCCAACGCGTCCCCTTCGTCGGCGCGTTTTTTCAATTCGTCCGCCGCCGCTTTGTACAGCGCTTCCGCTTTCTCTTCGTCTCTGTCGACGCCGCGCCCGGAGTTGTAACAATCGCCCAGCACGTAGAGCGCGAACGGATTTCCCGCCTCCGCCGGCTCGGACGCCAAACCGAACGCCCGTTCCGCGTCGGGAGCGACCGCCGCGCAACCTCGATAATACAACAGCGCCAACTCCGCTTGCGCGTCCATCGACCCGGCGGCGTCGGCGTCGGTCAATAATTCAAGCGCGCGAACGGCGTCGATTTTCTTCCCGTCCAGCCCCCATGCCAACGCTCGTCCTTCGCGATACAACAGCTCCGAATTGGGCGCGCGCAAATTGAAGTTTCGGTAGCCGATCATCGTGTAACTCGGCGTTTGCGGCGTCGTGAAAATTCGTTTGCTCTTTTCCGTATTTTTGTCCGCTTCCACGAGCTTCGCGACGTATTCTCCCGTCTTCTCCGCGGCGTAACCGGCGACGCCCCAAAAGGTAACGCGACCGTCCGCTTCGCGCGCTTTTCCGTTCAAACCTTCGACGAAAAAATGAGTAAACACGCCGCCGCCAAGCTCGGTCGTCTCGTAACTCGTTTCCCCGACGTTGCAACTCTGCGCGAACGCAAGCCCCGTCTTGTCTAAACGCGCAAAGGACGGCGGCGCGACGAACGTCCCCAATTTGCCGTCGACGCTCGCCGGCGTTCGACACGCGTCGACGATAAAAATTTTAAATTTCGCGTCGTCTTTTTGCAACCCCTTCGCCAACGCCGACGCCGAAATCGCCGTTTCCGCCTTCAAAACGCCGTTCTCGCGCAACTCGACGTCTTCCGACGCGAACGCCGCTTCGCCGTCCTTCGTTTCGAACCCGTGCCCGGTGAACATCGCCAACACGGTGGAGTCGGGTCGACTCTTATCTTCGAGCCATCCTAAACCGTCGACGATATTTTCGCGCGTCGGACGTTTCGCCGGATCGGTTTCGAGCGTCGTCAGCGTTCGGATATTTTCCTCCGGAACGCCGACCTTTTCCACCAGCGCGCGTTTCAACTTCAACACGTCGGCCCCCGAGTAACGCAGATTCGGCAGATATTCGCAACGATTTTGATACTCGTCGACGCCGACCAAAAGCGCGAAAAAATTCTCCGCGACAACCGTTTCGATCGCTTTCTCTTCGCTTGTCGCGCCTTCTCCGCTCTTTTCGCTCTCTTGCGACGACGCTTCCGCTCCGCTTTCTCCGCTCTCTAACGGCGACGACGCTTCCGCTCCGCTTTCTCCGCTCTCTAACGGCGACGACGCTTCCGCTCCGCTTTCTCCGCTTTCTCGCGGCGACGACGTTTCCGCTCCGCTTTCTCCGCTTTCTCGCGGCGACGCTTGCGTTTGCGTCGACGCAATCTCTTGAGGCGCGCCGTCTTTATCGCTCGTTTTATACCAAAAAACAAACGCCGCGAACGCAAGGGAAGCCAACAAGCACAACGCGGGTCTCATTTCTTTAAAGGTCATGTCGAATCTCTCGTATTTTCTCAATATTGACGCGACGAAGCGACGTTCGAGACGCCTTGACGCTTGCTCGATTACACGATAGTATAATCGAACGCCGTCAAAAATCAACGCGGGGTTCAAAAAACAAACGTCCTCGGGTCGCTCTCCCTCCCCCCGCTAACACGTCGACGCGAGCAAGCCCCCCAAAATGAAAAGCGCGCCGAGAAGCGGAACTCAACCGCTCCTCGACGCGCTTTTTAGTCGCCGCTCGACGCTCCCCTAACGCTTGCGCTCGACGACGACCCGGAAACCGAAATCGGAACTTCGATGCGTCGGAAACGGGGGAAATCTAGAGTTCGAGCGACAGCCCACGGGAGAATAACACCAAGAACCGCCGCGCATCGCGCGCAACACTCCGGTCGCCGGGCCCGTCGGATCCGTTTGCGGTTCCGACTCGTACGACGTAAACCAGTCCAAACACCACTCGCAAGCGTTGCCGGCCATATCGTACAACCCCCACGCGTTCGGCTTAAAACTCCCGACCGGAGCCGTTGCGACGTATCCGTCGTTAAAGAGCCAAACGTCGCCAAAAATTTCGCTCCAAGCTCCTCCGTTCGGCATTCCCGACGCGTCCGCCGCGTTCAGATAGCCGTCTCCGTCCGTAGGTTCGTTCGTACCCCAGAAGAACTCCGTTTTAGTTCCGGCGCGACAGGCGTATTCCCACTCCGCTTCGGTCGGCAAACGATAAAACGGCGCGCAACCGAGTTCCTCCGAATACTTGGCGTTCGCGTTCAACCAATTTATATAAGCCGTCGCGTCGTCCCAACTAATATGAACGACCGGATGCGTCGAATCCTGCGGAAAACCGGGGTTCCGCCAATTCGCGCCGACGGCGGCGCCAAAACTGTCGTTTTCCAACACACCCCACGACTGACCCTCCTTCTCCGCCGTCGTTACGTAACCGGTCGCGTCGACAAACTTTTTAAACTCGGCGACCGTCGTTTCGTATTTCGCCATATAAAACGGTTTCGTCAGCGTTACCTTATGCGGCGTCGATCCTTCAATATGTTCTAAGATACCGTTCGGGTACTTTTCTTTAATCTCCTCGGCCGTCAGTCCGGCGTTCCCCATCGTAAAGGTTCCGGGCTTTATCAACCTAAACGTCAATCCGTTCGCGTCGACGTACTCCTCGGGAAACTTCGACGCGCTCAAATCGCTTCCCGTCTCTTCCGTTTCTTTTATTTCTTTTGTTTCTACTGGTTCTTTCGTTTTTTTTACCGCTATCGTCTTTGGCGGCGATATATTCAACCTCAAATCGATAACGCCAATAACGACGCCGACAACGCCCAAAACAAAGGAAATTATGCGAAAAAAATCACTCGTTTTAAACATTTTTTAACCGCGTTATTGATAAAATATAATATTTCCCTAAAAAATAAGAATACGGCAAACTAACGTGTTGTATATATTATACGCCCCCAATTATATCATACAATATATAAAAACGCGACGAGCGCTATTTTTTCAGTCTTATCCGACGCGCTCGCGTTTTCAAACGCGTCGGATAAGCAATAAACGCGCTCGCTCAATCGAGCGCGCGACCGCTTCGGAGAAGTTCAAGCGGTTCCGCCCGTCCCGCTTTGATCGCCGGCCAAAGCGCCGCCGTCAAACAGAGCGCGAGCGTCAGCGCGAAACCGAACGCCAACTCTTTTAACGGCAAAATTAACGGAGGATTCGACGTCCCGAACATGCTCGCGCCCAACTTCAACGCGCCTTGCGCCGCCAAGAAGCCGAACAGGAAACTCGTCGCCGACGCGACCAGCGCGATCAAAATCGCCTCGACCAAAATCATCCGAATCAACGCCCCGCGCGTCAGCCCCGCCGCCCGCATTGTTCCAAATTGCCAACGTCGCGACCGAACCGAGTTCGCGACCGCGCCGACGACCGCGATCGACGCGATAATCAGCGTCGTTATCGGCGTTTTGCTCAACCCCCAAATCACCGAATCGGCGCGTTTAGAGATCGAACGCGTCAGCGAGTCGCGAGTCGACAATTTGACGTAAGCGGTTCGCGACGCCGCGTCATTTTCCGCCGTTTTTCCCGATTTCAACGTTTTTTCCGCGAACGCTCCGTCCGCTTCGTCGCGTCGCAACGTCTTCAACGCCAACGCGTCGCACGCCGTTTCGATTTCGCCGTAAGTCGCGCCGTCGCTCTCGTTAAACCAAAAGTAACCGGGGCGTTCGAGCTGGTAGTCGTCGCGAATTATCCGCTCCGACGCGAAAGCGATTCCGCCGGAACGCCCGAAATTGCGCCGAACGCCCCCCGTCTTCGAAAGCCAATGCCAACCCGGGTAATAAACGACGCCGACGATCGGATACGCAAGCGTTTTGCTCGGGTCGCGCGGATGAACGACGCGAAGTTCGTCGCCCAAACCGAGTTCGTAATCGATTGCCAACGAATCGGTTACAACGACGCCGCGACCGCTTTTCATCGCGTCGAACGCCTTCTCGGGTTCGCCCTGTAAAAAACGAAAACCGACAAGCGGCGTTCCGTCGCCTTTCCCAAGAAACGCCCGTTCGACGTCGACGCCGAAGAAAACGACGTTCGCAAACGCGCTCTTTCGAACGCTTTGCGGCGGAATCGAAGTTTCTTCGAACGCCGCTTGCTCGACCGCGACCTCAAGTAACGAATCGCGCTTAACGCAAGGCAAATCGCCGAGTTGCGAAACGAGTTCCGGACGCAAACCGTTCGGCAAAAACGCCGCGAAGCAGTTCGGCGTCCCGCGCCCCGGCAGGAACGGTTCGAGCATCGAATACCCCCAAATTTGCGTCGAAACGAAGAGTCCGCCCCCGACGCTCAACGCGACCGAAACCGCGACGACGCGGCTAGCGTTCCCCGAAAGCTCCGTCCGAATCAAGCGAAAGTCGAAACAAAAAATCCGCGCTAAAATCGGAAGTAAAACGACTTCCGCGACGCGAATCAACGCCGGAATCGATAAAACGACGCCGAGCGCAAGGGCCAAAACGCCCAGCCCCGAATGCAACGCCGCCCGCTCCGTCGTCGCGCCGGTCGCGAACTGAACGAGGTAAACGTCGACGCCGATTAGCGCCGCCCCGAGAAGCGCGAGCGTCGCGAAACGCCGCGTTTGCCGACGTTGCGTCGCCGGCGAGAAAAACGCTTTTTCCGAAACGCCGAGCGCTTCTAAGGGCTTGGTTCGCGCGCTTTGCAACATCGGCCAAAGCGCCGCCAAAACCGCCCCAACGACCGCGCAACCAAACGAAACGCCGACCGTCTCCCAGTTGACGCCGGTCGCTTTTCCGGAGCAAACGAGAACCAACGCCCAACCGGTCGCGACGCCGCCGAGCCAACCGGGAATCGCTAAAACCAACGCTTCCAATAAGATAGATAGCGCGACCTGTCCCCGCGTCAAACCGGCCGTTCGATAAAACGCGATCAGTCGACGCTGCGCCGCGACGCTCGAATTCAGCGCCGTAAAAACGATAAAAATCGACGCGAGCGCCGCCAAGAGCGTTCCGCTCGCCGCTTGATACTTAAACGACTGATTTTGCTTAAATTGAGCCGCTTTCCGCTCGATAATTTCCGGCTCCGTTAAGAGCTCGAAATTCGGCAGGCGCGCCGCGATCTTTTCGCCCCAACGTTCGCGGAACTCGTCGACGTCCGTCCGCAACTTCAACATAAGCGTCGACGTCGCAAGCGGTTCCGGCCCGGCGATTTCGCGTCCGAGCGCCGCCGAAACGTAAAACGCGTCCGAGTTCGGGTCCGCGACGACGCCGACGACTTCCAATTGAAACTCGGTTCCTAACTTCGGACAAATCAAGAAGATAGCGTCGCCCGGTTTCGCGTTCAACTTCTCCGCGCCCTTTTCGGTCAACACCGCTTCGCGAGCGGTCGATTCCGGCGACGCAAACCATTTTCCTTCAAGGAGTTCGAAGGGCGGTTCGGCGGCGTCGGTCGCGAAAAATTGCGAACCGCTTCCGGACGGCGTCCCCATAACCGCTCGATACGACGCGTAAGCGCGGCGCCGCAACTCCGCGTCGACGCCCGGAGCCGACGCGCTATCTTCTTCGACCGCAAGCGTTTCCAGCGAGCGTTTCGGCGTCGGACGGTCTTTTTCGTCGACGGCGTCCTCGTCTTCCAAAATCGACCGCTCCGTTCCGGGCGCGTAAACGAACGCCTTCAACGGCGCCAACTCAACGGCGAACGCAACTCCTTTATCGGCGCGGAGTTCCGCGATCAACTCCGTCGGAATCCCGCCGCCGTCGCGACCGCCGCGTCGTCCGCCTTTTTTGCCCCCGGATTTTCCCTTAACATCTTTCTTTTCAACGCCTTCCTTTCCTTTCGCTTGCGCCGCTTCCTCGCTCTTCGTATCGGGCGCCGGACGCGTTATTTTCAAGGGCCCGGCGAAACTCCCGCCGCCGCGACGCGTTGAAGCGCCGTCCTCTTTCGCCGCGATTTTGACGTCGCAAGTCCCTAAATAATCGGCTTCTTCGGTCGTCGCGTCGATGAAAAGCGCTTGAAAGCCGCCGATCGTCCAAACGATCAAACACGACGACGCGGCGATCGCCAACGCGACGAAAGCGAGTCGCGCTTTTTGCCGCCGCATCCGCGAAACCGTCGTCGACAAAACGAACTTCATCGTTTCAACTCCTTCCTTTTCGCAGGTTAAGCGTTCGGCGATTCGCGTCGAACGATCTCTTGATAACGCGACGCCAGCGCCGAAGCGTCCGCAAATTCGCTCGTCGGCAAGTCGGCGGCGATTTCGCCGTCGCGCAACACGACAACGCGTCGCGCCCAAACGGCGACCGCCGGCTCGTGCGTTACCAGCGCGATCGTCCGCCCCTCCTCGCGATTGAGCTTATTCAAGACGCGGCAAACGTTTTGCCCGCTCGTCCAGTCGAGATTTCCGGTCGGCTCGTCGGCCAAGAGAATCGCCGGGTCGGCGCAGAGTCCCCGGGCCAACGCGACGCGCTGTTGCTGACCGCCGCTCAACGAATCGGGATACTGACGCAACTGTTGCAAAATTTCAAGTTCCGTCCAAAGTTCGCGCATTTTTGCCAACGTCGGCGCGACGTCGCGTCCGTCCGCGCGCAACGGGAAAAGAATGTTCTCCTCCGCCGTCAAATGCGGTATCAGGTTGTAACTTTGGAAAACGACGCCGAGTCGCCGCCGCCGGAAAATCGTCAACTCGCGGTCGCCGCAGTCAAAAATCCGCTTTCCTTCGACCTCGACGCTTCCCGACGTCGGACGCGTTAACCCGGCGATCAAATGAAGCAAAGTGCTTTTCCCGGAACCGCTTGCGCCCATAATCGCGACAAATTCGCCGCGCTTAATCGTTAAGTCGACGTTCGAAAGCGCCGCGAACTCGCCGTCGCCGCGCCGATACTTCTTCGTCAACGCGGTCGTTTTCACCGCGATTTCCGCGACTTCCGCCGCCGCGCCGACGCCGCTATTAGTTTTGCTTATATTACCGCTCATTTGATTTTTCTTTTATCGTTCAAAAACCGCCTTCTTCGCGCTTCCGCTCGCCGCAAACCGCGTTACTTTCCCATTTACTCCGCCGCGCAATACGTTAAAACCGTCAAGACGTACCCGGTAACGAGGTTCGCGTCGGTCTCCATCCACATGCGGTCGGTGTTAACCCAAGAACCGTCGACGTTTTGCGCGAGCGCCAGCGTCTCGAGCAGTTCGCGCCGCCAATCGTGTTCGACGCCGTTTTTATCCTCGAACGTCGTCATTCCCAACGTATTAAGGCATTTCGACGCCGTGTGATAGTAATAATAAAGCCCGCGCTTGCCGAGGCCCGGGTTTTGCTTCAACGTGTAATTGTCGCGAATCCAGTTCGTCGCCGCTTGAACGCGCGGATCGTCGGCGGTCAGCCCGGCGTAAATCAGGCTCTTGAGCCCGGCGTACGTCATGCTGCCGTAACTGCGCAACCCGCCGCCAACCTCTTGTCCCGCCGGGTTTTCTTGTTCGGAGACGAACGTGTAAATAAAACCGCCGTCGTTCGTTTTCGCGGTCGAACCGCCGACCGGATTGTTCTCCGACTCTAAGTTTTGACAGCGCGACACAAAGACGAGCGCGTCTTGAATCGCCGGATCGTCCTCGTCGGCGCCGATTTCCCGCAACGCTTCGACGAAAAACTGCGTGTTCGAGAGGTCGGGCCGCGTTCCGCTTCCCGCGCCGTACCCGACGCCGCCGAAATATTCCTCGTCTTGCGAAACGCCGCTCGCTTCGTTGTATTGCGTTCCGCGAACGTATTTTTCCGCGTTCGCGACGACGGCGTCGTACCGCCCGTCCCCCGCCGCTTTGTTCGCCAAATCGAAACAGACGAGCCCGAGGCAAGACTCGTACGCCGCGACGTGTCCGCCGGACGAGTAAATCCCGCCGTCGTCTTGAATCGCTTTTTCGAGAAACGCCAACGCTTTAGCGAGAACCGGCTCGTCGAGCGCGACGCCGCATCGCAAAAGCGCGGTCGCGACGACGATCGTCGGACCGACCCCGGCGCGCGGCGACGCGGAGAAAGAACCGTTCGACATTTGCGCCTTCTTCAAAAACTCGATCCCGTCCTTAACCATTTGCAAACGCAACGCTTCGACGTCGGCGCGCTCCGTTTCGGAAAGGGTCGAGCGCATCTTGGGCGCCTCGACGACCGGCGCGGAAGCCCCGCCGCGACCGCCGCCGTTCGGCCCGCCTTGACCGCCGCGAATGCCCGAACCGTCCGCCGCGACGCCGCCGTTTCTCGTCGCGCGACCGACGTTTCCGCCGCCGTCTTGCGCCCAAGCGACCGTTCCGAACGTTAGCGACGCCGCGCAACACATCGCGCCCAAACGGCGAAGAAGTTTCGTCGTTTCACTCTTTTTATCGTTTTTATCGTTTCGATTTTTCATCGTTAATTCCTTTTTTTAAAAGCGGTTGTCAAACGCCGCCCGGTCGAACCGACGAACGAGCGGCGCGTTTCTTGCCGTTATTATACGTCAAAATTCGACGTTCGTTTCGCTCCCAGCTCGGGTCGCGGCGGCGCGCCAAACGTCGAGCGCGACCGTCTCCGAAACGTTGCGAACCGAACCGTCGGCGAATCCGACGACGACGATACCCGGGTGATTCGACGCCGCGCCGTCGAACGTCAGCTCCGTTCCGCGCAACCAAATCGACGGAACACGAGCGTTCGGAACGGAATACGCCGAGTAACCGGACGCGTAATGCCGCCCCGTTATCCAAGGAAAGCCGCGATGCGTTCCGGTCGCTTGCGGTTTCAGCGCCGCCAAATCCGGGTCGACGTAATCCTCGAACGTTCCGGCGCCCAAGACGTACATCCGATCCCAATCGTCGTCGCCCGGCTCGCTCGGAGCGGTCGGAAACTGCAAGCGCGTCTCCGAAACGACCATCGTTTGGGAAGTTCCGTCGGTCAGCGACGCGAACGACGTTTGCCGCCAAGCGAACGCGCCGTCGTTGCGCCCGCCGTCGAGATTGTTCCCGAGCCCGGTCGACGTTCCGCTGCAAAAGACGTAATTATTGCCGTTGGCGTAAAGCCCGTCGTTTTTCGGCTGCAACGCGGTTCGCGGTTGATCTTCGCTCGGACAGGCCAGCGTCGAACACGGGAAGTCCATTTTGTCGAAAAGGGCCGAATTCAGCGCCGTTTTTTGCCAATAGACGCGGTATTTGTCGTAATCGCCGAAATCGATTCCTTGCATGAACGCGCCCTGTTCGATATACGGCAAAATCCGCGCTTGAATCGAAAACGCGGTGTCGTAAACCTTGCCGTCGGCGGCGCTTCGGCCCCAACTGGTAAACTGCGGAAAACCGTTTTGAACGTCGGAATAATTCGTCAGCGCGAGCGTCCACTGTTTGACGTTGTTCGCGCATTGCATCCGCCGCGCCGTCTCTCGCGCCGCTTGAACCGCCGGCAAAAGCAAGCCGATCAAGATTCCGATAATCGCGATCGCGACGAGTAATTCGACTAACGTAAAACCGGGCTCGCGCCGCCGACCGTTTCGCCGCGTCCGCCTCCGAACCCCGTCGCCGACGACGCGCGACGTTCGCTTTCCCTCGTTTTCCTTAAAATTTTCCAAACGCATTCTATCTTACCCAACTTATCCCAAAAGAGCATTTTTACTTTTCAAAAAGCAAACGCCGACGCGCAAAATCTTCCGCTTTCGTCGAGATTCTAAACGACAAGAAAAGCCGACAGCGCCGCCGTTCCGACGCTAGAATCAAACAAGAATCAATTAAGAAGCCGAGTCGACGCGCAAAGAACGGCCAACGCCCGTTTCGACGCGGTTCCGTCCTCGACGTCGAACCGTCGAAACGCGTTAAAAAGCGCAAGTCGCGCAAAATAGAAAAGAAGCCGCAACCGCTCCGCCGCGACGCCGAGCCGTCGAAACGCCGCGTCCAACAGTCGCCAAAACTCGCGTTCCAAGCGATTTTCTCCGCCGACGCCGCCCAAAAGCGCCGTCCAAGCGCGCGGCGAAACGCCGCCCCAAACGCCGAACGTCGACAAGAAAAAGAACGTCGCCGACGCCGCGAACGCCGAACGAGCCGCCGACGCGTCCGTCGGAAACGAAATCGCGACGACGTCCGCCGTCGAAAACGCCCCGACCGCGTTCAACGGGTTGCCGTCGAACGCCGCCGCCCAAAGGAACGTTTCGCCGCGGTCGCCGTCCTTTATATTATCGTCGTCGCAACCGCTTTCGGAAACGCCGTCGCTCCCGTCGAGCGACCGCAAAAACGCCAACGCCGCGTCGACGCCGCCGTCAAACTCCGCGCCGTTTTCCTCGTCTTCCGATTTTAACGCCGTCAACGCCGTCGCCGCTTCTTGCGACGCTTCCGCCGACGCCGCCCGATCCGCCGCGAAGTCGAACGCTTCCCGAGAACGCCGCCGACGCTCGAACGTCGAACGCTCGCTCGCCGTCAACGCTTCAAAAAACCGCGCCGTCGCCTCCGTCCCGACGTTCCAACGCGCCCAACCGTCCGCGACCGCCCGCAACGCGACGCTCGCCCCCGGCGCCGAACGCCGCGACGCCCAAAATTCCGCCGCTCCGACGCGCAACCGCTCGTCGAAATCGGCTCGCAACCTTTCGACGTCGCGACGGTCGCCCGGCTTTTCTAAACCGCCGAAAGCGCTCCAAACGCCCATTTTCGCCGTTTTAACGCGAGAAACGCCGTCAAAGTCGCCGCCGCTTTCCCAAACCTCGTCGCCGTCGGTCGTCCGCCGTTCCGCCGATCGCTCGACGACGCCGTCGCGCAACGCCGTTTCGGTCGCCGGACGCGAAATCGCCGCCAACGCCGCCAACGCCGCCGCGAAAAACGCAAGCGCCGCCGGCCGGCCCAGTCGTCCAAGCGCGGTTCGAGAAAATTTTAGCATCGTCTAACTTTCGTCCGTCAAAAAAACGCGACGCGTCGACGTTTTCCGCCCTCAAAAGCGGTAAAAACGGTTCGAACGCTCCCGCGATTCGTTCGAACTTCATTATAATGAGGGCGCGTCGACTTGTCAACCGGACGCGTTTCGCTTAAAATAAAAAACGACGCCGACTCGATTTGCGTCGCTTCCCCGTTTCACCAATCCCCCTATTTTAACGTTTCGCCGTCGAGGAGCGTTCATGAAACTGCAAACGTTGGTCGAATTTTTGGAGAAAATTTTTCCGCTCGAACTCGCCGAAAGTTGGGACAACGTCGGGCTTTTGGTCGGCGACCGCCGCCGCGAAATCAAGCGCGTCTTGACTTGCTTGACGATCGATCGCGCCGTCGTCGACGAAGCGGTCGCGACCGGCGTCGACTGCGTCGTTTCGCACCATCCGTTCCCGTTCCGCGCCGCGAAACGTTGGACGTTCGACACGACCGACGGCGAAATCCTCTCGAAGCTAATGGGCGCGAAAATCGCCGTTTACAGCCCGCACACCGCGCACGACTCGGCGTTTTTCGGTATTAATCGCCAACTCGCCGCCGGGCTCGAACTCCTCGACGTTCGCCCGTTGATTCCGGGAACGGTCGCCGCGTCGCGAGAAGCGCTCGACGGGCTCGAGCCGAGCGTCGCCGACTTCGTCGCGCAAGACTTTCCGCCCCAAGGCGCGAAATCGGACGCCGACGCGCCGCTCCTCGGCGCCGGGCGAATCGGACGCTGCGAAAAACCGACGACCTTCGCCGCGTTGATCGAACAAGTCAAAGACATGTTGCAAATCCCGACGCTTTTGGCGGTCGGCGACGATAAAAAAACGATCCGAAAAGTCGCGATCGGTTGCGGCGCGGCGGACGATTTCGTCGGAAACGCCGCCGACGCGGGCGCCGACGCGCTCCTCCTCGGCGAAGCGCGCTTTCACGCTTGCCTCGAAGCCCGCGCTCGCGGAATCGGCTTGATTCTCGCCGGTCATTACGCGACCGAACGCTTCGCCGCCTGCATCCTCGCCGACCGAATCGCCCGCAAATTCCCGGAACTCGCCGTCAAAGCGAGCGACAAAGAAAGCGACCCGATTCGCGTCGTTTGACGCCCGACGCGCCCGCCTTGCGCCGCCCTTATTAGCCCTTATTAATAAATAAGGGCGCCGCGCTCCGCCCGTCTCCGCTAAGCCGCCGACTTCCCGTCGAGCGGCTTTTTTCGTCGCGCGCCACCGTTGCGTTAAAACGTCGAAAACTGTTGACGACCGCCGAAACCGTCAATCACAAAATACATAAAATAGGCAATTTAGAGAAAGAAAAATTTTCAAAAAAAACGTTTTTTGTCCTTCAAAGTTAGGCGTCGGGGGCTTGTAGAACGCGCGGATGGGTTTATAATTAGATTAAAATTTATCGAGAAGCTGTTTTTCCCGTCTTCGGGTCGTCGACGCGCTCGGTTTCGCTTTGGAATCGAATCGTCGCGCGCCTTCCTCGATAACCCGCTCTTCCGCCGCGACGTCGACGCTCGGCGTTCCGCTCGCGATTCCGGAAGATTTTCAAACGGTAGTTTAAGCGCTCAAAGGAGATTTACAGTGGCTGCTGTCAACGTTGGTATTAATGGTTTCGGTCGTATCGGTCGTATCGTCTTCCGTCAAATGATGAAGGCTCCGGAAAAGTACAACGTCGTCGGTATCAACGACTTGACCGACACGAAAACCCTCGCCATCCTTCTCAAATACGACTCCTCGCAAGGTCGTTTTGACGGCACGGTCGAATACGATGAAAAGAACCTCATCGTCAACGGCAAAAAGATTCCGGTTTCGGCCGAAAAACAACCGTCCCTCATTCCGTGGGCTGAATTCGGCGCCGACGTCGTCCTCGAAAGCACCGGTTTCTTCACCAACCCGGCCGCCGACGGCAAAGAAGGTTACAACAGCCACAACGCTCGCAAAGTCGTCATTTCCGCTCCGGCGAAAGGCGAAGGCGACGAATTCTTCACCTGCGTTCTCGGCGTTAACGACGACAAACTGAAGCCGGAACACAAATACGTTTCGAACGCTTCCTGCACGACCAACTGCCTCGCGCCGGTCGCTAAAGTCCTCAACGATAACTTCGGTATCGTCAAAGGTTTGATGACCACGGTCCACTCCTACACGAACGACCAAGTTACGCTCGACAAACCGTACAAAAACATCTATCGCGGTCGCGCCGCGGGCGTCAACATCATCCCGACCACCACCGGCGCCGCGAAAGCCGTCGGTCTCGTCATTCCGGAAGTCAACGGCAAGCTGACCGGTATCTCCCTCCGCGTCCCGACCCCGACCGGCTCCATCGTCGACCTCGTCTGCGAAACCGCGAAACCGGTTACGGTCGAAGCCGTCAACGCCGCCGTCAAAGCCGCCGCCGCTTCGGAACAAATGCAAGGCGTTTTGGATTACTGCGAAGACCCGATCGTCCTCGCGGACGTCGTCGGCCAAACCTACAGCTCGATCTTCGTTCCGGAATGGACGATGGTCATCGGCGACAACATGGTCAAAATCTTGTCCTGGTACGACAACGAAATGGGTTACAGCACCCGCGCCGCCGACCTCATCTACAAGCTCGGCAACATGTAATTTGAGGTTTAACCGCCTTAAATTAAGCGTTTAAGCGGCGGCAAGCGGAGCGTCGATTCGCTAACGTCGCTTAAACCTCGACCGTCGGTCGAATTTGAAACGGGAGCCAAACTTGCGAAACGTTTTCCAACGCGTCGCGACGTCGGCTCCCGTTTTTCGTTTCCGCGTTATTTTACCTATTCCGCGCCAATCCCATATTTTAACGTCGCGACGCCGTCGCGTTCGACGCTTTTTTTGAATGACGCCCGATTTTTTAAAAAACGTTTATCTTTTAAGCGCGATTTCTAGCGTTACGTTCGGTCTTATCGGCGCGCTTGTCGTCGCTCGCCGCATCGGTTATCTTGCCGGAGCGATTTCGCACTGCGCGTTCGGCGGAATCGGTTTCGGGCTTTGGCTGCAGCAAACGTTAAAGTTTGGCGCCCTTGGAACGTTAACGTTAGCGACGTTCTTTACGTCGGTCGAAAACGCGCCCAACCTTTGCGAACGTTGGAGTTCCTACGTCGACCCGGTTCCGACGGCGCTCTTGTTCGCAGTGTTGGCGGCGCTCCTCGTCGACGCGATACGCCGTCGCGCGAAGGAACGGGAAGAAACGCTTCTCGGCGCGATTTGGGCGATCGGAACGGCGCTTGGGCTCCTATTTATCGAACGCGTCGAAGGTTACGCGTCGGTCTCGACGTACCTTTTCGGCGACGTTCTCCTCGTCGGGCAAAGCGACATTTGGACGGCGGCGGCGTTGGGCGGCGCGATTTTGCTCGTCGTTTTTTGCGATTTTAAACGCCTTGAAGCGGTCTGTTTCGACGAAGAATACGCCGAACTGCGCGGCCTTAACGTCGACTTTCAAAACCGTTTGCTGCTGACGTTGACGGCGGTCGCGGTCGTGCTAATGTTACGCATCGTCGGCATGGCGATGATCGTCGCGCTCCTGACGCTTCCGGCGGCGACGGCGGGACGATTCACTAAGCGTCTCGGCACGACGATTATCGCGTCGATCGCGATTTGTTTCGTCGGCTCTTGGTTGGGAATTTGGCTGAGTTTTTTACTGAATTTCTCAACCGGACCGACGATTATTTTAGTCGTCGCCATTTTTTACGGAATTTCTTTGCTTTGGGGTAAAAAATAACGGCGGCGCGTTTAACACGGGAAATTTAGGCAAAAACAAACGACGGCGCCGTTTGTTCCGCTGAAAAATTGCGTTTTTTTAAACAAAATCGCTTTTAAGCCCTTGAAGAAACGTAACTATAGGATTATTATTAAAGCAACAAGGGCGCGCTATTTTAGAGCGTTTTTGCGCCTAGACGCGTCTTTGAAATGTGTTTAACACAACTTAAAAGGAAAAAAAAATGAAGAAATTCTTTGCTCTTACCCTCGTCGCGGCTTGCGCCGCTTGCATGTCCCTTGGTTGCAAACCGGCCGCGACCGACGCCCCGGCCACCGACGCTCCGGCTACCGAAGCCGCCGCGACCGACGAAACCGCCGCCCCGGCTGAAGACGCCGCCGCGACCGACG
>JAZNJF010000046.1:0-6961 GCA_045577885.1 Thermoguttaceae bacterium | reverse complement strand
CTATTTCGATTGGAAACGTAGTATGACCTTTCAACGCAAACAACTTGGTTTCACCCTCGTCGAACTGTTGGTCGTTATCGCGATCATCGGTATTTTGATCGGTTTGCTTCTCCCGGCGGTTCAAGCCGCTCGCGAAGCCGCCCGTCGCATGCAATGCACGAACAACCTGAAGCAACTCGGGTTGGCCGTCCAAAACTACCACGACGCGAACAACGCTCTCCCGGCCGCCCGCTCGAAAGTCGGCGCGTGCGAACTTTGGAGCGCCAACGCCGGCACCAGCGCCGCGGGTTCGTTCGGCGCGGCCGTTCACCTCCTTCCTTACGTCGAACAAAACGCCGTTTACGAAGCCGTTAAATCGTACTGCGACGCTTCCAAGAGCCCGCGTCTCCAATACGCTTGGGGCGGCGACGGTCTCGATTCGAACTTCAAAAACTCCTGCCCGGCGATGTGCGCGGTCATCGACGCGTTCCTCTGCCCGTCCGACGGCAACGCGACGCAACTCTCGACCGACGGCCACCAAACCGGTCGTCTTAACTACATGACGAGCCGCGGCGACAGCCTTTGGAACAACAACCGCCACCCGAACGACGAAAGCTCCGCCGCCGCTAAAACGAGCAACCGCGGCGTCTTCCACGTCGCTTCGTTCCCGAATATGTCCGCCGTTACCGACGGCACGAGCAACACCGTCGCTTGGTCCGAATGCGTTACCTACTCCGGCCAAGGCGGTCTGGCGATCAAAGGCAACGTCGCGAACGGCGTCGGCGCGATGTACAACGGTCAATCGAACGCGGGCGCCTGCTTGGCGAAGAAAAACGGAACGCAACTGGTCGACGGTACTTCGACCTGCGGTTGGCGCGGTCAACGTTGGGCCGACGGTCGCGTGATTCCGTCCGGTTTCACCACCGTTCTCCCGCCGAACGGCCCGGTCTGCTCCTACGCCAACGACGACGGTTGGGGCTGCGCGACCCCGCAATCGAACCACTCGGGCGGCGTCAACGCGGCGATGCTCGACGGTTCCGTCCGTTTCATCAGCGAAACGATCGACGCCGGCGACGCTTACTCCAACACCGTTTCGAGCGGCAAATCCCCGTACGGCGTCTGGGGCGCCCTCGGCTCCATCAACGGCGGCGAAACCGACGTCCAATGATTTTCGGCGTTTGCCGTCGACTCCGACGCGGCGAGTTTAACCGCTCGCCGCGTCCGAACGGCGACGCTCGAAAGGGCGCCGTCGTTCCTCCTATATTGCGCTCGAACCGTCCGACCCGCCCGACGCTTGTCGCGTCCCCGTTTTTGTCCCGTTCTCAACGTTTTCGTCGACGGTTCGCCCTTACTTGTTTACTATCTTTTCACGAGGACAAGGAACACATGACCTCTCAACTCAAAAAACGTCAAGGCTTTACGCTCGTCGAGCTTTTGGTCGTCATCGCGATCATCGGTATTTTGATCGGTTTGCTTCTCCCGGCGGTTCAAGCCGCTCGCGAAGCCGCCCGTCGCATGCAATGCACGAACAACCTGAAGCAACTCGGGTTGGCCGTCCAAAACTACCACGACGCGAACAACGCCCTCCCGGCCGCCCGTTCGATGCTCGGCAAATGCGGCTACGTCCACAACGGTTCGCAATCGGCGGGCGGCGGCTTCGGCGCGGCGGTTCACCTCCTCCCGTACGTCGAACAAAGCGCGATTTACGACGAACTTATTTCCTACACGCAAGACAACTACGCGAACGGACGCCTCCAACACCCGTGGATGGGCGGCGACCACTCCGTCAACTATCCGGCGCTCGCCGCGACGGTTACCGCGTTCCTTTGCCCGTCCGACGGCAACGCGACGCAACCGTCGACCGACGGCCACAAAACCGGTCGCTTGAACTATATGACGAGCCACGGCGACGGCATGTGGAACAACGAACGCCACCCGAACGACGAAAGCAACGCCAACGCGAAAACCGCGCACCGCGGCGTCTTCCACATCGGCGCGTTCCCGAATATGGCGGTCGTTACCGACGGCACGAGCAACACCGTCGCTTGGTCCGAATGCGTCAGCTGCCTCGGCGCCGCCGGGACGCAAGTCAAAGGGAACATGATCTTCGGTCTCTCCGCGCTCCACAGCTCCGGCGACTGCCCGGGCCCGTGCCTCGCGCTCAAAAGCGGCACGGAACTTTCGCAAACCGGCACGGCCAACGCGTGGCGCGGTCAACGTTGGGCCGACGGTCAAATCATGATCAGCGGTTTCAACACCGTTCTCCCGCCGAACTCCCCGATTTGCTCCTACGGCACCGACGGCACTTGGGGCGTCGCGTCCGTTCAATCGAACCACAGCGGCGGCGTCAACGCGGCGATGCTCGACGGTTCCGTCCGTTTCGTCAGCGAAACGATCGACTGCGGCGACGCTTACGCTCGCGCGGTCTCCAGCGGCAAATCCCCGTACGGCGTTTGGGGCGCGATGGGTTCCGCGGCCGGCGGCGAAACCGACGTCCAATGATTTCGTTTTCGGCGTTTAACGTCGACTCCGACGCGGCGAGTTTAACCGCTCGCCGCGTTCGAACGGCGACGCTCGAAAGGGCGCCGTCGTTCCTCAACCTGTTTTTGCGCTCGAACCGTTTCGACCCATCGACGCTTGTCGCGTCGTCGTTATTCTTTCGTTTTTAACGATTCGTCGACCGTTCGCGCGCTCCCTTAATCGTTCGTTTTATCGAACCAAGAGAATTTCAATGACCTCTCGCAACAATCGTCAAGGTTTCACGCTCGTCGAGCTTTTGGTCGTCATCGCGATCATCGGTATTTTGATCGGTTTGCTTCTCCCGGCGGTTCAAGCCGCTCGCGAAGCCGCCCGTCGTATGCAATGCACGAACAACCTGAAGCAACTCGGGTTGGCCGTCCAAAACTACCACGACGCGAACAACGCCCTCCCGGCGGCGCGCTCGATGCTCGGCAAAGACAATTACGCGCACCACACCAACGAAAAAGCCCCGAACACCGCTCGCGGCGCTTGGCACGCGACCGTTCACCTCCTCCCTTACGTTGAACAAGGCGCTCTTTACCAAGAACTCGTTTCCTACACCGAGCCGACCCGCAACCCGCGTATGCAAAACCCGTGGCACGGCGGCGACCACCGAACGAACTACCCGGCCCTCGCGGCGGTCGTTACCGCGTTCCTCTGCCCGTCCGACGGCAACGCGACGCAACCGTCGACCGACTCCCACAACACCGGTCGCTTGAACTATATGTCGAGCCGCGGCGACTCGATGTGGAACAACGAACGCCACCCGAACGACGAATCCTCCGCCGCCGCGAAAACCGCGCACCGCGGCGTCTTCCAAATCGGAACGTTCCCGAATATGGCGGTCGTTACCGACGGCACGAGCAACACCGTCGCTTGGTCCGAATGCGTCAGCGGTCTCGGCGCCGCCGGTCGTCAAATCAAAGGCACGATCGTCAACACCGGTTCGATGTACACCGGCAGCGGCTCGAACCCGGGCGCCTGCCTCGCGCTCAAAAACGGAACCGAACTTTCGAAAGACAGCATCGCCCAATCTTGGCGCGGTCAACGTTGGGCCGACGGTCAAGTCCTGATCAGCGGTTTCACGACCACGCTCGCCCCGAACTCCCCGGTTTGCTCGCACGGCACCGACAACTCTTGGGGCTCCGCGACGGCGCAATCGAACCACTCGGGCGGCGTCAACGCGGCGATGCTCGACGGTTCCGTCCGCTTCGTCAGCGAAACGATCGACGCCGGCGACGCTTACTCGAACGCCGTTTCGTCCGGCAAATCCCCGTACGGCGTTTGGGGCGCGATGGGCTCCATCAACGGCGGCGAAACCGACGTGCAATGACGTTTTTAACGTTCGCGCTTAACTAGATTCACACGGAAACGCGGTTCTGAAAGGGCCCGCGTTTTCGTCGATTCCCCACCGAATCGCGCTCGTTTTTTGCGGCGCGCTTAATTAAAAGGAACAACAATATGAAAACGAAACAATTCTTCGCTTTCGCGCTCGCTTGCGTTTGCGCCGTCGCCGTCGGTTGCTCGAAAGGCCCGAAAAAACCGGCCGACCTCCCGGCTCTTTACCCGACGACGATCACGGTCGTTTACGACGACGGAACCCCGGTCGCCGAAGCGACGGTCGCTCTCCGTCCGGCGGGCGGCGGAAACACGAAATGGAACGTTACCGGCGTTACCGACGCGCAAGGCAAACTCGTTTGCAAGACGAACGGCAACTGGGACGGCGCTCCGGCCGGTTCCTACGAAGCGATGGTAACGAAAGAAGTCGCCGAAATCGAACAAGGCGACG
Source organism: Thermoguttaceae bacterium (assembly GCA_045577885.1). GTDB lineage: Bacteria > Planctomycetota > Planctomycetia > Pirellulales > Thermoguttaceae > RUG369. The sequence continues at coordinate 2,673 of JAZNJF010000046.1, read as the reverse complement.
AACCGGGCGCTTCCGCCGTCGTCAAGAGCCGCACGAACTATATCGACACGAAGTTCGCCAACCCGAAAACCTCCGGTTTGACCGCCGAAGTTAAAGAAGGCGACAACCAAATCGAGCTGAAAGTCGGCGAACAAATCGCGGAAGCCGCCGATAGCGTCGAATGATTTTCTCGTTAATCGACGATTAAACGGCAAAACGCGGAGCCTTTTCGGAGACTCCGCGTTTCCTTTTCTTGCCGTCCCTTTCGCCGACGCCGCCCGCCGCAAGCGTTAAAATCGCGTCGACCGTTAAAACCGGCCTCGCCGTCGACGAAAAAAGCGCCGAACGAACGCCGACGCTCTTTCGTTCCTCAACCTTCGGCGCCTCTTCTCGTTTCGCCGACAAAAAAAGCGCCGACGCAGCCGCCGACGCTCTTTTCGTTTTTGCCGATATTACCGTTTTTACCGAAACCGCCGAAATCAATGCGGCTCTTTCGTTTTCGGGTAGCGACGCAAAATCTCGACGACGGCGTCCTTCAACTTGGCGTTCGTCGCGACGCCTTCGCGGCCGCGAATCGTCGCGTTCCCTTGCCAATCGCCGAAAAATCCGCCAGCCTCCTCCATAATCGTTTTGAGCGGCGCGGCGTCCCAAATCTCGAAATAAGGGTCGATCATAATCTGCGCTTTCCCGGTCGCGACGAGGTAATACCCGTACGCGTCGCCCCAGGTGCGGGTCAGCCAAACCTTGCCTTCGATCTCGTCGTAAGCGCCGTCGCGACCGACTTTATCGAAATCGAACGCGTCCGACGTCAAAAAGAGCGCGTCTTCGAGTCGGTCGACCGTTTCGTCGACGCGAGCCGGGGTCGGTTCGGAAACGTCGCCGAAACGCCAAGCGCCCTTTCCTTTTTCCGCCCAAATTCCGCGGCCGAGCGCCGGGAGCCAAAGGACGCCGACGACCGGCTCTCCGTCTTTTTCGATTCCGATCAGCGTCGAGTAAAGCGGAACGCCGGTAATGAACGATTTCGTTCCGTCGATCGGGTCGACGATCCAGCGATACCCGCTCGTTCCTTCCTTATCGTCGAACTCTTCGCCGAGAATCGCGTCTTCCGGGTAAAGCTCCGCGACGCGCCGTCGAACCAGCTCCTCCGCGCCGCGGTCGGCCAACGTTACCGGCGAACCGTCGCTTTTGCGTTCGACGCCCAAATCGTCCCGATTAAAATAACGCAACGTTAATTCGCCCGCTTCCTGCGCGAGCTTGACCGCGATTTCGCAACGCTTTTCCATCGGCGGCGCGTTCCTTTCGTTAATATCGCTAAAATCGTTAAATTCTGTTTATTTCAAACACTCTAAAGAAGCGACGGAGCGTCTTCCCCTCCGCCGCTTCGACGTCGGCGCGTCGACGTTACTTTTGCCGCTTTTGGCGCTCGCGGCTCGCCCGGCGGAGCGTTTCCCCCGCCGCTTCGGCGCTCGCGTCGACGTTACTTTTGCCGCTTTTGGTACTCGCGGCTCGCCCGGCGGAGCGTTTCGCGCTCGACCTCGGTCAAACTCTCTTCGCCGGACTCGCTAATCTTCAAGAGGAGCCGGTCGACTTCCGCCTCCAACTTTTCGAACGCGATCTCGTCGGCGGCTTTTTTCGCGTCGTCGCGCTTGAACGGAACGGTCGCGGGCCCGGACGCGGCGTCCTTTCGCGCTCGTTCGCGCTTTTCAAGCCAACGCTTCAACGACTTGCGATTGCGCCCCTTCCCGACGGCGAGTTCCGAAAAGTTGACGCCCGCCAAGTAGTAAACGAGCGCGAACGCGGCGCCCGCCAAGTGAACGTCGTGCGCGATGTTCCCGACGCCGCTCCGAGCGCCGAGCGCGTCGTAAACGACGAAAAGCGCCCCCGCCAGCCAAGCCGGCGTCGGAATAATCCCGAAAATCAGCACTTGCGCGCGCGGATAATAGAACGCAAAGAGCAAAACGACCGCCGAAATCGCGCCGGACGCCCCCAAACAAACCGCGTTCGCGCCGACGTTTCCGACACTCCAAACGACGCCGCCGACCAAAAGCGCCGCCAAATAAAAGAACGTAAATTCGCCGCGTCCGAGTCGACGCTCGATCGGCGGCCCGAAAAAAAAGAGCGCGAGCATATTGAAGAGCAAGTGCGTCAACCCGTTCGGGTCGTGCGCGAAGCCGTACGTCAAGCAGCGGTACCATTGCGCCGGTTGGTCCGCGACGGCGCCGAAAAGCGCCATTTTGTTGAAAAGCGCGCCGCCCGCCGCCGAGTTGGCGAAAAAGAGCAGAACGTTCGCGGCGATCAAAATCGCGCTCGCCGACCAGCCGGGCGGAATCAGTCCGCCGGAACCGTTCGAACGTTTGCGACGCGGACGGCGACCGTCGCCGTCGTCGTCGCGAAAATAATCGCGGTCGTAAATTCCCATTTCAGCCTCTATTTTCTATCGCGCCGCGACAAAGCGATTTTCGCGCGAATTTTATCGAAACCGACTCGCGCCGATTTTCTTTTGATTATTTATTTTTTGACTTTATTTTTATTTTTGTTTCTTGCGCGTCGGCGTCCGAACGCGTTTTTCGATCGATCCGAACGCCGCCGACGTTTTATTATATCGGAAAATTGAAAAAAATGAAGAGCCGCCCCCGCTTTCCCGACGCGCTTCGTCGGAAACGACTTTTTTTCCGCTTTTCGCTCGGTCGTTTC
>JAZNJF010000045.1:0-3978 GCA_045577885.1 Thermoguttaceae bacterium | reverse complement strand
CCAGTAAACCGACGTTTCGATCTTGCCGGACGCCGGGAACATGTCGCGTTCCTTCAAACGAGCGGCGAGTTCCGTCGCGCTGTTGGCGAAAAGCGGCGAAATTTCGACGATAGCGTCTTCCGCGACCTCGACGCCGATATTGTTGAGCCAACGGCGATAAAGGCCGGTCATGTGTTCGCGAACCGTTTTCGGCGTGTCTTTCGCTTCGCGCGGGTGGTTCTTGAGCGGGCCGAAGTTCGTTTCCTCTTCGATCTCGACGACGATAGGATTCTTCGCGAGCGGGAGAAGGTCGAAGATGAACTTTTCGTATTTGATGGCGTTCGTGCCTTCCGGCTTAATCTTGACGCCGAAGAGGGGCGCGCCGTTTTCGTCTTGCGCTTCGCGGTCGAGGACGACGTGCGGAATCTTCTTTTTCGCCAAGTGGAACGGGAGCGAACTCGAGTACGACGCGTTCTTTTGCAGCAGGTCGAGGTTCATCATGTGAACGCCGATCGAACCGGCCCAAATCGCGAGGGAACCGTCCGATTTGCGACGCTCGCCCGCGGAGTCCGGGAGGTCGCTGTACTCGATGACGTAAAGTTTGCCGTCGACCATCACCATGTTGCCGACGCGGTCTTTCGGGTTTTGCTTGCGAATGACTTGCGTCGCGAACTCGGAACCGCTCAAGACGTGATAGCCGATAAATTCCGGACTGCAAATGTCGACGATGGGGTTGTCGATTTGGAAGTAGAAAATTTCCTCGACGCCGCGGTTCTTCAGCTCGGTCAAAATGCCGTGTTCGCGCACCGTCGGGAGGGGCGACTCCGGTTGCGGCGAGTTGATCGCGGCGAGCATTCCGCCGTGTCCGTCCGGACTGCGGGCGATTTGGCCTTTGTCCGAAAGCAAAACTTTGCCGCTGTCGAAGTCGACCGACGGCATGGTCCCTTGGCAGAAGATGAGAACGTCGTCGTCGGCGAGGCCGAAGTTGTCGTTTTCCTTGAAGAACGCGACCGTTTCGGCGTGCGTCGCGGGGCTCGTTTGAATGCAGAACGGAATGCGCGTTCCGTATTTCGCCGACATGGCGCGGATGCGTTCGACGTGAATTTGGAAGAGCGTCGCTTCGGAAATCGGGCCGATCGGGTAAATACCCTTGGCGTGGTGGAAGTCGAGGCGCGTCCCTTGGCCGCCCGCGACGACGACGATCGCGACTTTTCCGGCGCGGAGGTATTCTTCGCCCTTGGCGACCGCTTCGAGCGGCGTAATCTCGTCGCCGGTTTTGACGACGGACGCGGCGGGGGATTTCGGGAACGGCGAGTCGGCGGCGCCGTCGAAGTCGCGCAGATCGCTCAACTTGAACGCGGTCGGCTCTTCGGCGCGGTCGGCCAACGCGGCGGCGGCCGGCGGGTCGAAGCGGTGTTCGAAGAGGCGGTCGAGCTCGGCGAAGTCGATCTTTTCGATTTGTTCGCGCAACGAGTTTTGCTCGTCGGCGGTCAGCTCGTCCCAAAAGGTTAAAATTTGTTCTTGGCCGAACGGCGCGAGGCGTTGGAGAAGCGATTCTCGGACGGACATGTCGGTTCCTTTATCGTTGCGAGCGGGCGAGCCGACGAAAGACTTTGCGGCGCGGTTCGCTCTTTGACGTTTCCACTTTCTTTCCTTATTTTAATTAACGTCGATTTTTTTTCAAGGGCGGGGCGTTTTTTTCTCTCCGCTTCCGGCGTATTCGGAATAACCGGCGCGACCGTCGCGTTCAAACCGAGGAACGACGCGACGTTAAACTTTGCGGGTTGCGCGGGCGAGTGAGAAAAGACGCCGGATTTCGCGATTGTCGGAGGAACGCCGCGTCGAAGCGGAAAAAAAGGGCGGCGTTTTTAACTTGGGACGGTAGACAAAATGGACGAAATAAGTAATAATAGGACAAGGCGACGTTCCGACGTCGTCGATTAGCGAACTTTTTACGAAGCGACGGCGCGTCTTTTTTCCGCTCGGCTCGAACGAAGCGGGAGCGGAGCGCGACGTTTGCGCGGATTGACGCCTTTTTTTTATTTTCACCGTCATTGCGAGGCGATTCCTATGGAAAGCGTATCCGACGTCGTTGTCGAGACGAAAAACCTGACAAAAACTTATCGAGACTTCTGGGGCCGCCAAAAAGTGCGCGCGTTGAAGGCGCTCGACCTCCAAGTGAAACGCGGCGAAATCTTCGGGCTCCTCGGACCGAACGGCTCCGGTAAAACGACGACGATTAAGTTGCTCCTCGGGCTCCTTTTCCCGACGAGCGGCGAAGTCAATATTCTCGGGCGCCCGGCGTCGGACGTCGCGAAGAACGAACGCCTCGGGTACCTTCCGGAAGAATCGTACCTTTATCGATTTTTGAACGCGGAAGAAACGCTCGACTTTTACGGGCGTCTTTTCAATATTCCGGCGGCGGTGCGCAAACAACGCGTCGCGCAGCTGATTCAAATGGTCGGGCTCGAGTCGGCGAAGAAACGCCAACTTCGCGAATACTCGAAGGGGATGACGCGCCGCATCGGGCTCGCGCAAGCGCTCGTCAACGACCCGGACTTGATCCTCCTCGACGAACCGACGAGCGGCCTCGACCCGATCGGGACGCGCAACATGAAGAACCTAATTCTCCAACTCAAAGAGCAGGGGAAAACGGTGATCATGTCGAGCCACCTCCTCGGCGACGTCCAGGACGTCTGCGACCGCGTCGGCGTTCTCTATCAAGGCGAATTGAAGGAACTCGGCCGCGTCGAAGACCTCCTCAAAATCGTCGAGCAAACGGAAATTCGCGTCGACGGCCTTAGCGACGAAGCGAAGCGCAAGATCGAAAAGATCGTCGAAGAAGACAAAGCGAACCTCCTCTTCTGCGGCAACCCGACGACGTCGCTCGAAGACCTCTTCCACGACATTATCGCGGAAAGCGAAGCCCACCCGGGCAAACGCGTTCGCGGAGGAGAAAAAGCCTAATGATTATCGAGAATCCCGTGCCTCCGTATCTCGAGTGGATCGGAACGGCGGCCCTGAACTGGCTGATTTCGGTCGGCGCGTTGACGGCGCTTGGTTCGTTGATCGCGCTCGTTTTCTTGACGATTCGCAAGGGCCCGAAACAAGCGATTCCCGCGTTTGTCGGCGGCGTTCGCGACGCGTCGGAAGATTTGTTCAAATTTTCTTGGCGGCGCGTTTGGGCGATCGCGTCCTTGGCGATTCGCGAATCGATTCGTAAAAAGGTCGTCGTCGTTTGCGTCGTCTTCTTGGCGCTCTTGATGTTCGCCGGTTGGTTCCTCGACCCGAGCGGCAAAGACCCGGCTCGTTTGTGCGCGTCGTTCGTGTATCAGTCGACGACGTACCTCGTGTTGCTCCTCGCGATCTTCTTGAGCGCGTTGAGCCTCCCGACCGACTTCAAAACGAAGACGATTTACACGATCGTTACGAAGCCGGTGCGCTCGAGCGAAATCGTCTTGGGGCGCATTATCGGTTTGGCGGCCGTCGGCACCGCGATCCTCGCGCTGATGGCGGTCTGCAGTTACTTTTTCGTCTCGAACACGTTGAACCATAAGCACGTGCTCGTCGACGGCGAAGATATCAAAGCGGTCGAAGGCGTCGCCGAAGATTGGTCGACGCTTCCGCCGGAAACGGTCGTCGCCGCCGGGGAAACGCGCCTCGCCAACGGACACAAACACAAGGTCGAAGTTTTCGCGGACGGTTCGGCGCGCGTCGTCGAAGAAAACAAACACGCGCATACGGTCGAACGTATCGTCGAAGGGGACAAAACGTTCTACAAAGTCGGTTCCGCCGTCGGCGCGCTCCAAGCGAAGACGCCGGTTTACGGCAAAATCAAGTTCCGCGGCGAAAACGGGTTCGAAAAAGAGCGCGGCATCAACGTCGGCGAAGAGTGGGAGTACCGCAGCTACGTCGCCGGCGCGACCGAAGAAGCCGTCGTTTGGACGTTCGACAATATTACGCCGGAGCGTTTTCCGGAAGGCTTGCCGGTCGAAATGA
>JAZNJF010000044.1:0-2917 GCA_045577885.1 Thermoguttaceae bacterium | reverse complement strand
CCGTCGCCGCTTCGCCGACGAGAGGAACGCCCAAGTTGCGGAAAGCGCGTCGAGCGGTCGAAAGTCGGCGGCGTCGGCGACGATTACCCGTCATTATACCTTAAAAAAACGCGGCGTCTTCCCGCTTTTTACGTAAAGTCGACTGTTTTTGTCGAAATTTCTTCAAAAAGCGTCGAAACGCGCCGATTTTTCCGACGGCGCAAAAAAACGGAAGAGTTTTAGCGCGATTTTTGTTTAACGTTTCGACGTAGATAAAAATTTGATTGCGGAATCGAACGTTTAGAATAAATCGCGCAAATATTCCTCTTCCGAACGGTAAAGGCGGGGCGAGAACCCGAGAACGCGGTTCATATACGGGATCGAGCCCGGTTCGCCGTCGCGGCGCTTGAAATGCCAATCGCGAGAGTCCGGGACGTGTTCCGGGGTTCCCGGCCAAGGCGTAAACGGTTCGTATCCGAGAACTTCCGCCAACTTCGACGAGTCGAGCGAGCAGTTGCGAACGCGCGGCGGAACCGGGCAAGACTCTTCGATCAGCATCCCGAAAAGGAGTTCCGGGTCGAAACCGCCGGTTCGGTTGACGATTTGCGCCATTTGGTTGAGCGAAACTTGCCGCCTGCCGCCGCAGTTGAGGATTCCGGCGAAGTCGTTCGCCAAAAATTCCTGAAAAACGCGGCTCATTTCGTCGACGTAAGTCGGCGTCCGCACTTCGTCGAAATAGAGCGTCGCCGGGCGGTCGACGCGGAATCGGGACGCGATCCAATCGATAGCGCCCGCGTGTCCGTTGTAGCTGACCGTCATCGGCATCGAGATGCGCAAGGTCGCGGCGCTCGGGCAAATATCGGCGACTTCCCGCTCTCCGGCGACCATCGTTTGACCGTAAACGTTGACCGGGCAAGTCGGCTCGTCGTCGCGGTACCCGCCGCCGGGGCGTCCGCCGAAGACCATGTCGACCGAGAGGTGAACGAGCCGGATTCGGCGCTTTTCGGCGTATCGCGCCAAGTTGCTAACGATTTCGACGTTCAGCGCCCAAGCGAGCGGCGGGTCGAGTTGGCAAGCCTTGAGCGCGCAGTTTCCGGCGCAGTCGAGGATCGCCGCGATTCGCTTTTCGTCGAGGAGGCGTTCGAGCGCCGCGTAGTCCCGCAGGTCGGCGTAAATCAAGTCGGGCGCCGGGAAGTCGACGTCGGTCTCCTGCACCGCGCCGAAAACTTGACCGGGAAAACGCGACTGAAAATAAGCCAACGTCCCGTAACCCGCGACCCCGGTAACGCCGGTGATCAAGAGCGGAAGGGGCGGCGTCGGGAGGCGGCGACCGTCCGGCGCGTCGAGTTGGCGGCGGCATTCGTTCAACATTTCGGGATACGTCGGGCGACGGTAAACGCGCATTGGCGGGACTTTCGGAAAATTAGGAGGGTCGGGGCGACCGGGCGGGCCGGGCGGTTTGGGACGGCGACGCTTGGGGCGGAATCGCGGGAAGGGGAACGTCGGCGCTCGAGAGCGGGAAGACGCGGCGACCGTCGACGTTCGCTCGAGCGGTTGGCGAACGAACGTTAAAACGTCGATATTAATAGACGATATTAATATAAGGGGAAAACCGGTCGCTTAACGTCGGGCGGGGAACGCTCGAACCTTTCTATTTTACCGGAGAAACGCCGTTCGGAAAGGCGGGGCGTCGGCGGCGACGTTAACGTCGACCGCGAACGACGGACGGCGGCGAAAAGATAAAATGCGTCGACTGGGAAAAATGGCGAAAGACGGCGACGCGGCGAAACGAACGCTCCGGCAAAATGTTCCGCTTTTTCAACGTTTTTTTACCGGAATCTTCGAAAAGTCGCCGCGAAAACGCTTGACACGCGCCCCTTTTTGACGTTATCATAGGAGATAATGGCGTCGAACGCAGTTTTTGGAATCGACGAGCGAAACCAATATGTTGGGAGATAAAATGAAAACTTCTTCGTTATTCAAAATGGCCGGAGCCGCGCGAGCCGTCGCGGGCGCGCTTGTCCTTTTCCTTTGCGTCGGCGCGGTTTCCGCGCAAGGTTATAAGGAAGCGAAGGTCGACGAGACCCTCGCCGGTCAAAAAAGCGCCGTGATCGGCGGCGGAGACGCGGCGGCCGTCAAGAACTTTTTGACGAAATATTATCTCGCTCGTTGGACGGTTCAAGCGAACGGCGCGAGCCTGCATACCTACCGCGAAGAATTGATCGCCGACGGCGCTTCGTTGAACGGAGCGGCGCAAGAAACCTTCTTGAAGGAAGCGGTCGACGCGCTGACGAAGTACGCCGCGTCGAAAGACTGCTATCCGGCTTGCCGTTACAACGCCGTTTTGGCGATCGGAACGCTCGACGTCAAACCGGCGCCGGAACGCAACGCGCTGGGAACGCCGTACTCCGGCGCGATCAAGCCGCTCGCGAACTTCTGCACGAGCGATAAAGAATTTCCCGATTACGTTCGCTTGGGCGCGCTCGTCGGGTTGACGCGGCACGCGGCGCTCGGAATCGAAGACGAAACGCTCCGCAACGGCGTTCGCAAGGTCTTCTCGACGATTCTCGATCCGAAATACGCGACCGAAAAGAAATTGCGTCCGGAAATCGGCGAATGGTTCCAACTGAAAGCGCTCGAAGGGTTGACCAGTTTCAAAACGCCGGAAGGCCCGGACGGCCCGACCGGAACGCTCGACCTCTTCAAGAAAATGATCGACGACGACAAACTCGACTTCGAACTGCGCGCGCTGGCCGCTCGCGGCGTCGGCGCGATGGACTTGACGAAAGTGCAAAACTGGGATTTTGTCGCGCTCGCGACTTCCTTGACGACCTTGGCGCGCGATTTCTGCGTTAGCGAATCGGCGCACATCGACTCCGAACTCCTCCGCGAACAAGTCAAGAGCGCGGCCGCGACGACAAGTCGGAGGCCAAGCGGT
>JAZNJF010000043.1:0-5128 GCA_045577885.1 Thermoguttaceae bacterium | reverse complement strand
GACCGCTTGGCCTCCGACTTCGGGGCGAGCGAACATTCGAGCCCGACGTTCGTTTTAAGGAACGCGAACACGTCTTTGAGCGTTTTATTCTTAATCGAGCCGGAAACAACTTTCCGTTTTCCGCCGGTCGCGCCCGATTGGCGTTTTCCGGTCGTTTTTACGTCGGCGTTCGCGACGTTCGCCGCGGCGTCGGCTTCCGCTCGAGCGGTTCGGCGGTCGGCGTTGCGTCGCGCTTCGTCGGCCCAACGTTCGCGTTTGATTAACGAAACGGCGTATTCGATTTGCGCGACCTCCGCGAACGGCCCGGAAACTTGAACCGCGTCCTTGCCGTCGAGTCGCGCGACGGCGAATTGGCAGTTCGGATAGTCCGATTTTCGCAATTTTGCGGCGTCGGCTTCCGGGTAAACGCGCTCGACTTGCCGCGAACGGTCGAGCGTCGCCGGACGAATCGCTTTTTCCGCCGCGTCGTAACGATAATCGACGTCGAAACCGAAAAGAAGAAGCGTCGTCAAGTCGGAAACGACGACGTTTTTAAATTCGACCGCGCGCCAACGGTCGAACGGCGTTTTATCGAACCCGGCGAACTTCAAGCGCGAACGGCTCGCCAACCGCTCGAACGTCGCCGCCGGTTCCGCTAAATCTTCGACGGCGAAATCGACCGTCGCGGTCAACCGTTGCGCGACGTTTTTCGGGAGTTCCGCCGCCGCTTCCCGACGCAACGCGCAGAGAAGAAGGAGTTCGCCCGCCGCGTCTTTCGGAGCGACGCAAAGGACGGAACCGTTCAAGACGCAGAAACTTAACTCCGCGTCGTCGAGCATTTGACGCAACGCGTCGACGAACGGAACGTCGACGAAAGAACCCGCGACCGACGTCGACGGATCGACGCGCCGGTCGATAAAATAGGCGAATTGGTAAATTTCGGCATATCGCTCCAAGACCGAAACAAGCGGCGAACCGTCGAGCGTTAGCGAAACCGGTTCGAAAAGTCGATTTTCGGCGGGATTATCGTTCGGCCCGGCGGCGAAAAGGGGGCGATTCAAGGAAAAACGCGGCGTTCCGACGGACGGTTCCGAAAACGAGAACGAAAAAAAGAGCGGAGCCGCCGCGCCGACGAGCAAAACGCCTTTTGGGAAACGTCGACGGAATTTTAAAACGCGTCGCATTGTTGAAAAGGTCCTTGGTTAATTGAAAAACGTTTAATTGTCGGCGCCGCGACGACGTTGAAGTCGCCGTCTCTTGCGTCGCTAATTAGCGCGCGTCGACGGTAACGCCGGGCCAAACGTCGGAACGGAACGGGCTCGCGGGCAAACCGGCGCCGTTCGTCAAGTTGCAAATTGGATTGTCGGCCCAAGCGTATCGAACGGCGACCGGGCGCTCGACCTCCGGCGCCGAAACGACGACCGTTTCGCCGTCGATTTCCGCTTTCGCCCAATAAAATTTGCGGTCGGCGCCCGCGACGGCGAATCCGCGCAACTCGACGTCGTCGCATTGGGCGTTCGCGCCGATTTTCAAGCCGCCGTCGGTATTGTCGAACGTCAAAACGACGCGGTTTCCGGCGATTTTCATCGAGCGAAACTCCGGCCCGGCGCAAACGACGTCGACGCCGTATGTCCGCGCCAACGCCAACAACGCAAGCCGTTCGCCGACCGGCTTTTTGTCTTTCGGGTGAACGTCCGCCGTTTCGCCGACGTCGATCGCGACCGCGCAGCCGACGTTTCTAAGTTGACGCGCCGCCTGGCTTTGCGCTTCTCGCAACTCCGCCCAAGAGCTGTTCCCCGGTTGCGGACGCGGCGCCATAAAGTTGGCGAGTTGGACAAAATAGAACGGAAAATCGCCCTGTTCCCAATCTTGCCGCCAACTTTCGACGAGCGTCGGGAAAAGGAGGCGATACTGCCAAGCGCGCCCGGCGTTCGCTTCGCCTTGATACCAAACGACGCCTTTGATCGCGAACGGTTTGAGCGGTTCGAGCATTCCGTTTCGAAGGGCCCCCGCTCGTTGATTTTCGGGCGTTTTTTCTAATCGCGCCGGGGACGCTAGCCCGGAAAGCTCCGGATGTTCGACGAGAAGACGCGGTTCGATCCAAGCCTCGCAAGACGCGCCGCCCCAAGCGACTTCGATCAAGCCGACCGGAACTTGAATCGTTTCGCGGATTCGCCGCCCGAAAAAGTAAGCGACCGCCGAAAAATCGCGCGCCGTTTTCGGCGAACACGTTTCCCAAGTCGCGTTAAAGTCAGTTTGCGGTTCCGTCGCGCTCTTCGCCGGAACCGTTAAAAAACGCAAATTCGGATAAGTCGCCGTCGCGATTTCGGCTTCGGCGTCCTTCGCTCGGCGCAACGAAAAGCCCATATTCGACTGACCGGCGCAAATCCAAACGTCGCCGAAAAGAACGTCGCTCAAAACGATTTTATTCGTCGCGATAATCTTTAATTCAAACGGCCCGCCCGCCGGTTTCGGGGATAAGTCGACGCGCCAACGCCCGTCCGCGCCGACCGCCGCCGTTTGCCGCTCGCCCGCGATTTCGACCGTTATCTTTTCGCCGACGTCGCCCCAACCCCAAACGGGAACCGTCGCGTCGCGTTGCAACACCATTCCGGAACCGAAAACGCGAGGCAAACGAACCGCCGCCGACGCGACGCGGGCGTCGCCGAACGTAAAACCGGCGAAAAGCGCGAAAACGGACGCCGAAACAACCGTCGAGCGAACGAGCGAAAAGAAACGAAACACGGCGAACCTCCCGTCGAAAACGCGTTAAATCGGAAAAAACGCGCTTATTCGAAAGGACGGCGCGTTCAAAGAAGCCGAAAATTAGTCGGCAAATCGACGTTTAATAACGCGACCGAGCCGAGCAAAGATTCGGTTCAACGTATTGGAACGAGGCGAATGAAAGGAAGTTCCCGAAAAATCCCGATTTTCTCGTCGACGGCGGACTTGGTCAAGCGTTAAGACTTGACAAGCGTCAATTGCAAAGTCGGAGAAATCGGCGCGTTTTATCGTTTGCGCGAAGCGTCGGACGACCGAACGTTTAGAACGACGCGTCGAGGCAATACGCGACCCGACTCGTCGTTTAGCGGCGGGGAACAACGTTCGACCGCGCCGCTAAACGGCGAGTTAACGGAAAAGAAGGTTCGACGTTTGCGCGTTAAACTTTACGCGACCGTTAGCGTCGTCGAGCGTTCGGGGCGTTCGACGGCGCTAACGAGGAAACGCAAATAATCGCGACGCGGAAAACGTCGGCTCAAAGAGCGATCACCAACCGATTTTCTTGAGGTTGTCGATGCAGTCTTTGGCGGATTCCCAAGGATTGACCTTGAATTGTTCTTGTTCGACGACGAACCATTCGGTGCCGCCCTTTTCGCGGCAGGCGTCGAGAACGGAAGCCCAATCGACTTTGTCGTCGGAGTCGGCGACCGCGCAACCGTGAACGTCGCCGTTCGATTTGATGTGAATGCACTTGCCGCGGCCCGGGAGAGCGGCGATCGTTTCGGCCGGGGTCAGTTTGATCCCGTGTTTGCGCATCGCGTTGTTGGCCCACCCGACGTCGACTTGCGCGATGACGCGTTCGTCGCAGTTGTTGAAGAACGTCGTCCAAGCGGAGTCTTCCGTGCCGTTAATGTAAAGGAAGTCGCCCGTGTGGCCGTGGAAACCGACGAGGCAGTCGAGTTTGGCGGCTTCTTCGGCGCACTTGCTCATTTCTTCGGCGATTTTCTTGTTCGAGTCGTGGCTCGCGCGCATACGGCCTTCGAGACCGCCCGGGACGATCAGCTTGTTGAAGCCGAGAGCGTGGGCGATTTCCGCGCTCTTCTTGAGGGCGTCGCCTTGGATCGCGCCGAAACCGATGTGCGTGCTCGTCGCTTTGAGCCCGACGTCGTCGAGCATTTTGCGGAGTTCTTGCGGTTTGCCGTCAAAGCCGTAATAACCGGCGAATTCGACGCCTTCGTAACCCATTTCGGCGACTTTTTTCAGCGCGGCCGGAACGTCTTGACCGGCGACGGTGCGGAGCGAGTAAAGTTGCAACGCGATCGGGATGCGTTTTTCGCCCTTTTTATAAGCGGCGAAAATGGAGGACGGAAGGGAAGCGACGGCGGCCGCGCCGAGACCGGCTTGCAGGAAGGAGCGACGATTCATCATGGGAAGGGCCTTTCTAGCGAATGATCGCTAAAAATAAGGACGGAATAAATAACGCCCGCGCCGAACGTCGTCGCGACTTGAGCGTCTCGACGGAAAACGGCAAGTAGGCGGTTTTGTTAAATTGGTAAAACAGGCGACGCGTCCGTCGCCCGCTTTGACACAATTATAACGGACGAAGCGCGATTGTAAAACGGGTAAAACGGCTTCTTTTCCAATTTTTTTCATTTTTTTGCCTTAGTTTTCTCCATTTCGGCGAAAATCGCGTTAAATTAGCGAGCGCGTATTGTCTTTTTGGATAAAGTCTATATAAATTAATGGGAGATTTGTTTAAAAGCGCTTTGCCGATCGCGGGAAAGTCGCGCGAAAAATAGTATTTCGCTTCTTGTTAAGATTGTCGGACGTTAACGAACGTTTTCAAACAACGGTTGAACGCGCGGGAAAGGAGACGTGCAAATGGGATTGGGGTTGGCGTTAAAGGCTTTTTTCGCGGCGCTTAAAAACGACGGGACGGCGGAACGCGTCGCGGCGGCGCTGGAGGGGAACGCGACGGCGAGCGCTTCGGTTCCGGCGTTGGCGGCTCCGGAGGAACGCGTCGAAAAAGTGGGGAGCGAAGCGGGCGCGGCGAGCGGTCGAGGCGGTTCCGACGCGACGTCGGCGCTGACGTTGTTGGCGGCGTTGCAACGGGAGGCGCGCTTCGTCGACTTTATTAAAGAGTCGCTCGACGGGGCGGACGAGGCGGCGATCGGCGCGGCGGCTCGCGGCGTTCACGACCGTTGCGCGACCGTTTTGGAGCGGTTTTTCGCGATTCGTCCCCTTGCCGACGCGGAGGAGGGGGCGGCGATCGAGCTCGACGCGGAAACGGCGAAAAACTCGGCGCGGGTTCGCGTTTTGGGGCGGACGGCGACTCCCGGTTCGGACGGCAAAGTCGCCGGGCGGCTCGTTCACGCGGGCTGGGTTGCGACGAAAGCGACGCCGCCGGTTTGGTCGGGGGCGCCGGAGG
>JAZNJF010000042.1:0-11529 GCA_045577885.1 Thermoguttaceae bacterium | reverse complement strand
CGTCGCAACTCGATTAAAAAACCGCTGTTGCAACTTTTGAACGAGTTCGACCGAATCGCGCAAACTTACGAGGAAATCGGCGACACGGACGTTCGGGAACAAATCCGCGACGCGCTAAACGACGGTTACGTAACGCCTAAGCACGATTTCGCGCTCCCCGAGACGTTCGGAATGTTCGAACCGGACGGCAACGCGCAAGTCGGCGCCGCGTTGCGCCAATTCCTCGCCGCCGCGAACAAAATCGCCGCGCAACGCAAAAACCTGCAAACCGCGAAAGGTCGCCTGCGCTCCATTCAAGACGAAAACGTAACGTCCGACGCCGGGACGCTTTACGACGAGTACTGGGGCTACGTCGACGAAGACGAGTTCGACGAAGAGTAACCGCCCAAAACGAACGCGTCGACGACGAACCGCAAACCGCCGACGCGCTCGAACTCCAACCGCCGTCTAGCGTTAGCGAAAGCGGAACGCCGGACGCGCCGACGTTAACTCGCGTCAAACGTCGACTTACAACCTCCGCGGAAAACGCGGCTTCGTGTCGCGTTGGAAGACGGTCGCGCTCGCTTGGTTCGGTTCGTTCGCGATTTTCCGCGGCGTCCAAAGCGTCCGCGTTGCGGCGTCGCGATTAACGTTGCGAAAAATAAAAGGAGAAAACCAACATGACGACTATTCGCGCCGTCGTTGAAATCAATAATAAAGCGTCGGGATTCGGCCTTTCCGATTTAACGTTCGATCCCAAAACCGGCGCGCTTGTCGCGGTTCGCGTTTCTTACGACGAAGCCAAGCGGTTCCGTCGCGGGCTAATCGCTTGGGAAGCCGGAACTTATCGCCAAATTCATTGTTGGGAAGACCCGGAATTATCGAGCGATCATCGCAGGAATTGGAGCGAACTTCTCTTTTCTAAAAACGGAAGCCGGCTGATCGCCGTCGCTCGTTCCGCGACGTTATGCGCGGTCTTCAGCGCCGACGATTACCGCTTTTTGCGCGAATTTCCCATTTGCCGTCAAGAAACTTACGTCGCCGCGCCCGCTTTTTCGACCTTGGAGGGCGAAGAAACGAAACTCCTTGTTCCCGCTTGGAACGGAAAATTATATCTTTGCGACGTCGATACGCTTAACGTCGAAGAATATTCCGGTTTTCCGAACGCGAAAACGATCTGTTTCGCGGCGTTTAGTTCGCAAAATTCAGGAAAACGTTGGCTTCTCGGAAGCTACAGTCGTTTGGAATCGCGCGACTTAACGACCGGCAAAACAACGGTTTGGGAGCGCGGCGACGAAAGTTCGCCGATCCATTGCCTTTACTTAAAGAACGAAGAGAAAATTTTTACCCTTGCCGAAAACGACGCGACGAAAAGAGCGTCTAAAAAGATCGTTCTTCGCGACCCGACCGCGCTCGAAACGCTTGAAGAATACGAGGTGAAAATTCCCGGCAAAATGAACGCGCCCGAATTGGCGTATTCGGAACGCGACAATTTAGTCGCGGTCGCGACGGGAAATAGCGGCGCCGTTTTTATTTGGGACGTTCGAACGCGCGAAATTTACGGGCGAATCCCAAGCGTCGGTAAAAACTCGTATGTCCAAAGGTTGGCGTTTTCGCCGACCGCTTCGGCGCTCGCGGTCGCTTACGACGTCGGAAACGCCCAAATAACGCGGGTTTACGAGTACGAACGTTAACCGCTTAAATGCTTCTTGACGACGTTGGTAGAGATTTTGTCTCGCGAAACCTTGCGCTTATTGCGGCGAACCGCGACCGTTTCGTTAGCGACGCTCCAACCGACGACGGCGCAAGACGTTAAACGCGCCGTCGCGCCGCGTCGCGTTGGAAGGCGAAAGGGAAGCGTTCGGCGTTCGCGTTGGAACGTCGGCGGACGCGACCCCGGGAAAAGAAGACGCGCGACGGGGCGAACGCTCGATTTTGCGTTTCTCTTTTAACGGACGCGACCCCGGGAAAAGAGGACGCGCAACGGGGCGAACGCTCGCGCCGAGCCGAAAAAGACGGCGATTTTATATTTCAAGCTCGGAATGCAAACGACGCGCGGGAAAAGTCGGCGACGCAACGCTTTAAGGGACGCGTCGACGACCCGTTCCGCGTCGAGCCAAAGGAAATTCGGGACGGTTTCTTTGATCGTCGAAAAACGCATCGTCTCCGCGTCGTGAAAGCCGGTGCGGGTGAAACCGGGGCAAAGCGCCTGGACGCGGACGCCGATCGGGCCGACGTCGCATTGGAGCGAGCGCGAAAAGCTGATAATAAACGCTTTAGTCGCCGTGTAATCGGCGGCGCCGTCCCCGGCGAGGAACCCGGCGACCGACGCGACGTTGACGATAAAACCGGCGCCGCGCTTCTTGTTTTGCGCTTTCATCGGAATCAGCGCGGCGCGAGTCAGCCGCATCGTCGCGAGGCAGTGCGTCTGAATCATCGCCGTTTCGACGTCGAGAAAAACGTCCGGAAATCGTTGGTTCCCGCCGAACCCGGCGTTGTTGACGAGGTAACGAAGCGTCGGGAGCGACTCCAAACGGCGTTCGACCTTTTCGACTTCGTCGAGTTTCGAGAGGTCGGCGACGAGCGTTTCGACCGCGACGCCGAACTTTGCGGTCAAGTCGGCGGCGATTTCGTCGAGGAGGGCGCCGCGTCGAGCGACGAGGAGGAGGTCGCAACCTTCGGCGGCCAAACGTCTTGCGTAAATTTTGCCGAAACCGCTCGAAGCGCCGGTGATCGCGGCGACGGGGCGGCTGTTTTCTCCGATGGGCATTTCTTTTCTCCGTTGTTGAGGGGTTGGCGGCGGTTGTTTGGGCGTTTTGGCGAAAATTTAACGGCGCCGCGCTTGCCGCTTTATTTTGCGCGTCCGTTTTATTTTCGCTAATTTGACGGCGAGACGAAATTCAACGCGATTTTCAATCGAACGGCGGCGAAGCGTCGACGGGAACGGAATCGGCGTTTTTGACGCGGCGTTCGAGCCGCAAAGTCGACGAATCCGGAAAAGTCAAGCGGACGTCGCCGGGAAATTGCGGTTCGGCGCGGCGGTCGAGCGGCGTTTTTCGGACGGCGGCGGCGAGGCGGCGCCATTCGTCGGCGCCCATCGCGGCGAGCGGCCAATTCCGGTCGCGCCAAATTTGCCGAAAATAACGGCGAACGAGCGGTTCCGGCGCCGCGCGCAACGGTTCGAGCGGCAAAATAACGACGTTGAGCGAAGACGCGTTGTTTGCGTTGTTCGCGTTGTTTGCGTTGTTGGGGGAAACGACCGGAACGTCGAGCGCGTCGAGCGTTCGGGCGAAAAGCGCGTCGCGGCGCTTCGCGGCGGCGATTTCCGCGTCGAGCGGAGCGGTTTGCGCGTCGAAAAAGGTTTCCGTTTCGGCGGCGAGTTCGGCGAGTCGGAGGAGCGCGGCCTCCCAACGCCCGGGAAAAATCGACTCGAGAAGGGGCGCCAACTCGTTGCGGATTCGGTTGCGAGCGTATCGCGGCGACGCGTTCGAGGAGTCGACGCGGTACGGTTGGTTAAGTTGGGCTAAATAGGCGAGAATTTCGGCGCGTCCGACGGCCAAGAGCGGGCGAATTAGGACGAGCGCTTCGTCGAGCGGGCGAACCGCCGGGACGCCGCGCAGACCGTCGAACCCGGCGCCGCGGAAGAGTCGGAAAAGGAGCGTTTCGAGCTGGTCGTCCCGATGGTGCGCCGTCGCGAGATAACGGGCGCCGCCGTTTTTCGCCGCGTCGACGAGCGCCCGATAACGCAACGTTCGCGCCGCGCTCTCCCAACTCCCTTGCCGCCGCGCCTCCGCCTCCAACTCGTCGGGATCGAGCGTTCGGCGAAAAAAATCGACGCCGAGTTCCGCCGCCAACGCTTCGACAAACGCGACGTCGCCGTCCGACTCCGCGCCGCGAGAGCGATGATCGACCGTCGCGACGAAGAAATTGCGCCGCAAATCCGGATTATTCGTTATTTCCGGAAGACGAACGAGGCCGCGAAGGAGCGCGACGCTGTCCGCGCCTCCCGAAACCGCGACGCAAACCCGGCGAGAGCGCCAAGCGTCGAGCGGAAAGGCGGCGAGCAGGGCCGTTTCGAACGGTCGCGGCGGCGAGCGAAAGGAAGGGGAAAGCATAAAATAGGCGGAATAGGAGAAAATGAAAGGACGGCGGGCGGAGGAAAGGAACGCGGAAAACGGGAAATAAAGGGATTAAGGCGAAGGGGATAAGTCGCGAAAGTTGGGGCGAACGAGGAAGACGGGCGGGATAGGCGAATATGGGGAGCGGGGAAGGAGGCGGCGAGGAACAAGGAACGGCGCGTCCTCGCCGGGCGCGTCGCTTAAACGGCGCTTTGGGGGAACTGCGTCGATTAGCGAATTTCGCGACCGGTCGCCGACTCGGTTTCGCGTTCGGCGGAGCGGAACCATTTTTCGCGTTCTTCCGGGGTGATCGCGTAAATTTCGATGGAAAATCGTTTGCTCAACCGCTCTTCGTATATTTTGCGCATCGCTTCGCGACGGTCGGCGATCAGTTTTTCGCGCACTTCCTCTTGAACTTCCGGAAAACTCTTGACTCGTTCCGGAACGCGTTCGATAATCCGCGCGATCGTTAAACTGTTCTCGTCTTCTAAAATTCGACTAAGCGTCGCGACCGGTAAATCTTCGCTGAAAATCGCGTTTTCGACGACTTGCGAACGCAACGAACCGCGCTCCGTCCAATCGCGATAACCGCCTTGCGCCGCGAAAACGTCTTCCGAGTCGACGCGGCAAACCTCGGCGAAGAGCGTTTCTTGACGTTTTGGGTCGGGCTCCGCTTGAACGGCGTTTCCCATATGCGCAATTTTGCGGCGCGCTTCCTCTTTCGAACGTTGCCGACCGAAATAAACGGTCATCGCCTGCCAACGAACGCGCGCTTTGACTCGATAAATTTCGCGGTTGGCGTCGTAATAACGGCGCAAATCGACGACGGTCGGGTCAAAATCCTCTTCGCCGAGATTGTAATTCATCCAAAGTTCGCCGAGCGTTTGTTGCATAAAGATCCGCTTTTCTTGCGCGTAATCGCTGCCGATTTCGCGTTCGAAATAATCTTCCAGCTCTTTTTGCGTTTTGCAACCGAACGTTTTTTTTAACTCCGGAACCATTTTGGAGTCGAATTCCGCTTCGAGCTGCTTCGTTTGCTCTTCGATTTGATCTTTAGGGCGGCTAACGACGTAGTCGTTATAGAATAATAGTTTGCGAATATGATTGTCGAGGATTTGCGTGAATATCTCTTCGCTGTTTAAATATTGGTCTAAAATTCCTTGCTTGTACTCTTGGCGACGCGCTTCGCGAACCTCTTCGGGAAGTTTGGCGATTTCCTCAAGATATTGCATATGCGCGAATTTTTTCATTTGATGAAGAATATCGCGACGTAAAATCGCCTCGTGTCCGACGCGACCGATCGTTTCCGCGCCGTCGTAATAAGAGCGGGAGGCGAGAGGCGCGGCGTCGGAGCGAACGTTAAAGTCGGCGGGGTCTTGAGCGAATAAACGTTGGGCGACGCTCCGAACGTTTCGCGGTTCGTCCAAATAGAAAACGAGACCGAGGCAAGGGACGGAGGTCGCGACGACGAATAAACCGACGCGACGATAACGAACGTATCGATAAAAACGGTCGGCAAGGCGGGCGCAAATCGAACGATAAGGACGGCGCGGCGAAAACATTGACGCTCCCGACGGCGGTTGGGGCGCTTTTTCCTTCCGAAAAAAAGAAAAAAACGGCGAAACCGACAGATGTTGCAAAAAATAAAATTCGTATTGCAAACGAAGGCTTTAACTTCGCGGTAAAACAGAGGGAGTATAACATTTTTTCCGGGCGATGGGCAAGAGCAATTTACTCGCTTTGAAAGAATCGTTAAAATCGAAAAAATGGGAAAAATCGGCAATGATTTTGGAAACTTTGGTAGGATTTGGAAGATTTTACTGGTAAAAAAGAATTGTCGGTTTAGAATGATTGTAGTGAACGCGTCGATTGGGAAGTCGACGCGACGCGGCAAAATTGCGGTTGATGAAATAGGCGTTTTGCAATTTTGGGCCAACGAACGACGGAAACGTCGATCGGGCGTCGATTATTGAGTTAAAGCGGCGTCGCGCGGCGAACGCGTTTTCGGTTTTGAGCGAAAACGAACCGTCGCCGACGAGCGCGGTATTGAGAGGTTGTTAATGATTCGTTTTAAATTGGGGCGCGGCGCCGCGTTGCGCGTCGCGTTGGGAACGGTTGTCGCGGCGATGTGCGCGACTTCTTCGGCGGAAGCGAAAATTTTCGACGGCGGTTTTTGCCGCGCTTGGCGAGAAGCGCGACAAGAACGTTGCGAGTTGGTCGCGTTCGGAGAGCGCCAACTCGGCGCGGGCGTCGACGGCGCGACGATTTTACCGGCGCCCGCGGGAAGCGGCGACGCGGCGTTTTACGTTGTCGACGGCCTTAAAACGCCGCTCTTCAACGGCGTCAATTTGAGCGGTTGGACTTCCGTCGAAGGAGGCGCGCCGGGCGAAGGCTGGAAAGTCGTCGACGGAACGATCTTCCGCGAAAAGAACGGCGGCGACCTTTACTTCGACGGAAAATTCGAAAACTTCGTCTTAGAATTCGAATTTAAAATCAGCGAAAAAGGAAATAGCGGCGTTAAATATCGTTCTTGGAACACTAAAGGTTACGGCCTTGGGTGCGAATATCAAATTTACGACGATATTAACGACGCGAAAAATCCGCCGCGTTACCAAACCGCTTCGTTGTACGACGTCGTCGTTCCCCGCGAGGGCACGTCGAAGATTAAGATGGGCGAATTCAATCGCGGAAAAATCGTCGTGATGGGGAATCGCATCGAGCATTACTTGAACGACGAGCTGATCGTTTCGATTAACGTCGGATCGCCGGAGTGGAACAAGTTGGTCGGCAAGAGCAAGTTCAAGGATATGAAAGAATTTGGAACGACGGCGGTCGGGCGTATTTTCTTGCAAGATCACGGTTGCCAAGTTTGGTTCAAAAATATTTACGTTACCGAAATGAAGGCGGCGTACCCGGTCGGACCGTTCGGCTTGTTTTATCGTTATTGAGCCGATAAGTCGTTTTGGCGCTTAAAATCGCGCTTGGTCTTATTAAGAAAACGGCGAACGTTAACGCGTTCGTCGTTTTTTTGTTTTGTTTTTGAATAGCGAAAAAGAAACGCGTTTTTGAGCGGGTAAACGGCGGAAGATTAGCGAGATTCGAGTTCTTCGACGCGAACGGCGAGCTTGCCGTCGACGACGAGAAGGACGCCGCGACCTTGGAGCCGACCGTCGGCCCAAATTTGCACGACGGCGCCGTCGGAAGCGGTCGAAAGCGGAACGATCGAGTCGGGCCCGAGCGCGTCGAGTTCGGACGGCGTTAAACGAACGCGTCCAAGTTCGAGCGAATAACGGACGGGGGGCGCGGGAGCGCGTTTCGGGAAATCGGCGAACGTTCGACTCAACGCTCGAACGTTCGCGTCGGTCGTCAACGCGTCGAGCCGTTCGTTGGAGCGGCGCAAAATCGCGTCGAGACGTCGTTCGAGGTCGAGCCAATAAGAGGCCGACGCGGCGGCGAGGTCGGGAAGCCTTTCGTTCATAACGCGTCGGCGGAGCGGCGACCGGAAGAGTCGACGCAAACGTTAAAGTTTGAAGTAAAAAATAGGGGAGACGTTAAAAAGGGGGGAATGGGCAAGCCGAGCGAGCGGGCCGGGGCCGAAACTTAAAACATTTCGGAAATCGGCGCCTGCGGGTTCAGCGCGCGCTCCATCGTCCAACGATTGACGTCGAGAAGAATCTTTTTCATCCGCGTCGCGGCGGCGTTTTCTTCGTTCGGGCGCTCGTTATATTGACGAATAACGACCGTAAGGCCGGCGGTGTGGAAGAGGCGCAATTGGTTCGGCGTCAGTTGCGGAATCGCGGAGGAACCGAGCCCGGTCGTCAGCAAAATCGGCAGATCGCGAGCTTCGCGCCAGTTGCGGAGCGGTTGACGTTCGAGCGTCGGGAAGGCGCCGTCGATCGAAACGACTCCGGCGAACTCGCGAGGGTTGCGGAGCGCGACGCGGAGCGCCATCGTTCCTCCGGTTCCGCGGCCCAAGAGGAAAACGCGGCGACGGTGAACGTTAAACTTGGCCAACGCTTGGTCGATCGAATAAAAGACGAGATTTTCCGCTTCCGAAACGCCTTCGTCGGTTTCCGGCCAGTCGTAATACGTCTCTTCGCGCGAACGTTCGGCGACAAAACGCCCGTTGGGGCGGCGAGCGCCGACGACCCGGGAATGGACCGCTCCGAGACCGCGCGGAGCGACCGCGACGTAGTTGCGCGTCGAAATTTGCGGAGCGACGTCGAAAAGTTCGGCTTCGCTCGACGCGAAGTCGTGCAACCAAACGAGGAGCGGATAAGAGTAATTTTTCTCGTATTTGACCGGCGCGACAAGGAAATGCGGAAAAGCGCGGCGTCGGGAATCGCCGTTTCGGCGCGGCGAGAAACTCTCGACGGCGGATTCGAAAACGGAAGCGGTTCGAGGAACGGCGACGACGGGGCGGAGCGTTTTGGCGTTGGACATAAGGCGACGAGTAAAACAAAGGGAAACGCGAAAAATCGCGAATTTGATGTTTTTAAGCCGTTGAAAATAACGACTTAAACGGAGCGACGAACGACGCGAACGAGCGCGCGGGCCGACGCGGCGAGCGGCTCGAACGATCGATTCGAAACGTCGTTCGCAAAAAAGTACGCGTCTCGAGGCGAGAACGGAGGAAAAATTTAATCTCTTTCCGGTATTTTTTGCAAACCGTTCGGCGAAGCGACCGTCGTTTCAGCATAAACGCTCCAATTTAACGCGCCGACTTTCCCGACTATATGGGTTAGACGGCTTATGCTGAAGATTACGCGTATAATAGCCTATAACCGGGGGGTAAGTCAAGGCGTATTTGGGGAACTTTTTGCGTTTCTTCTCAAGTTTTTTCTTTAGGCGGCCGACGCGCGCGCAAAGCGGCGTTTCGTTTTTCTAACGGCGCGACTTTATAAATTTTGCGGAGAACGCGGCGGATTTGTCGCAATAAAGAGGGAAATGTTTTTTCGACGCGTTTATCGACGAGCGGCGCGTCGTTGAAAGCGGTTTCTTTTTTTGAAATTCAGTTCGATAATCTTGCGGACGGAATATTGTCGGCCTCGCGTCGTTTGCTCTTGCGATTTTTTTGGAAAATTTGTAAAATTTGCTACTATTCGAAAAAAAAGTAAAAACTTTACTTTGCTTCGAGTCGATACGAACGAGTAGGAACCCGAACGACGCGACGCGCTTTCTTGAGCGCTAAACGCGCTTTGACGAATCGACGTTTGGGGACGGCGTAAGGAGACGCCGTTTGTAAGTTTTGCGCGACCTTTAACGAAAAAAAAGCGTCGCGGTTGCGGTCGAGGGCCGCGGCGCTCCGCGAGGACGCAAAAAGGATTCAAGGAAGGATAAAAATGCGTTTTTCATCGAAAAAGACGAAAGCGTCGAAAAGGAAGACGAGAACGCCGCAAACGTCGAAAAAGTGGAGAGGCGCGATTCTTTATTTCGCGCTCTTCGGGTGCGCGCCGATCGTTTCCGGCGCCGAAGTCGTTCGTTACGTTTCGAATCATTCGGAGTTGAGCGCCGCGATTAACGAGTTCAACGGCTCGACCGGCGACGATTATAAGATCGTTCTTACCGGCGACGTCGCGATTACGGGCGCGCTTCCGACGATTACCGGCAACGTCGCGTTGACCGGAACGCCGAGCGGAGCGCTGACGATCGACGGCGCCGGGTATAAAATCGACGGCGACGGCGCGTATCGCGGGTTGATCGTCGACTCCGAAAAAGCGGGCGCGACCGTTACGATCGCGTCGACGACCTTCTCCAACTGCGTCGCGCAAGGCGGAAACGGCGGCGACGGCGCGAACGGGGGCGGCGGCGGAATGGGCGCCGGGGCGGCGATCTTCGCGTTGAGCGGGAAAGTCGTCTTGAGCGACGTTTCGGCGACGAACAACAAAGCGGTCGGCGGGAACGGCGGCTCCGTTTTGCAAGAGTCTTACTCTTACGCGGGGGGCGGCGGTCTCGGCGGCGACGGCGGCGACGGTTCGCAATTGAAATACGGCGCGGCGGACGGCGGCGGGATTGCCGTCGACGGCGCGAACGCCAAGGCCGACTCGGCGACGGCGAAGGATTACGTCGCGGCGGGGAACGGCGGCCAAACGTCGACCGATAACGCCGATTCGTTCGGGCATTTGAACGGCAACACGACGCCGGTCGGCGGCAACTCCGAATTCGGCGGCGGGGGCGGCGGTTCGACCGGTCTCGGCGGCGACGGCGGCTTCGGCGGAGGCGGCGGCGCGGGCGCTCTCGAAGGGGGCGACGGCGGCTTCGGCGCCGGCGGCGGGGGCGGCGCTTCGACGTTGACCGGCGGGCTCGGCGGTTTTGGCGCCGGGAACGGAGGTTACGTCGAAGGAACGACCAGCGAAAAATTCGACGATACTAAAGGCGGCGGAACGGGCGGCGGCGGAGCCGGGCTCGGCGGCGCGATCTTTATCGGCGCCGACGCGGACGTTACGTTCGTCGTCTCCGACGCGGAGGCGGGCAAAATCGCCGGAAACGTCGCGGTCGGAGGTTTGGGCGGCGGCGGAACGGCCGGAAACGGCGAAGCGATCGGCGGCGGCGTTTTCCTCCTCAACGACATGAAGATCGAAGTCGCCGAAGGCGCGACTTACACGCTGTCGAACGGAATCGGCGGCGTCGCCGGGTCGAAAGACTCGAAGCCGAACGCGGACGGTTCGTACGGGAACGACGCGGGGCTCGTGAAGACCGGCGCCGGAACGTTGATCCTCGAATCGGTCGACAAGTCGAGTTACGCCGGAGACACGGTCGTTCAAGACGGGACGCTCGTCGCGGCGAAAACGGGCGTCGTTAGCGAATATTCCGATCTCGACGTCGACGGCGGGACGGTTCGCTTAGGCGCGGATCAAACGGTCGTCAACCTGAAAAGCTCGAACGGCGAGGGCGGAACGCTCGACCTCGGCGGGAGAACGCTGACCGTTTCGCAAGGCGCCGCCGACGGCGAAGACGAAACGTTCAACGGAAAAATCGTCGCGGGGGGCAAGGACGCCGCCTTGACGAAAAAGGGAACCGGAACGCTGACGCTCGCCGGAGACAGTCGCGGCGAAGTCGACGCGGCGACCGGCGAAACGGCGACGAACGCCTTTACGACGAATCTTGTCGGCGGAACCGTTCGCGTCGAAAACGACGGCGCGTTCGGCGACGGCGTCGTCGTCTACTCGCGAACCGACAAAAACGACCAAACGCGAGCGATCGCGTTCGGCGACGGCGTCGAAATTGCGAACAATATCGTTCTGCAAGGGAACCAAACGGCGCTGCGAGTCGGCGTCGCGTCCGACGACGCGAACGCTTCGGCGACCTTCTCCGGATTGATTTCGGCTCGCGATTCGAAGGCGAAGGAGCTTGTCGTCGATTCCGACGTCGCGACGCAAACCTTGAACCTGACGTATACCGGCGTTAAGAAAAAGACCGAAGAAATTACCGA